>JAEYTI010000016.1 GCA_023434145.1 Chloroflexota bacterium | reverse complement strand
TCCTCAGGTAGAGTAGAATTATGGTTGTAGGTCATGGTGTCTCCTTTGTGGTGTGGTAACCTTAAGGATAATCTGACCTACACTTTTTAAGGTGCTGGAATTTACAGAAAATATTCTACGCTACTATTGGACCAAGCGCTACGCGCAGAGAAAAAACCCAGACAGAGGTATAGGTGAATGAAAACGGATAGGGTGGGTTGTTGCTATATTGCTTGTAAGCGAAATTCCTTTTCACTTACAGGAGGTACAGCAATGACCACGCCTTTGCGGCACAAGATGATGGATGACCTGCAACTGCAACGTTTATATCTGGCAGGACGTTGGGGAGGGATACATTATCGCGGGTGTGACGATTATCCATTGGTTCGCTCCGGCGATCTGAAACCAAACAGGATTTGTCAAAGATATTCGTGAAATACTAGATTGGTTGGAATAAAATACTGGCAAAAAATGAACTTAAACCCAAACATGAGCCATCCCTAATTTAGGCGAGCAGTGGGGGTGGGAAGCGCAGCCAAAGAACGGCCAGCGCGAAACGCAAGCGATAGAGCGGAGCCTGCACCTGATGGCTCCGCTCACCATTTCGATGACACCAGCGGTTGAGCAAGTAGCTACGTAGGGCGGCAAAGTCCGGGCTGAGGGAGCGCAGCAGGAAAGCATGCACCAACAGTTGCATCAGGAAGAGGCGCTGGCGCACCTCCCAGGAAAAAGCGCGCAGGCTTTCCAGACCCATTTCACTCTTCTCAAAGCGCAGCGCCATCTCGATCTGCCAGCGACGGGCATAGATGCGGATAATTTGAAAGGCTTGTTCAGCGGTGTGGACGGGTTCGGAAGTGAGCAAATACCAGGGCTTCTTGCCCGGTCCCTGGCGCGAGATCACCAACCAGAGCAGCTGATGATGGGTAGGATCGAAAACCGGGAAGGCTAGAATGCCAATCTTGCGATGGACGTGGCGGCGTGCGTCCCGGATCGAGGGCGATGATCTGCGCCTGGATCGCTGCGATGGGTCGGGATATCCCAAAGACATCATTCACCTGATGGATAATGTTTGCGTCTCCACCCATCGCAGTGATCAGAAAGGTTAGGGCGAAAATCCAGGTAATGAAGTACACCACATTACCGAACCCGCCGCTCAACAGCGGGATGCTCTCAAACAGTACAGCCAGCGCAGCGACCAGCGCCATCACCGGAAAGCCCATCAACCAGATGGGGGCAACCAGGGCAAGGAGGTCGATACTGCGATCTTCTTCGCTCACCAGCTGCATTGCAAGCGCCATCATGGTTAGAATCCCAAGAATCGCCGACAGCAGCACCAGATTGCTGAGCCATTTCCCCAGCACATAGTACAGTTTGCTGACCGGGGTGGCGGCGATGATCTGCCCGACGCGGGTGTGCCTGTCGCGTTCGATCGTATCTTTGACCAGGTAAAAGGCAAACAGGGATAGGATCAGTGAGGCAAACAGGCCAAACATTATCCCCAGCCAGGCTGAGTTATACACACCGCGCCAGCGCTCCAGAGCAACAGACACAAAGTCAGACCCTGCCGGCGGAACGAACGAATAGCTGATGTAGACCGTCATGGCGACGACGATGATGAAGCTGTTGCGCCGTGTACGTTCGATAAAGTCAGCGCGGATCAGGTGGCAAAGGCGGTGCAGGATGACGCTTCTCCTCATAAACCAGCAGGCTGGATCTTATGACGTCTGTTCGGCTCGGTAGGCAAAGTACGAATACAAAATTGTCGAGATGGTAATGACAAGAATCACGCCGATGATGAGCAAAAACGCCGCTTCTGGGGGAATCAACAGGCCAACCAACATCACGGCCGCGCCTAACTTAAACAAAAGACCACCCAGGCAATGAGTCTTTTCCCATACGGTAGGGCTGGTCAGCGTCCACGGCGTGCGGATTCCCATGAACCAGTTGGGTTTAGTTTTATCGAGTACAAAGCCAATCCCCAGCATCACCAGGCTTGCTGCGGGAATCAGCAGGTAGGTCATGTTGAAGTTGATGCCAAGGCCCGCGAGGATGGTCGCTACGTGGATGAAGAGGAAGAAGACGCATACCCCAGCGATGAACCAGTTCAACGCACCGCGAAAGCGCTCTACGTTGGCACGCAGCGGGTCGATGTAGGGAATGTAAAGCAGCAGGAGACCGATCACCAGCGTCAGCGCAGGCATCAAGACCACGAGGATTTCGCGTCGCATGGTATCGTCCACTTCGCCGGCAGCGTTCCAGTGAGAAGGCGCCATCTCAGGCAGCCGCGGGTAGGCCCACAGGCTAAACGCCAGCCCAGCCAGGACGATTATGACAATTGCCACCAATGTTAGTTTGATAGTCATCTTTTCACCTCCTCGTTCGTATGATATCAGGTTTCGTGGCACACGCAAAAATTGAAAGCCCGACGGCTTCTCAATCTTACGATCAAGTTTAGTGTGCTGGGCTGAGAGTTGGCCGAAGGCCAATCTCCCCCGGCCTATTGCCAAGCGTATGTAGTAACATAGGATCTAAAAAAACTGCCATTTGGGCAGCTCTTTTTAACTTTAATCTACCTTTTGTAGAACCAAACTTCGTAATGTGCTATCCACAAGCCCTAGCGTTTTCTCGTTGTCATCAATAACAACTAACCAGAAGAATAGTCCCACCCAGTATCATTTTCACTACCTCAACACCGGGCAGGTCAATGAGGTTGTGGGGTGCAAAACCCAGCACTCCAAAGGGAGATCACTTTGAGGTGCTGTTTACGCTGGTTGAGGCCTATGAAGAAAAGTATTATCCCATTCTTCCGCCTGATCAGTAGAAGTGATAAAGTACTACATGGAATGCAGTAAACTTGACCGGCGCGACCTGGAGCAATTATCGGCCCCGGCGGGCGGATTTCTGAGGTGTTGAGCCGAGAGCGCCCTCCTTTTTCGAAGGAGTGGCGTATTTGGCCGAATCTCATTAGATCCTTACGCTCCTTTAACCGGTTTATTTCTTCCCGCAAGAACGTAGATGGTCTCTCAATCAGAATTAATCTTAAGAAGACCTCAATCTCGCACTTCCGTGCCGCAGTTACGGCAGAACCTGGCACCACTGGAAAGCGCTTTACCGCACTGCCGGCAAAAAGCCGGCTGAACCGGTGCACTCATTTGTTCAACAACTGGAGCCGGTTTTTTACTGCCACATTTCGGGCAAAATTGTCCTGTGTTCAGACTGCCACAAGCGCATTTCCATGTTTTAGGGTCGATCACCACCGGACGTTGACCAGGCGCAGGCTTGCTCATAGCGTTTTCAGATAGTAGCGGCGCAGGTGGGGCCTGGGGCTTTGCTGGGTTGGCTGGAATTTTGGGTGTGCGTTCCAGATCCAATTTCACAGGAGCGGTTGGAAGTGGAAGTACAGGCAGTCCCTGTACCGGCGGGGGCGGCGGTGGATCTGCGGCCGGCGAATCTGGCTGGCGGCTGCTGTTCAGCCCCTGGTAGAAGGCGTCCACTGCCCCCCAGCCGGCGATATCAAATCCCGGCAGCGAAACCTGAAGCGACCGGCTGCCTTCCAATACCAACTGCGTCCTGCCCTCGCCTGCCTGGATTTTGAACGAACCACTGCGGTTAGTCTCTCCGGGCAGCCGGGACTGCCACATACCCAGATACGGCTGGCCACTGCCATCCTGGTGAAAGATCACTTCCCACTGGTCGCTGCGGCAGGTGAGCAACCCGCCCATGCCCTTTACGCCGAAAGGCTCGCTGGTCCAGCCGGAAGCGTCATCCGATGCAGCTTCCGGCTGATTTTTCAACCAGCCGGACAGGCGCGCCAGGCAGCCCGCCAGGGCGTCCATGTCCGCCTGCGCGCCGGTTTGCAGCAAATCCAGCGCGGCGCACAATGTCTCCAGGTCCGCCGCAGCCGAAGTTGGCACCGCAGATTCCTGCTGTTTGAACACCCCTATCAGGTCAGGCTTAATCTCGATGGATGGACTCATGACTTCCTCCATTCGTTTAAATCTTGCTGATCAAGCCGCTGGATAAATTCGACCAGCCAATTTTGGGGGAACTGCGGCAGGCTGCCATCTTCAAAGGCTAGCGTATCATAATCAAAGTAGCTCGAAAAGCCAATATTTGTCAGGCCAGCCGCTTGCAGGGCAACCGTCACCTTCAGCCCCATGAGAAGTCCTTTGATCAGCGTGGCCATGGCCACCGCCGAAACGGCCACCCCGATCGCGGCCAGGGCGGCCACGGCCGCAGTGACAATTACCCCCACCGCGGCGGTCATTTTCGACAGGTACCAGGCCTCGCCGTAGGTGGTCATCAGATTCTCCGGCTTGTTAAAGGATGGATCATCCCAGCGCTGTTCCCACCAGGGGTCCAGGGCTTTGTAATCACCAGAGCTATTGCCGGAAAGGAAAAAACCCGCCCAGACATGCACGCTCCACACGTAATATTTTTCGTACTCGATGCCGTTCATGCCGCGCATGGATGCCAGGCGTGCATCTAGGTCTCCTTCACCGCGATAGTTGCGGCGCTTCTGCAGGAAATCGATGATGTCCGAGCGCATCTGGTGGCATACATACGGCCGATTGGTATCCAATTTCTGGTAAATATTCCACATCGGGCCGCGCAGGCAGTACGGCAGAGAAGAATCGTTGAAATACGGGTTGTTCAACTTCGCCTGGATATCGGCGTCGCTGAGCAAATCGCTCAACATATTCAATACATTGGCGTTGACATCAAACGAATCGCTGGCAGTAACGCAATTGCCAAACGTATCGCTTGGCCCCATACAGGTAACCTGGAACTGCGCCTGAGGCAGGTTGCTCCACGTCAACCATGAATAGGTCAGGATCCAGCGCGCCGTTCCTTTGACCATCTTGAAACGGATGCCACCCGTCGGCGCATCCTTTGTTTGGGTCACTTTTTCGACCCCATCGCTCATATTGATCACCGCACCGCCCCCGCCCGAAGTGTCCAAGGTTAGTTTCAGCCCGGTGAACGGTTTATGGCAGGGCAGCAGTTTGGCGTAGGCAATTGCCTCCGAAGTGCTGCGCTTCTCGCCCGGCACCACCCACAAGCGCAGCAGTGTAAACTGTGGCTTTACCGCAAACCGCAGGGAATTCCCCTCAAAGGAATAGTTCTTCGGGCCGCCGGGGCGAATTCGGGCATCCACTTCCAGGCAGTATTCCCCGTTGACGGTATCCTTGTCCGCGGCTATTAACCCGCTGGAGCTGAGATTATAGGCAAAAAAGCCGCCGCCGGTGTTGGCTGCGTTGACCGCCGGTTCTTCATAAGATGTTGTTGTGACCCAGTCTATTTTTTGCACATCGACAATATCCATCACGGCCTCGGCCTCGCTGCCGCTGGCAACCTCTTTATCGCTGCGGATGAAGAAAAGTACCAGCGGGAGCTGATCGATGCCGTCGGCGATGAATTCCATATCGTCGAGTTCCAATCCCTCATACGGGCTGGCACGCAGCCCGCGCGTTTTGACGTTTTGATTGTAACTGTAGGCCACCAACCGCAGCTGTGGCGATACCTGAAGCGCTGTTTTTGCCGTGTACGATGCCCCCTTTTCGTCCTTCACCACCACGTTCACCGTCACCCTGCCGTTGTCATCGGTCAAGTCTGCGCCAAAATAATCCTCCAGGTCAATTCCAGCGCGCACATTCAGCTTAAAGTTATAGGTCAGGCCGTCATCCGAGGAGTAACCCTCATTTACCTCCAGAATATCCGGTTCAAATGTCAGTGGCGGATCCGTAAAGCCATAATAAAATCCGACCCTGACCGGTGTCTCCTGCACCGGATCGCGGAAACAGGCGACCAGTTCGGGGGCCAGCCAGCGTTTTTCTTTCTCGTGGTACGTAATATTTGGAGAACGCACCGGATAAATCGCAAATTCCATTTTGAACGCCAACTGGACTTGCGCGCTGGCTTTGCCATGCGGAAATACACCCTGGATATCCAGGGTTGCCATAGAAGCGGATGGTATTTTTAACAGGGTGATGACGCAGGTAACCTGCCCGCTGGAACCTGTCGTCTGAAGTTGGATGAATTCTGCCAACTCCGGCGGTAAACTGATGGAGATCAGCGCGCCTGGTTCGCTCTGGTACCCGCCCTGGGTTACCCGATATCCATTGACCGTTAATGTGACCGGCCTGCCAAGCTCCAGGTCGAAACGTTTATGCGATGGGTTCAACACATATACGATCTCTTCGGCGGGTGGTTCCTCCTTGCCGGATGCGGCTGCCTGCGCGGCCTTATTGGCCAGTTCGGCCGCAATGGCGCTCATTGTTCCGGCAATGGCGACGCCCACCACGACGATGACCCGCGCTACAGGTAACCCACCGGGTTCTGGCATCGCGGTGGGTGCGATCGGTTCCCACTCCGTTCCCGACTCTGGTTCTTCATTTTCTTGTACCGGCGCGAGCCCGGCGCTGCTGTTCTCCACCCAGCGATAATTGTAGGTGTTCATTCCGGCGGTGCATTTAATATAGATGCTTTTTTTGTCGCCGTCGCTTCCTCCCGATGGGAACGCGGCAGAAACATTCAGCGTCTGGCTGCCAATGGCAATCTTGCCATAGTCGGTTTTCACCTGGGCATTATGCTCACCCTGAGGGTCGGTTAAATAAATTGCTTCTCGGGTTACGCCGGAATAACCGACACCGGGTGCGTCGATCCTGGCATAGATATCTGCTCCGAGATAATTGAGGCCTTGATGGATGTAGCCCGGTTCATCATCGTACCAGTTGTATTCATCGATGTTAGCGCTGATGGTGAGTTCGATGTTCTGCCCGGCAGCATAGCGCTGTCCGGGTTCTGTCCAGTTCATGGATGCTTGAAAGCTGTCTCCTTCTGACGCGGCATTAAAGGTTCCGCTGCCGCGGCTTATACGGAATGTGCTGTAACCCTCAGCAGGCCGTTCGTAGACATCCACCGAAATCAGTTCCCAGTATCCACTGTCATCTTGTGCCTGTGCCGTTCCACCGGCTGGCATGACCATGAACAGGCTTGCGATACATAGGATCATCCAGGTGCAGTTGTGCCAGGATTTATTCTTCATCACGATACCGCCTCCCCAAACCCTTTTTCACCGGGCGCATTTTCAGCGCGCGCATCCGCAGCGAAGATAGCGTTTTATTGGAATTTCTTGGTTCCCGAGGTATGCAGTAGAAGATAGCCAAACAGCGTGCTGATCAACGCGGTGAAGTGCACCGCCGAAAAGCCGGTTGTGGATATCAGGGAACATCCGCAGCCGGTCAGCATGGGCACTGCCAGGGCGATCCCCAGGCGAAGCGCAAAGGGAAAAGAAGCCTGAAATTTTTGCAGCGGGCGCAGCAGGCTGTCTAACGGTTTGCGCAGCAGCCACAACAGCAGCGGCACAATGGTAAGAATGGCCGGCGTGAGAAAGTCTACGCCCTCCATTCCTCCCAGGATCAACTGCAAGAGGGTGTACAAGAACCAGATGCCGCCGACCACCGCCCCTGGCAGGATCGCCAGAATGGGGGTGGAGGCTAATTTTCGCCAGCCCTTCAGCCGGGGCGCAGCCGCATGGCTGCCGCCTGCCGCGGCGGGCGCGGCTCTTCCCGGTTGGGCCGGACCAACTGGCGGGCGCGCCGGAACGACTGGCTGGGCCGGACTGACTGGCGGATGCCCAGGAATCCAGCGGCTGCCGTCATACCACACAAATGTGCCTTCCGGCGTGCAGGACCACCAGCGCTTCTCTGCATCCAGTGCCTTCAGGCAGGTAAGCGCAGCCGTGTAACTGGCCTGGTCAATCCGGTTGGCCTGAAAGTCGGCGGTTAACTGCCGGTGAGCCTGCAGCATCTGGTTTATCGTCATCGGTTGTTGGGCCATCGTTATCCTTATTCACATGCCTTTCCGAATACGGTGGAGATCATTTTCTGTCTCTACCCAACCGTGCATTGCCCTTTACTTGTAGGTCACTTTGGCTTTCTTACAGCGGTTGATGATCGCATCCCTCACAAATGCAAAGTCAGCAGAATCGGCATATACTTGGTTATGAGACACTTTCTCGTTGACATAGATGACATGCCGTATTTCATGTACGGTAATGGATCGTACGTTTTCAAAACGGCTCAAAGCGCTTTGCTTTGATCCAGCCAGCATGCCGGCCCCCGCAACCTGCATATTTCCCGTCATCGCCCCCGCCAGGGTGACAGCGAACGCCAGAACCTGGCTTTTTTGGAATTGGTTTTGCATCTGGATATGCTTGACACCCGCATCGTCCATCTCAAACATGACGCAGTATTTACCCCCGTTGAGGACGGCCACCAGCGGATAGGCAAACAGCATCAGCACAGTGACAACCGCAGCGACACCCCCCATGATTTGAACAAATGCAAGAAGTGCGGAACCGATGCCATCTTCCAGGGTCAGGAAAAAGATTAAAAGAGCCGGCGCTAAAGCTGCCAGCAGGAGCACCTTCCAGACGGTGATCACCAGGGTTGGGTTTTTCCACATATTCATTTCATATACCCACCGCAGAATGCCGTCCTCGCCCATGATCACACCGGGGCTTACCTGCTGATGAGAATGCGGGTGGAGCTCAATATTCGGAGGCGCTTCAGCCATAGGCGCGCCGCAGTGTTCGCAAAAGCGGCTGTCTTCAGGAGATTGTTGACCGCATTTTGGACAAATCATCGTAATAACCCCTTTCATGCTGCTTGGTTTGTTTCTCTTGCAGAATATCCCCAAAAAGAGACGGTTATCGAACCAGGCCTAGAATATCCCCGGGTACTTCCACCACCAGTGTTCCTGTATCAAATTGAGGGGCACTTGCTGAGAAAAGCCGATTGAATTCGTAGAAGTAGATCGTTTGTCCATCCGGGCTCCACAGCGGCACACCGCTGAAAAGGGCCGACAATTCAACCGGGTTCATATTCCGTTCTGTAATCCATAGGCCGCTTTGGGCATGCGAAGACCATGCCCAATTGTCTCCGGTGGGTGATGCGTAAGGAGCTAATCCAGATACCTCCGCTGGGATATCCATATTGGATAATTGATCGTTGAAGATGAACGGCTGACCATCATCTCCAAAAATGAGGAAAAGATTCCCCTGAGGAATGAACCTGACGGTATAAGCGTTCAACAGTTCAAATTTCTTGTACCCGAATTCACCAGCGACTGGATATCCGACACCTTCACCAAACAACATTAAGCCAGCATCCAGAGGTTGTCCGCAACTGCAATTCTCGGTGTTAAATTCCGTGACGGCGAACAGGCCATGTTTTTGGACGGAATCGTAGGCGATCCCAGTAAAGCAACCATCAACAATTACCTGGCTCAATAATCTGCCTGCATTCACCAACCGCAGGTTATACGATTCGCATATGGGGCTCCAGCTAGCCATCAAAAAGTGGCTGTTATCCGTCCAGCCAAGGAATTCTTCGCCGTTGCTTTCCAATGTTTCCAGGAGTTAGGCCTGGTGATTTTGGAAATCGTAAGCCCATAAGCCCTCCATCACAGCACCTGCCCCAGTGCCAAAGGTATGGATGCTCAAATACTGGAGCAATTGCCCGCCAGGCGACCAATGCAAATTAGCGGCGTGACCGGCTTCGTCTGTCAGGCGAGTAACCGAATTGTCAGAACGATCAAAAAGATAGACATCGGCGCTTTCGTCATCGCGAGCGGCAACAAAAGCTAAGCGCGTCGCATCCGGAGACCAGGCAAGGTTACTTCCAAACTGCATCGCGCGAGATGCTTCAAAACCCGGGTCGCCATGGGTCTCCTCTATGCCTGGTTGGACGAGCGGACCGGTAAGTTCCAACTGCAGAATGGCGGTTAGATTTTCTATATCCAGCACAATCAGCATCGGATTCACGGATGCTCCGCCATACCCGGTAATATACGCAAAGAATTTCCTGTCTGGAGACAACCCTTCTTGAACTTCCCAGGGAGCATCCAACGGAGCCTGGCTGATTTGTGCGGCTTCATGGGTTTGCTCATTTACCGCCCATATTCCTGAACTGGTTACAGCCAGAATGTATTCCTGTGAAAGTTCGTTTTGCAGTTCCTCTGTTTCAACTTGCGGGATAGGCTGCCCCGCTTCTTCCGGGACAGGGGTGGTTGCAGAAACTTCAGGAACGATGGTGGTTGCCTCCAAACCACTGGGAAGCACTTCCTGCCAGGCCATGTCCTGATCGCGCAGGTAGATCCAGCCACCGCCAATAACGGCAATACAACAACAACTGAGAACGATCAGAACAACGCCAATGATCCAAACCCAGGGTTTTGCAGTATTTTTTGCTTCCGGTTGGTTCCCTAAAATTACTTCTCTCCGTACGCCGCCTCTACCGATTGCATCGCCAGAGCTGCCCTGCTGATGGGATGGTTGGTGACCAACTTCACTTTTCGGAAGATCCACGCGAACCGGCGCGCCGCAGTGCTCGCAAAAGCGACTGCCTTCAGGAAGATTCTGACCGCATTTTGTACAATTCATGGGATGAATCCTTTCTTATCACTTGGTCCGTTACCCCAACTCGCTCGGCTTCGAAAGACGGGCAACACCAGGCAGGAAAAAATCGTATCCGCGGGGACCGTTTTGGTCTCCATGCTCCAGGCGGGCGATCCGAGATTTTTTGCGCCAGGGCATCGTGTAAAGATCGATGCGAAGCGGTTGTCTGCGTGATAGGGTGTGGGGTTGTAATCGGTACAAAACTGGCGTTTATCGCCGAAATCATCGCCGCCATCCACATGTGTAGTGCCCCTGTGATCCATGCCCTTATTTCCCCCAGAATTAGGCAAGTTTTTGGATCTTGTACTCGGCCAACTTGACACCCCCTTCATATCTGGCAGTTCTATCTGTGGCTATAAAAATAGCAGTTCGCTTTCATGTGCTTACATGACATTAGAAAGCACCTTTACCGTCCTCTATAACAGAAGTATCCTGTTTGTTTGATCAAAATATTGGTACTACTATTATAGTGAAAAAAAAATTGATTGACTTAATAATCTTGATAGGGAAAAAGGATTAATAATGATAGTGTAAGTCGTATGCTTACTAACTTGACTTTAGAGTTGGAGCGTCAAAATAGCACCTTAACAAAAAGTGGAATTGCTGGTAAAAGCATAATCGGTCAAGAACATGCAAACCCAACAATTCCGAGAAAAAGTATACCAAAGTATGCGCAAGCGCGCCGATGCGATTTTAGATTTGGTCGATGCGCTGACCGTTGCTGGTCATGTTGAATCACCGGTCGCGCTCAGTGAAGAAACTCCGTTTCGGCGGAAATTCAGCACCATCTTCGACACCTTGCGCCATGGCGAAATCGACTTTGACCTTCTCCTCCAGATCCTATTTGCGTACCAGCCGGGCA
>JAEYTI010000371.1 GCA_023434145.1 Chloroflexota bacterium | reverse complement strand
CCGGATAGAGTGCACGGTTCGGGTCCGTGAGGTCGGCGGTTCAAATCCGCCCGCCCCGACACGCGAGAGACCGGAGGGAAACCTCCGGTTTTTTGTTTAACCCCATTTCGACACAGCTCGGGGCCGTGAGGGGCTGGCGCTAGGCGGTTCAAATCCGCCCGCATAAGCAGCTTGCTGCGGCGGAAACGCGAGAGACCGGAGGGAATCTCCGTTTTTTTGTTTCACCCAGCTTTACGAAACTTTGAGTAAAATAATATCTATCCGGGGGTGAGAAAATTACTGCATTTTGACCGCATCGTTGTAGAAGGATGCAGGGACTGCGTGGGGTGAAACAAACGTACAAAAGTGACAAGCAATTGAGAGGAGATTATGAATCAAATGCTGGCACGTTTCTGGCGAACCTGTATGTCCGTCTTCTTGCTGATCAGCCTTCTTTCATCGGGCCTTTCAGCACCACGACCGGCCTATGCGATGCTCGACTTCACTCCAGTTGCCACCGATCCACTGGGTGACATGACCGAGCCCAACCTCGACCTGCACCGGCTGGGGATTTGGGAAGACACGGAAAACTTCTACATCGCGTTCGACGCCTATGCCTCTACCTGGGGGATGACCTACGGCGTCTATATCGATAGCGACCAGGAAACCGGCTCGGGTGCAACCAGTGACCCCTGGGGGCGCAGCGTCGATGCCGTCGCGGATCATCTGCCGGAACACACCATCTACGTATATCACAATGAGGATGATACGCTGGGTGATGCGGAGCTCAACCACTGGAACGGTTCCAGCTGGTCACACGACTCGCTCGTTTCACAAGGCGGCACGCAGACCTATGATGCCGCTGGTAACACCATTGAGTACAAAATTCCGAAGACTGCCCTGGGCAGTCCGACGCGCATCGCCGTAGAGGTCTTTACCACCGGCGGTGACGGGCATGCACAGGATACGGTTCCTTCCGACCCAAACGTTGCCTTCACAACGCCCGATTGGAATTCCGGGAATGTCACCACCCTGTCCAGCTTCTACGTCTTCCCGGAACCCGAGTTGGCGCTGACGGTTACCAGCCCGACCGAGGGGCAGGCGTTCTCCAGCGCGGATATCACCGTCATTGGAACGGTCGACCCGGCGGAAGGCAGCACGGTCAGCATCGACCTGAACGACGGCGCTGATGTATTTACCCCCACTGTCGGCGCAAACGGCGCTTTCTCACAAGCGGTAAAGCTCTCCCCCGGAAACAACACGCTGGTAATCACCGCGCAGAATGGCGCTGCGCAAGCTGTGGTAACCCGACACGTCAGCTTTGGGGCCTCGCACGATGATAATATCTTTTGGAGCGACCTGGGGCACAACAGCCGCGATCCGCTCTACCGCAATCCTGGTGGGGCCGTGGTGATCGATACTCCGGTTACCCTGCGTCTGCGCGCCGCCAAAGGTGACTTGACCGATGCGAAGGTGCGCGTGTGGAACGACCGTCTCGACCAGCAGTCCGTGCTTACCATGTACGTCGCCGCCAGTGATGCAGCGTACGATTGGTGGGAGGCGACCATTCCCGCCAGTGACGTACCGACCGTTTTCTGGTACCGCTTCATCGTAACCGATGGAACCAAGACGGACTATTACGAAGACGATCCCACCCGCGACGGCGGCTGGGGTGAGGTCTTTGAGGATAGCATGGACAATTCCTGGCAGATCACCGTCTACGACCCCGGCTTCACAACTCCTGATTGGGTCAAAGATGCGGTGATCTACCAGATCTTCCCCGACCGCTTCCGTGACGGTGACGCCGCCAACAACACGCCTGAAGGCACCTTCTTCTATGAAGAAGATGGCACGATCTTCCGCTCCAACACAACTGATTGGAACACGGTGGTGTGCGATCCGCGCGCGGATACCAACGACACCTGCGAGGGCAGCTACAGCCGCAACTTCTATGGCGGTGACCTGAAGGGCATTCTGGATCAGTTGGATTATATCGAGGGCCTGGGTGTAACTGCCATCTACCTGAACCCGATCTTTGAGTCGCCCTCCAACCACAAGTATGATACGACCAATTTCGGCCTGATCGACGACAACTTCGGCGTACTGGGCGACTATTCGGCTTCGCTAGAACTGTTCGAGACTCTGGCGGACCAGGCAGCGCAGCGCGGGATCGCACTCATCCTCGACGGGGTGTTTAACCACACCTCGTCTGACAGCGTCTACTTTGACCGCTACGGGCGTTATATTGAAGTGGGCGCGTGCGAAAGCACCGAGTCGCCCTACCGCGATTGGTACTACTTCACCGACGTAACCCCCGGCACGGGAACATGTGTCAGTTCCACCGGTGAGGCGCAAGGCGCGACCTATGAAAGCTGGTTCGGCTACGACTCGCTGCCCAAGCTGAACGCGCAGAACCAGGAAGTGCGCGATCTGATCTGGGCCGGTGACGACGCCATTGCCAGCTTCTGGCTGGCCAGCAGCCCCGATTCCGACCGCGCTGGCGGCTGGCGGCTGGATGTAGCCGGCGACGTGGACCCCGGGGTGACCGCCAACCCCGCCAATGACTACTGGGAAGGCTTCCGCGCGGTGGTGCGCGCCGCTGATCCGGATGCCTACATTGTGGGCGAGGAGTGGGGCAACGCTGCCTCCTGGCTGCTCGGTAACGAGTGGGACGCCTCGATGAACTACCAGTTCGGCACCGCGATCATGGGTTTCTGGCGCGACGAACCGTTTGTGGATAACGATCACAACGAGGCAAGCTCGGCAGGTATCATCAATCCGCTTACCCCTTCGCAGCTCGACAGCCGCCTGAAGGGATTGCAGGAGCGCGCTGCTCCCGAGGCCTTCTACGCCATGATGAACCTGCTGGGCAGCCACGACACAAACCGCGCGCTGTTCATGTTGGATCACAACGCCGACCAGAACGATGCCGGTATTTACCAGACCTCCACCTACGACTGGTCCGATGCGATCCAACGTCTGAAGGGCGTCTGGCTGCTGCAAATGACCATGCCCGGCGCGCCTACCACCTACTACGGCGACGAAGTTGGCCTGGTGGGTCCGGTTGCCTGGGATGGCACGCAGTGGCAAGATGATCCTTACAACCGCCAGCCCTTCCCGTGGCTGGATGCAAGCGGTACGCCGTTCTACACCCACCTGCAAACCGAGGGCGGTCAGGACGCGCTGCGCGACTACTACAAGACCCTCACCGCCGTGCGAAACGCCCATCCGGCACTGCGCACGGGCAGCTTCGACACCCTGCTGGTGGATGACAGCCACAGCATCTATGCCTACGGGCGCAAGATGGACGACAACTCCGATGCGGCCGTAGTGATTGTCAACGGCAGCGAGAATGTGCAGCCTGCCACGGTGACCCTGGCGGGCTACCTACCAACCGGTACAGTGTTCGACGACGCGCTCACAACCGCGGTAGAGACCTATATCCCCTCCGAGAACGGCGAGCTGACCGTCAGCCTGCCGGCGCGGTCTGGTGTGGTGCTGATCGCGACCGCCGGGCTGCAAGCCGCTCCGGATGCAGTCACCGACCTGAGCACCGTGGAGGCCAGCGGTCAGGTGACTCTGAACTGGACGGCTGCCGCGAACGCCGATTCCTACATCATTTACCGCAGCCTGCTCAGCGGCGGCGGGTACGAGCAGGTGGGTACGAGCACGACGACCACCTTTGCCGACACAGGCCTGGAGAATGGCACAACTTACTACTACGTTGTTGTCAGCCAGGATGATACCAGCCTGCTTACCAGCGGCTACTCGAATGAGATCGAAGCGGTGCCGCACGAGCTGATCGGCTGGGCCAGCATTCAGTATCCCGCCTCCATCACCCACACTATCAGCGCTGTAGTCCCAACGGAAACCATCTACGGGCGTGTATATATTGAAGGGGTGACCAATCAGCCCGGGGCAACCGCAGGGTTGTTGGCCCAGGTCGGTTACGGGCCTGATGGTTCTGACCCGGCTGATAACTCAGAGTGGGTGTGGGTAGATGCACAGTTCAATGTCAATGTGGGTAACGATGATGAGTATATGGCCAGCCTGCTGCCGGAAGCTACCGGCACATTTGACTATGCCTACAGGTTTAGCACCACTGGCGGGCGCGATTGGGTTTACGCCGATCTCGATGGAACCAGTGACGGGTACGCCCCGGAAGATGCAGGCGCATTAACCGTAATCGCCTCAGATGACACCACCGCCCCTGATGCCCCCACCAACCTCAACGTGACCGACTGGTCAACCAGCTACATCACGCTGGAATGGGACGCGGTGGAGGATGAAGACCTCTACGCATACGATATCTTCCGTTCCACCGAATCGGGCGCGAACTATACCAAAGTTGGGCGGGTGCTGGCAGGCACCGAAACCTTTACCGACGATACTGTCACTTCGGGCGTAACCTACTACTATATAGTGCGCGCCCTGGATGAAAGCTTCAATGTCTCAGGAGATTCCAACGAGGTCAGCGGAACAGCAGCGGCGAAGACCGTCGAGGTCACCTTCCGCGTTGGCGTTCCGTCATATACCCCGGGCGACGTCTACCTGGTGGGCAACGTACAAGAGCTGGGCGCGTGGAATCCCGGCCAGATCAAGATGACGAAAGTCAACGACACCACCTGGGAGACGACCGTCACCCTGCCAGAGGGGCAAGCAATTGAATACAAGTACACCCGCGGCAGTTGGGATACCGTCGAGTCGTGGGGCTCGATCACCGGACTGACAAACCGTAGGGCCACCGTGGCTTACGGTGAAGACGGCACGCAGGTCATCGACAACACCGCCACCGATTGGGGCGTTGGCGCCGATGACAGCAAGGCCGTTCAGTTGTGGGTCGATCCGCTGGTTGTTGACCATTCCCCCGCTGCTGGCGCAACCGACGTTCCGCCCGGCAGCATGATCCATGCCACCTTTAGCATCTCCATGGCAGACAATACCAGCATTACCGTCACCGGGCCTGGGGATGTTGTCATCGAAGGGTTAACCTTCTATGCCGAGTCGACAAAATCGGTCTTATTCTACCCAGAGGGGCCGCTCACCCCGGGCGCAACGTACGAGGTGACCGTCTCCGGTCAGCAGAGCGCGGGCGGAGCGCAGCAGCAGGTTCCGTATGAATGGACCTTCACTGTGGGGGATCTGATGCTCTTCCTGCCGCTGGTTTCGAACGGACAGTAATATAGAAGAATGAAGGCAGAAGGGGCTGCCGGAGAACGTTCTCCGGCAGCCCCTTTGTTTTTTTGGATAAGGGCACTATTCTATGGAGAATATCACCAGCTATAAAATCGAAATCTTTATCCCCGAAACCCACGTGGAAACGCTGCTGGCTGCGCTGGCGGAAGTTGGCGTGGGGGTGATCGGCAATTACGATCACTGCGCTTCCATCACCATTGTACGGGGAACGTGGCGGCCGCTGCCAGGGGCGAACCCGTACAATGGTGCAGTCGGGCAGCTTTCACAGGCCACGGAGGCCAAGGTGGAGGTAAACAGCCCCTCCGAACGCGTGCCGGATGCGATTCACGTGATCCGGCAGGTCCACCCGTACGAAGAGCCGGTGATCAACGTCATCCCGCTTGCCAATCAACTGTTCCTTTAGCCGGTGCGGATGGGGATCTGCTTCCGTTATAATCAAAATAGAAGGCAATACAGCAGTTCATCCTCTTCGAAGGTTACTTATGATTCCGTTCAGCCCGGCATTGAAACGACTTGGTTTGGTGTTGTTCTCCCTCGGAGTTCTTCTGGCGTTTTTCCTCATCGCCCTGATGACCTGGGCGGATGTTGAGGCCTTCTCGTATGGCTTCCCGCGATATGGGAAGGAGCCAATGAGCGGCCTTTCGTGCCCTACGTTTATGAGCACGGCGGGGAATGCGCAGTTCTCTGTCACGCTGAAGAACGCCACCGAGCGCAGGCTGACTCCGCAGGTTCAGGTGATGGTGAGCGAGCCTGGCCTATCGCGCTGGGCCACCGATACGAAACCGGTCGAGATGGAAACAGGCGAAACCGAAACGGTTACCTGGGAGGTCAGCGCGAACAACGTCGTTCTGGGGTCCTTTGTTTTCGTTAAAGCCTATACATTTGCCAGCTACCCCCAGCCTGACGTGGAAGGTACGTGCGGAATTTTTGTGGTCGGCATCCCCTGGCTGCGTGGTGACGTTTTGTACTGGCTCTGGCTAGCCACCAGCCTGGTACTTCTCGCCGCCGGTTTATGGCTCAGCGACTTTCGCCGGGTCGAGGAAGTACAAGGTGCTGGGAAGTCGCTTGCGCGGAAAGTGCTGGCGGCGCTGGCCGTCATTGGATTGATCGTTGGCAGCGCGGGCTGGTGGCCCGTTGGCGTTTTCATTATTATTGTTATCGCGGTTGCGCTTCCGGCAATCCTCTTCTTTGGCCAGGACAAATAAAAATCTATCCGAAAATTGTTTTGTGTTTGTTGATTGGGTAGCGTAGCCACCAATCAACAAACACAAGCAATATTTTTCGGATAGGTTCTAAAGGCGAATGACGGAATAGCCTACACAGTGGGTTTCGTTCAAGCGTTTGCCGCAACCCGCAAGATTGCTGCCAGACTCAGCTCCACATCCGCTTCGGTGGTGGCCCAGGAGGAGACGCTGATGCGCATGGCCGTTTGACCCTGCCACACCGTTCCGCCGCACCAGCAGGTTCCATCCTCCTGTGCGGCGCGGATTACGCGCTGTGTGCGTTCTGCGTCGCCAAAGGAGACCAGCACCTGATTCAGAAGCACCTCGTTGAGCACGTGGTAGCCCGCAGCAGCCAGGCCCTCCGCGAAGCGAGACGCATGACGGCAGCCCTGGTCCACCATTTCCGCCAGACCTGCGCGCCCAAGCGAGCGCAGCGCTGCCCACACTTCAACCCCACGCGCCCGGCGTGAAAGCTCAGGCGTGTATTCCATCGGCTCGCGCTGTTCGCCGGGGAAGAGGTACGCCGCCGGGCTGTGGGTCAGCGCGGCACGCAGCGCGGATGGCTTGCGGCAGAAGGCCAGACCGCTGTCGTAGGGCACGTTGAGCCATTTATGCGCGTCGGTGGCCCAAGAGTCGGCGTCCGCTACGCCGTTGGCGAGATGCGCCCGGGTGGGAGAGGCAGCAGCCCAGAGACCGAACGCGCCATCTACGTGAACCCAGGCGCCCGCATCGTGCGCAATCTGGCAGACTTCCGCTGCCGGATCGAACGCACCGGTGTTGACGTTACCCGCCTGGATGCAAACCAGCGTTGGCCCGCTGATCTTCGGAAGTTCTCGGGCAATCATCCGGCCCTGGTTATCAACTGGCACGCGCACAACGCGCTCTCGCCCGAAACCCAGGAAGTTGAGTGCTTTGAGCAGGCTTACGTGCACTTCATCGCCGACGATCACTGTGATGGGCGGCGCGCCGAATAAGCCCTGTGCCTCCACGTTCCAGCCCTCGCGCTCCAGCAGATCGTGCCGGGCTGCGGCAATTGCGCTGAAGTTCGCCATAGTCGCGCCAGTGACAAAGCTGCCACCCGACTCTGCGGGGAGCTGCAGCACATCGAGCAGCCAGCGCAGGGCTACATCCTCCAGCTTTGCCGAAACCGGTGATGCGATTGCCAGTCCCGCGTTTTGATCCCACGCTGCTGCCAGCACGTTGGCGCCCAACGCGGCAGGCGTTGCGCCGCCGATCACGAAGCCGAAGTAGCGTCCACTGGCTGATGCGACGGTCGCGGGTGAACCGGCGGTGTCGAGCAGGGAGAGGGTTGCCAGCGCATCCTGCGGATTGGCGGGAAGCGCCTCATTAAACGCGGCCAGCCCTGCCAGGGCTTCTGGTCCTGGGAAAACTGGGCGCCCTTCGAGCCCTTCGAGATAATTACTGCCAAGCCGGGCGGCTTCCATGAAAACGTTGGCACGGGTATCGGGCGAGTGGGATGCGTCTCGTGATCGAGAAGAATCAGAGGTGGTAGACATAGAACCTTCCTTTCATCGTGAAACGGAACGCGAACGCGAACCGGTATCATTCACCACAAAGTGGACATAATCAGTCTAATATGTTTGCGGAACTTGTCAACAATGAAATGCATGCGCTCCAGCGATGTTACAATTTCATCTGCTGAATGATGTTATTGTGCCCGAGGAGGATAGGATGAAGGTTATCGACACGGAACGTATACCGATCAAGCTGTGGCTGGATGACATCGAGCCGACCGCGCTGGCGCAGGCGCGCAACCTGGCGAACCTGCCCTTTGCCTACCGCTGGATCGCCATCATGCCCGACAGTCACCAGGGCTTTGGCATGCCCATCGGCGGCGTGCTGGCAGCGGAAGAAGTGATCGTCCCGAATGCGGTCGGTGTAGATATTGGCTGCGGCATGAATGCCGTGCGCACCTCGCTGACTTCCATCGACACCGATACGCTTAAAGAGATCATGGGCCAGGTGCGCAAGGTGATTCCGGTGGGGTTCAACCACCAGAACACCAACCAGCCCTGGGAAGGCTTTGACAACGCGCCGGATATCCCCATCATCCAGCAGGAGCTTGCCTCCGCTCGCCGCCAGCTCGGCACGCTGGGCGGCGGTAACCACTTCATCGAGATCCAGCAGGGCGATGACGGGCACATCTGGCTGATGATTCATTCCGGCTCGCGCAATTTTGGCAAAAAGACCGCCGATGTGTATCACCACGCGGCGATGAAGCTGTGCGAGCGGTGGGGGAAAGACCTGCCCGATCGGGATCTCTCCTTCCTGCCGATGGATACACCGGAAGGCGAGGAATACTTCCGCGCGATGGACTTCTGCCTGCGTTTTGCCCATGCCAACCGCAGCCTGATGATGAAGCGCCTGAGCCAGATTCTGGCGAACGTGACCGGGGCGGCGGTGGAGGGCGAGGTGAACATCCACCACAACTACGCCGCGCTGGAAAACCACTTTGGCAAGAACGTGCTGGTGCACCGCAAGGGCGCAACCAAAGCGACGGAAGGGATGGCGGGCATCATCCCCGGCTCGATGGGCACCAGCAGCTACATTGTGGAGGGGCTGGGCAACCCCGAGAGCTTTATGTCGTGCTCGCACGGAGCGGGGCGCAAGATGGGCCGCAAAGAAGCTACCCGCCGCCTGAACCTGGATGAAGAGCAGCGCAAAATGGCGGGCATCGTCCACGGGCTGCGCACGGTGGGCGAGCTGGAAGAGGCCCCCGGCGCATATAAAGATATCGACCAGGTGATGGAGAATCAGAAGGACCTGGTGCGGATCAAAGTGCGTCTGAAGCCGCTGGCGGTGGTAAAGGGCTAGGTTTCTGCTTTCCTCTGCAAGGAGCGCTTGATCAGCTTCATTCGGAAGTGATCGGACCGCTCGCGCTCGTCCAGCGCCATCTGAATGTATTTGATTTCCGCCTCAAGCTGAGGAATTAAATGTTGTTCGAGCGCATTGAGCCGCCGTGATGTGCGTTGAATCTCGCGTGAGAGTCGGGTCAGGCGCAGCTCGCTTTCCGAAAGCTGCAAAATGGCTTCCACTTCGTCCTCAAATGCAGAGGCTGCCTCGTCGATTGCCACGGAGGTGCTGCCGGGAGCATATCCGCGCCCAAACATGCTGCGTCCCGCTGCACGCTGCTCGATCTGCGGGATTTTTATGCCCATAACGTTGATAGTTTTCATGTTGAGCAGCAGGGAGTTGCGCGCCGCTAGCGAGGCAGACCGCACTTCCTCGGCTCCCGCCACGGCTTCAGCCCGCGCCAGGGCCCGCGAGGCTTTGACGGCGGTGTTCTGCAGCGCATCAGCATGCTCCAGCACGCTGTGCACCACGCGCATAAACTCTTTCATCAGCACGGTGCGTTTTTGCTCCAGCAGGTCATGCCCCTGGCGAGCAAGCGCAATTTGTTCTTTATGCGCCAGCAGCTCAGCCCGGGTGGTCGAAATTTTACGCATCGAGCATCTCCATGTCTTCCTCTATAGAACCATTGGCGCCTGTTCGGTGATACATTTCTAGATATCGCTGCGGGATGCGCTTCAACAGGTCTGCGGGCAGCGGCGCCAGTAGATCCCAGGCCGCTGAGAGCGTTTCTTCTATCGTCCGGTTGGTCATTCCCTGCCCGACAAAATGCCGTTCAAAGGCTTCGGCAAAGGCCAGGATGCGCCGGTCTTCTTTGGAGAGCGCCGCCTCGCCAACAATCGTCACAAGCTGGCGCAGGTCGCGGCCCTGGGCGTACAGCGCGTAGAGCTGGTCCGCCACCGGGCGGTGATCTGCCCGGGTCTTCCCTTCGCCAATCCCTGCGTTCATCAGGCGTGAGAGCGAGGGCAGCACGTCCACCGGCGGGTAAATCCCGCGGTGGTGCATATCGCGATTGAGCACAATCTGGCCTTCTGTGATGTAGCCGGTCAGGTCAGGGATGGGGTGGGTGATGTCATCATCCGGCATGGTCAAAAGGATCAACTGCGTGAGCGAACCGGGTTTGTCGATGATGCGCCCGGCACGCTCGTACAGGCTGGCCAGATCAGAGTACATATAGCCCGGGTAGCCGCGCCGACCGGGGATATCCTCACAGGCAGCCGAAACCTCACGTAAGGCCTCGCAGTAATTGGTAATATCGGTCATGATCACCAGCACGTGCAGGCCGTGATGGAATGCCAGGTACTCGGCGGTGGTCAGGGCCGCACGTGGGGTGAGGATGCTCTCGATGGTTGGGTCGTCGGCGTAGTTGACGAACAGCACTGTGCGGTCCATCGCGCCGCTGGCTCGGAACTGGTCCATAAAGAAAGATGCTTCACGGTGGGTGATGCCAATGGCGGCGAAGACCACCGCGAACGGCTCACCGCTGATCACCCGCGCCTGGGCAGCAATCTGCGCGGCGATTTGGTTGGCAGGCAACCCCGCGCCAGAGAAGATCGGCAGTTTTTGCCCCCGCGTCAGTGAATTCACTCCATCGATGGCTGAAATGCCAGTTTGGATAAATTCGCTGGGGTGCGTGCGCACTACCGGGTTGATCGGCAGGCCGTAAATATCCAGGCTGGTCTCCGGCAGCAGCGGCGGGCCGCCGTCGATGGGAACCCCTGAACCGTTGAGGATGCGCCCCAGCATCGAAAGCGATACCTCTACGCGCGCCACATCTCCGGTTAGCCGCCCGCGCGTGCTGGAGAGATCCAGGCCGCTGGTGCCGGAATACACTTGCACCACGCAGCGGTCCTGGTCGACCTCTAATACGCGTCCCAGCCGCAAGCCGCCGTCTGGGGCGTATATTTCGACCGTCTCGTTATAAGCAACCTCATCCACGCCTTCGAAGATCACCAGCGGGCCTTTGATCTGCGTGATCGCCCGGTACTCCTTGATGAACAATGGGGGCACTGCAAAAGATTTATTCATCCTGGCTGCCTGCCTCCGTAAAGCTTGCCGGGATCCGCTCCACCAGATCGCGTAGCGCGGCCTCAGCAGTATCGAATGGGATTTCTTTCATACGCGCCAACTCGCTCACCACCGGCAGGCGCATGCCCTGTTCCACCGTCATGCCTGCCGCTACGGCTTGCTTGAATTCGTGATGGAAGGTGAGGATTGCCTTCAGCATGGCATAAGCCTTGGGCAGCGGGCAAAAACGGTCGGCTTCATAGTATGCCGACTGCTGCAAAAAGTCCTCGCGCAGAATCTGGCTAACCGCCAGTGTTTCGCGCTCGATTTCGGGCAGGGCATCTGGCCCCACCAGCCGCACAATTTCTAATAGCTCTGTTTCGCGCTGGAGCAGCGCCAATGCCGCATCGACCACATCTGCCCAATCGGTGTTGAGCTGGCTGGCATACCAGGGCTTGAAATCGTACAGGCTGTAGGAGTTAGTCCAGTTGATAGCGGGGAAGTGCCGCCGCCGCGAAAGCTCGTAGTCGAGGCCCCAGAAGGTGCCGGTGATGCGCATAGAGTTTTGCGTAATCGGCTCCGAGAAGTCACCGCCCTGCGGTGAAATGGCGCCAACCACCGTCACAGAGCCTTTTCTTGCGCCTCCATTGTGGTGAAGATCCCTGCCCAGGCAGGTGACCGCGCCGGCACGCTCGTAGAACTCTGCCAGCCGCGCAGCCAGATAGGCCGGGTAGCCTTCTTCACCGGGCAGTTCTTCCAGCCGTCCGGAGACTTCGCGCAGTGCCTCGCCCCAACGGGAGGTGGAGTCCGCCAGCATCAGAACGTCCAGGCCCATATCGCGGTAGTATTCAGCGATGGTCACGCCCATGTAGATGCTGGCTTCACGGGCGGCGACGGGCATATTGGACGTGTTCGCGATCAATACGGTGCGCTCGATCAGCGGTTTGCCGGTGCGCGGATCTTCCAGCTTCGGAAACTCCTCCAGCACCTCGGTCATCTCGTTGCCGCGCTCGCCACAGCCCACGTACACCACAATATCGGTATCGGCCCAGCGCGAAAGTGTATGCTGCAAGACGGTTTTACCGGTGCCAAACCCACCGGGTATGATCGCTGTGCCGCCTTTGGCTACTGGGAAGAAGGTGTCAATCACCCGCGTGCCGGTGATCAGCGGGCGGTTAAGACCCAGGCGGCTGCGATAGGGGCGCGGGTGCCGCACAGGCCATCGCTGCGCCAGCGGCACCGCATGCCGGTCGCGGCCGTCCACAACCTCGGCGATGATGTCGGTGACCCGGTATTTCCCTTCGCCGATCCACGCTAGCTGCCCCTGGCAGTCCGGCGGCGTCATGATTCGATGGGTAACATGTTCTGTTTCGGTTACGCTGCCCAGCACGTCACCGGGGAACACCGGCTCCCCCGCGCGCATTTCGGGAATGAACTCCCACTCCACATCTTCACGCAGTGGCGCGGCGTTGACCCCACGACCGATAAATACGCCGGTGGACTGGTACAGGGCCGAAAGCGGCCGCTGGAGACCATCGTATACGCTGAGAAGCAGGCCCGGCCCCAGCCATGCTGCCAGCCCGTGGTCGGTAATTTGCGCCGGTTCGCCCAGCCGCAGCCCAGAGGTATCTTCATATACCTGGATTGTTGCCCCTTTGCGCGACAGGCGGATCACTTCACCAACCAGCCCCGCCTCGCCCACGCGCACCACATCATACAACCGCGCATCCTCAAGCCCCGAGGCAACGATCACTGGCCCGGCAATGCGGTCCACTCTGCCACGTGCTGTTTCGATCGTGTTCATGTGTCCTTTTCCTCTGGTTTCTCGGTTTTGAAAATGCTGTGAAATCCAATAGCCCGGCGTGTCAGATCGCTGATGCGCCTGTGCCGGTACATTGCCTCACCCGCGCCTTCCCCACCAGGGATGGCCAGGAAGGGCATTTGCTCGGCGGATTCCAGGCGGCGTAGAAATTTTGCTTCCATCTTTGCCAGCAGGGCATCATCCACCGCCAGCAGGCCACTTTCGCCTGCCGTCAGCCAACCGTCGATCAACTCTACGGCGGTTTCTACATCCGGCGCGGCGAAGGCTTCGATGCCTGCCAGCGAGAAGCCTGTTACCAGTTCTGGCCGGGTAACAACCAGAAGGCGGCTCATTGTACGAATTCCATTTCTACGTGGATCATCTCCGGTGGCTGTTTCATCTGCACGCCTCGGGCAGCGCGGCGCAGGTTGGTAATCTCGTTTGCCTTTTCTGCCAGGTAGCCCAGCACCACCCCAATCCCCAGCGGATCGCGGACGAGCTGCGCCGAGAGCCAGCGCAGGCGGTAACGCAGCAGTGCGCGCTCGTACTCACTGAGCAGGCTGGAGCGACTGTAGGCCAGACGGCCTTCTTGCAGCGCGGCGTGGTAAACCGTGCCTGCAAGCAGATCGATGGCAGCGATCAGGCTTTTGGTCGCGATCATGCGCTCCAACTGCGCGATGGGAATATTCCCTTCTGCCGCCACAACACCGCCCAATCCAGAACGGCCCAGGCGCATCTTTAGCACCTGCTGCTCTGCGGGGTAGCGGATCAGGCGCAGCGCCAGCAGAATGTTCTGAATATCCACGTCGTGCCGCAGCGCAGCCATCACCGTGCGGCCTTCCTCCTGCTCTCCTTGGAGTGAACGGGCGGCTTCGTTAAAGCGCCAGCGGTCGAGCGCGCGCTCCATATCGGCAAGTTCCGCGCCGGGCTGCTCTGCGCGTAAGGTGAGCAATGGCTGGGCAAAGGGATGGCGGATGGTCGCCAGCAGATCGATGGCGCCGCGCGGGCTAGAGGCATGCAGCAGCTCATTGAGCAGCGGTTCGGGCAGGTCACAGGTGGGCAGCAGGGTCGTGTCAATATCGATCTGCTGGGCATGGTGCGACAACCCGCGCAGCACTGTTTTGAGGTTGTGCACATCGTACTGGCGCAGGATCAGGTCAATCAGCTTGCGCTCGGAGCCATCATAGAATCCACGCACGCGGGCAATCGTATCGACAAAATCGCGCCGCAGCGCCTCGTAAATGCTCTCCAGATCCGATGCCTGTACCAGGGCAACTTCGAGGGATTTACGGTAAGGTGTTTGCGCGAACAGGCCGATGAACTCAGGCAGGCTGCGGGTTTCGGTAAGCTGCGCCAGCATGCTGCGCGGCAGCAGGCGCGAGCGCATTGCCCGCAGCCGCGCGTTACCGTACTCAAAGCCGCTCATCCCTGTTCCTCCTTTTTCTATACTGGTGCTTCGTATCGTTATGCGTGGCCGACTTCGTCGCCACGCATAACGATACGAAGCACCAGTAGCTTATTCTGGTTTCCCCTTCCCGGCTGCCTGTGTGACCGGTTCACTTGCATCAGCGACGTATTCTTCAAACTGCCGGGCCAGTTCGCGGCGCAAGTAGGGTTGGGCGCGCTCCAGGCGTGAATCGAGCGTGTTTACCACGGTGGAACCGCGCCCCGGCGAATAGGCATTCAACCCGCCCAGGCATTCCAGCGTGTACCAGACCTCAATTTCTAGCCCGGCCTCGCGGAGCAGGCCCGCCAGCAGATCGCGGTCGCGCGGGTCGGCTTGCAGGGTAATGCGCTCACCGGTAGGCACGTTGCCGTTCTGCGGTGGCAGCACTTCGCGAAGCTGCCTGCGCACAACTTGCGCGTAGGTGTTGGATGCGCGTAAGCAAGCCAGGCGCGCTCGCAGGCTGTCGATCACGGAGTCGACAAAATGCTCGCGGGCTTGGCCCATTACGCAGTTTGCCTCGAAGCGCGCCTCGTTTCGCAGGTGGGCACACGCTTCCCCGGCTGGTAGCTGCGCTTCGCGCATTGCCTCCTGGTAAGCAATACCAGCTTTTTGCCGTGCCTGTTCTAGCAGGGTGCAGGCTTCCTCCTCGGCCCGGCGTGTGATCTCCGCAGCCTGCTGCTCGCCTAGCAGGTGAATGCGCTCGAGGATTTTTTCCAGACTCACACTAACCTCCCAGCAGCAGCACCATCGCTGCCACCGCGAACCCCAGAATCACCATTGTCTCAGGGATGGCGATCAACAGAATCACCTGGCCGAGCATCTGCGGCTTTTCGGCGATCACGCCAAGGCCTGCCGCGCCGATGCGCGACTGAGCAATGCCTGTGCCAATGGCTGCCAGGCCGATGGCCAGCCCGGCCCCAACTGCTGCTAATCCGGCTGCGTCCATAGCTGTTTTCTCCTATCGCGGTTGTGTATGGCCGTGGAACGGTTCGTAAGCCCGCCCGCCGCCTTCGTAGAACTTGCGGAAGAATTCAACATAGTGCAAGCGCAAGCTGTGAATGGTTGGGCTGAACGCGCCCAGCACCAGGTTGAAGGCATGGATCAGCAGCGCGATGATCAGCCCAACCACTACGCTGCCAACCATCCCGGCGATCTCGTTGGCGACCATGGCAAGATACACCGAGGCCAGCCCAATCGCCGCCAGGCGAAGGTATGAGAGTACATTGCCGATCAGGCCGATGAACTCGATCCAGCCGATCGCTATGCCAATATAGCCGAGCGATGCACTCAGCATCACGATGCCAGTGATGATTCCCGCCACCGAGGGGGTCATCAGGCCATCGGGTAGTTTATCTGTCAGCACGCCTACCAGCAAGAATGTACCGATCAGACCAACTAGCATCCCGCCGCGCTCTAGCAGGTGCGATTTGCTTCGGTCGCGGATCGCCTCCCACACGCCCAGGATCAGCCCAAGGGTGACGTGCCCAGCCCCAATCGCCACCGTCAATATCAGGTAGCTGATCACATCGTCGGGATCTTCGCGCCCGATCCACAGCGGGTGCAATCCGACCTTTTCGCCCAGCGTACCGAACAATTCGCCAAATAGCACGCCAAACACGATTGCCCAGGCCGAACCCATGGCGATGACGATGGTGATATCGCGCAGCAGGCCTTTGCCAAACTTTCGCAAGGCCAGCAGGCTGCCAACCAGGAGGATGGCCCCATAACCGATATCGCCCAACATTAGCCCAAAGAAAACGGGCATAAAGATCGACATCAGCACCGTGGGGTCCAGGTGGTTGTAGCGCGGAATCTCGAGCATGCGTACCAGGCCCTCAAATGGGCGCGATGGGGCAGGGTTGTGCAGCACGACCGGGGCACGATCCTGCATAGCCGGAGTCAGCGGCAGCACACGGACCATTACCGCGCCTTCGCCGACCGCATTCAGGCGGGCCTCAACCGTTTCAAAGTCGGTGCGCGGCACCCAGCCGGTGAGCACAAAGGTCATTTCTGTTTCACCAAACCGGGAAAGTACCTGATACCCCTCCAGTTCTTCATCCAGCATGGTTTTCCAGGCTGCCAGCCTGCCGCACCAATCCGCAGCCAATTGGCTGAGCTGCGCCTCGATCTGTTTCAGCTCTACCGGGATCTCGCGCATGCGGCGGTGGATCGTGCCCAGTAGGGCATCGGGCAGACCGCTGCCCAGGCCCGCGGGCAGGCGCAGGCGCGAGACGTCGGACTGGCCCAGGATGCCCTCGATTTCCTTCTCAAACTTCTTTGGCAGCACGATCAGCATGGCCTGGGTCGATTCGTCCACCTCGCTGCTGATGACGCTGGCCGCACCCTGCGTTCGCTCGACGGCTTGCTTGCCTACCATGTCGAGGATGGCGATATTGGCGCGGTTTACCAGCACGCCCACCACAGTGTTATCGGGGGCGTGCGCCGAGGCCGGCACCAGCGGCAGCAGCTTGCGCAGGGTCGATTCATACAGCGGCAGGGAGGCAAGCTCGCCTTCTAATTCATCGCGCTGGCGTGAAAGCCCCTGCACGCGCGGCAGAAGCATATTGAGGCCTTCGCGCAGCGCGTCGAGGTTGCGGTTTACAGTTTGGTCTGAGGATAGGGAGTGGCTGCCGCTGTAGCAGCGCAAGACTTCGGTCAGACCGTCGGTGCGGGCGCTGAGCATGCCCAGGTCTTCCTGGGCGCGGAACACTTGCGAGTCGAGGGTCAGCGGGCGGGCCAGTATCTCGGGCATTTCGTTGATGCTGTCGATGTGCACGCAGCCCAGCGCTCGCAGCGCATCCACGTAGCGGAGCAGGTCTGCCTTCATGCCGATGACTTCGATAGGAACCATTTGCAGGTTCATGGCTGGGCGCTCCTACCTTCTTCACCCAACACAATCCGCTCGGCCCACTGGGCCGCCGTTTCGACCAGCGGATGCGTCTGCACGGCTACTGTTTCGGCTTGTTCGCGCGCCTTGGCTACGATTCGACCGGCCTCACTTTGGGCCTCGGCAATTTGCTGCGCGGCGGCACGTTCCCCTTCTTGCTGCCCGCGCTGGCGGGCCTGTTGTAGAATCTGTTCCGCCTGCTGCCGCGCGTTCTGCACGATCTGCTCGGCTTGCCGGGTTGCTTGGATGATGCGCCGGGCAGCGGTCGCTTCCGCCTGCCGGATTTCATCCAACGGTGCCAGACCAGAAGTCTTGTGGGACTGTTTTGGTATTTGTTTTGGCATGGTGGTGTGCCGTTCCTTTCCCAAAAGCTACTCGTGCTTCGTATTGTTGTTGTTTGATCTACGAAATAGACCAAACAACAACGACACGGAAAGTATCAATACAGTGAATACGCCGTCTGAAGATTTGCGGAACGGTTCATCATCCGGGCGGAATAGCTTCGCTGGATTTAGCCTTCTCCGTGCAGATCGTGGACAAGCCGCGAGCGCATTTCCACCTCCGCGAGTTTGATCGAGGCATATTTGCATGCTTCAATCATCAGCGCCCTGGCCTCTTCTTTGGGCAGGTACGGTATATCTTTCAGTGAATATCCCCTCGTCTGGAGATATTCCTCAAGGTACGACCGTTCGAGCCGGGCCTGTGGGTCTTCGGGCGGGGGGATGTCTGGGTCGAAATTGCAGGGCCAGTCAGACATTCGGACCTCCTTATCATAGGGAACACCAGGATAAGATCGCTGCTATCCTTTCGTTGCGTTTACCGTTATGGGGAGGTTCCTGGGGGCTGGGCGGTGAATCAAAAAAGTCCACCCCAGAAAGTTGGGCGGACAAGTACCGTATATTCCCCAGGCGCGTCTTATCCGCCCTGGTACTACAGATAAAAGTGGCTATTCATTTATATAGGAAGAGTATAGCAAATTGATGCCAGGCTTTCAACGGATGAATTTCGGATTTTGTAACTTAAACACGGTGACAGCGTCACTTTGCTGTGGATGCTATTTGTTACTTTGGCAGCCTGCCCTTTTTTATGCTCCATATGGGTAATAGACTCTCGCTCCGGTGCTCTCTATACTCACTACTAATATTTGGATCGCATTAGTAGACATTTGGAATAGGAGTAGAGAGCCATGGAGATGATCAATTCTGGAGATACTGCCTGGGTTTTGGTGTCCGCGGCGTTGGTGCTGATGATGGTGCCCGCGCTGGCGTTCTTCTACGGCGGTATGGTGCGTAAGAAGAACATTTTGTCCACGCTGAACCTCAACTTCATTATTATGGGGCTGCTCAGCATCCAGTGGATCCTGTTCGGCTACACCCTGGCGTTCGGCACGGATATCGCCGGGCTGGTGGGCGGGCTGGATTTCCTCGGCTTCCGCGGGGTGGGGGCCGAACCGAACGCCGATTACGCGCCGACCATCCCGCACCTGCTGTTCGCCGGGTTCCAGATGATGTTTGCCATCATCACCCCCGCGCTGATTACCGGGGCGTTTGTAGAGCGCGTGCGCTTCAAGAGCTTCCTCATCTTCAGCCTGCTGTGGGCCACCTTCGTCTACGATCCGGTAGCGCACTGGGTGTGGGGCGTAGGCGGCATTTTCCGCCAGATGGGCGCGCTAGATTTCGCCGGTGGGGCGGTAGTGCACATTACGGCGGGTTTTTCAGCGCTGGCCTTTGCTATGGTGATCGGGTCGCGCAAAGGCTTTGGCGCGCGCGTTTTTGAGCCGCACAACATTCCCTACTCGGTGCTGGGAGCCGGGCTGTTGTGGGTGGGCTGGTTTGGCTTCAACGGCGGCAGCGCGCTGGCGGCCAACGGCGTGGCAGTGACGGCCTTTATCAACACCAACACCGCGGCAGCCGCGGCGGGCATCATGTGGATGTTCCTCTCCTGGACGGATCACAAGCCCAGCGTGCTGGGCATCGTCACCGGGGCGGTGGTGGGTCTGGTGGCGATCACCCCGGCGGCGGGTTTTGTGACCCCGTTGGCGGCAATGGTGATCGGAGCCGTGGCTGCACCCATCAGCTACTATGCCATCCGCCTGCGCCAGAAGCGCGGCCTGGATGAGTCGCTGGACGTATGGGCCTGCCACGGTATGGGCGGGGTGTGGGGCGCGCTGGCTACCGGCCTGTTCGCCACTACTTCGGTCAATGAGGCCGGGCTAAATGGCCTGTTCTACGGCAACCCGGGGCAGTTGCTAGTGCAGGCGCTGACGGTTGTGATTGTAATCGTGTTCGCCTTCGGCATGACCTTCCTGATCTCCAAACTGCTGCAGCGCACGGTTGGCCTGCGCGTAACGGATAACGAGGAAGAGGTGGGCCTGGATATCAGCGAGCACGGCGAGAAGGCATACGCATGATTTATTGTAGTATTCCAATCCCATTGGGGTTGGAATACTACAAAGGAGCATATACCATGACCAAGAAAATTGAAGCCATAATCCGGGAAGACCGGTTTCAGGACGTGAAAGAGGCGCTGCGCAAGATCGGAATTGTGGGGATGAACGTGACCGAGGTGCGCGGGCAGGGGCGGCAGGGCGGAATCATGCTGACGGGGCGCTCTGGCACTTACCAGGTGGATATGCTGCCGCGCTTGCAGCTCAACATCGTGCTCAGCGACCATAACGTGGAGAAGACGGTCGAGACGATCATCGAGTCCGCGCAGTCGGGCAATATTGGCGACGGGATCATCTTCATCTACCCGGTGGAAGAGGTGATCCGCATCCGCACCGGCGAGCGCGGGCGCGAGGCGATTATGTATGATGACGATATTGATGCACGGGTCACCCCGGTGCCGGAGAATGGCACAGCGAAGTAGGGGAAAAGAAACGAAACCGCAGAGGGAAGAGAGGAGAGCAGAGGTTTTATAAAAATTCCTGCTCTCTTTTCTCTTTTTCTGGGTTCTCTGGTATCTCTGTGGTTGAATCCTTCGCCCCCAGGGCCTGGCTGATGCTCCGGGGGCTTTCCACAGGATTCGGAGGATGAAGGCTAGTGAGGCTGGGGCAGGTTTCCCGCCCCAGCCATCACGGAGGAATGTGTTATGAGCCGGAGCCCAGTGTCAGGGTGATCGCTTGCTCCGCGCCGCCGCGCAGGACGGTAACCATCACTTCCTGCCCGACTTCGGTATTGTTGAACAGGTACGAGGAGAGATCGTCGAAGCTCTTTACCGGCTGGCCATCAATCGCCACAATCACGTCACCGAGGGTGATCTGCGCCATGCCATTCGCGCCGCGCTGCTGGGTACTGGCGACCATCCCGGCGCGCTCTGCAGGACCGCCGCGTGACAGACCCATAATCAGTATACCCTTCTGGGCGCGGTCCAGCCCGGCCTGTTTGGCTACGTCAGGGGTCAGGCTGAGGCCAGAGATACCCATGCGCGGATGCGTATAGCTACCATCGGCGATTAGCACCGGCACGATGCGCTGAACGATGTGCGAGGGGATCACAAAACCGATGCCCGCGTTGGAATTGGTGGCGGAGCGGATGGCAGCCGTTACGCCCACCACACGGCCCTGCACGTCTACCAGCACGCCGCCCGAGTTGCCGGGGTTGATCGCCGCGTCTGTCTGGATGATATCGGGGATGGTGTAGCTGCCGGTGGAGAAGGACGTGTCCGCGCTTACTTCTAACGAGCGGGAGAGGGCGCTGACGATGCCCTGCGTCATCGTGCCAGAGAGGCCGAAGGGGTTGCCAATGGCGATCACCAGATCACCCACCTGCACTACGCGCGAGTCGGCCAGGGTAACAGGCTGGAGTTCCACCGCGCCCGCGTCCACGTGGATCACTGCCAGATCGCTTTCGGGGTCTGCGCCAACCAGCTCTGCATCGAGAACCGTGCCATCTGCGAAGGTGACGGTAATCGCCGATGCCCCTTCGACCACGTGGCTGTTGGTGACAATGTGCCCGGTCATGTCCCACACAAAGCCCGAGCCCTGCCCCGAGGCAAGGCCAGTTTGCCAGCCGTTGCTCACCTGCTGCACAGTCTGGATGTTGACCACCGAGGGGTTCACCGTCTGGTAGATCTGCTGGAAGGTGGCTTGCACCTGGGCCAGCACGCCGGTATCGATCTGTGCGGGGTTGTAAGAGATGGGCTGCGAAGCGGGGGCCTCTACCTGCAAGTCCGCTACCGGGGCAGGGGAGACGCTTAGTGCAGGAATTCCGGCAAACGGCAGGGCGGAAGCGCAGCCTGCCAGAAAAATCATAAGGATCAACAATGGTGTGAGAAAGCGTCTGCTATTCATAAACTTGTTCCTTTCAAGCGTAAGAATAGCAAACACTTATTTAATTTTGATGTAGAGGAAATTAAAAATTTATATGAAAAGGTTTTTACCACAGAGAAAACAGAGACAACAGAGAAAGAGAGAGATAAGAAAAAAACGTAATTCTTCCTCTCCTTCTCTTCGCTCTGTTGTCTCTGTTGTCTCTGTTTTCTCTGTGGTTATGTTTCTTCTTCTTAGCGGTTCAGCTCTTCCCTGAGTACCTGCGGGAAGTCGGTGAAGATGCCGCTCACGCCGTTGTCGATCAGCGCGCGCATGGTCTTCGCGTCGTTCACCGTCCAGATATACACCTCCACCCCGGCCTCGCGGATGGGCGGGATGTACTCGGGCTTGAAGTGCTTGATGCCAGGGTTATATCCCACCGCGCCCAAGTCGCTCACCAGTTTCACCGGGTCAGCGGCGGGGCTTTCTACCAGCGCGGCAGTGCGAAGATCGGCATTGGCGGCCTTTACCCGGCGCAGATAGCTGTGGTTGAAGGACGAGATCAGCACGCGGTCGGCCATGCCCAGCTCCCCGATCAATTCCACTACCTTCTCGGGCAGGAATTCGTCGCCGGGCGTGCTGGTGGCATCTTTGATCTCAACGTTCACGCGCCAGTCGTTGTCGCGGGTAAACTCCAGCGCCTCGCGCAGGGTGGGGATCGGCTCGCCCACGTAGCCCTGCTGCATTTCAGCGGTCACCGCGCCCGCCGCGATCTGTTTGAATGGGTCGGTCTCGTTGAACCAGGAGCCGAAATCAACTTTGCGCAGCTCATCGAGGGTGAAGGTATGTATCAGCCAAGGGCGGCGGTCGGGGTACACCTGTTCGGCATTGGACGTGCGCTCCAGCGAATCGTCGTGCAGCAGCACCAGTTCGCCGTCAGAAGTTACGGCGACATCCAGCTCCCACATGTCCGCGCCGATCTCGTAGCCCAGGCGGGCGGCGGCGAGGGTGTTTTCGGGGGCCAGCGAGCGCGCCCCGCGGTGGGCAATATTCAAGGGTTTGGGGTATTGGGCAGCGTTCACAGGCGGGTTCTCCGGGGGATTTCTGCTGGCAGCGCAAGCGGTCAGCGAGCCCAGCAGGAGGATAAGGATTACGAGAATAATTCGGTTCATAAGACGATTATAGTCCTACTCGTGCCAGGCGACTTTAGCCGCCTGGCCTCGGGTTCTTAGGTACTTGACAGCTTGTTGGTGGTTTGAGGCAGGGGAACGTCGTTCCCCTGCCTCAAACCACCAACAAGCGAAAATACATCCCTTGGCCTCCTTAGATGCAATTGTGGCCGCCCAGAACCCCGGGCGGCCACAATAATCTTACAGTTTGTCCTTAGAACCCATCCAAAAAATATTGCTCGTGTTTGTTGATTGGGTGGCGTAGCCATCCAATCAACAAACACAAAACAATTTTCGGATAGGTTCTTAGGCGTTAGGGCGTGAGACCCATCGACAGGTTGTACTCTTCGATGGCGGTGGTCACTTCCTGTGCGGCCTTGTCCAGTGCTTCTTGCGGGGTGGCAGCGCCAGCCAGCACCTCTTCGATCGCGGTTTCGATCGTGGCGCGGGCCTGCGGGAACACACCCATCAGCGCGCCGCGCGAGGCGGGGTTGATCGGCGTATCGTGGAGCTGGTTTACGGCAGTCGTGAAGACCGGGTACTTGGCCACCCAATCCTTGGTGAGCTGTTCTTCATAGGCAGCTTTGCGGATCGGGAAGTAGCCGCTCATGGTCTGCCAGTACGACTGCTGGGCAGGGGCAGCCTGGAACTTGATGAACTCCCAGGCGCAGGCCTGCTCTGCTTCCGAGCGGTTGTTGATGATCCACAGCGAACCACCGCCGATGGCCGTGCCAGACTGCTCAAAGGCTTCTTCGTTCGGGCGAGGCAGGTAGCCGGTGCCAATCTCAAATTTGCCTTCAGAAGCGTCGATCAGGCCGCGCAGCGTCGCGGTGGACTCGATGATCATGGCGGTCTGGCCAGCCAGGAAGGCGTTGCGGGCATCGACTGTCTTGCGGCCGAGATTGGCCATCACGCCAGCGTCAACCATGCGCTTCCACCATTCCAGGATCTGCACACCCTCGGGGCCGTTGAATACTGCCTGGGTGGGCACGCCATCGCGGCCGTTGCCGTTATTTACATACAGTGCATTCGAGACGGCCATGAACTGCTCGAAGAACCAGCCGTAGATGGCGAATGTGCCGCCGTACACGGTTGTGGTGTTGCCATCCTTTTTGGTCAGCTTGGTGGCGTACTCTTCGAACTCGGCGAAGGTCCTCGGCGGTTTTTCAGGATCCAGCCCAGCCTCGCGGAACATGTCCTTGTTGTAGTACAGCATGGGGGTCGAGGTGTTGAAGGGCATCGAATACTGCTTGCCTTCGATGGTGTAGTAGGCCAGCACGTTCGGTTCCAGGTCAGAAACATCGTAGCTCTCGGCGTCGATGAAGTCTTGGACGGGGGTAACCACCTGCAGGTCGACCATCAGGCGCGAACCGATGTCGAAGAGCTGCACCACGGCGGGGGTATCCTTCGACTGCAAGCCGGCTTTGAGCTTGTTCAGCGAGTCGTCGTAGGAGCCCTGGTAAATCGGCTCAACGTAGCAGGTCTGCTGCGAAGCGTTGAAGTCATTGGCCATCTGCGGGATGGCCTTGCCGCCAATGTCGCCGCCCATCGAGTGCCAGAAGGCGATCTTGGTCGCGTCAGCGCTGGCGGGAGGTGCGATGGTGGCTGTGGGGTTCGCTGCGGGTGCAGCGGGAGCCGCAGTAGTAGGCTGGGCAGCAGCCGTGGTCGGCTCAGGGGCTGAGGTCGTCGCGGCGGGAGTACATGCCGAGAGGACCATCGTAGCGATTACGATGAGCGCTACGAGCGATAACAACGTCTTCCTCATGCTTTCCTCCTAACAAAAAACATGGACTTGTGGCGCGAGCAGGGCGAGGGGCCTCTTACTCGCTAGGCGTGCAATCGTGCGGGTATCCAGCTTAGCCTTTGACGGCTCCGGCGGTCAGGCCGCGGATGAGCTGGCGATTGCTGAAGATGAACAGGATGATGGTGGGAACGAGTACGATCACAACCCCCGCCATCACCACGTTGAACATGAACCGCTCTTCATCCTGCAGAAGGGCAATGCCGATCTGCACCGTGCGCATGTTGGGCACATTGGTGATGAGCAGCGGCCAGAGGTACTGGTTGTAAGTTTGCAAGAAGCTATAAACGGCCAGCGTGCCCAGGGCCGGGCGGCCCAGCGGCAGCACCACGCGCGAAAGGAACTGCAAATCGTTTGCGCCATCGATCACCGCCGCGTCGTGCAGGTCGCGCGGGATTTTGAGGAAGAACTGCCGCAGCAGGAAGGTGCCAAACCCGGTGGCCATAAAGGGCACGGCGAGGCCCTGGTAGGTGTCTGTCCAGTTGATCGACTTGATGAACAGATAGTTCGGGATGATGGTGGCTTCCCATGGGATCATCATCGTGGACAGGAAGACCAGGAAGAAAATGTTCTTCCATTTAAAATCGATGAAAGCGAAGGCGTAGGCTGCCAGCGCGGCTGTTATCAACTGGCCGAACATTACCAGCACCGACTGGGTGATACTGTTGAACAGGTAGCGGCCCAGCGGGGCCCGAGCCATGGCGTTGGCGTAGTTCTCGAAGTGCAGGCCAGAGGGAATTAGCTTGGGCGGGTAGGAGGCGACTTCGCTGTCTGAAAGCAAGCTGAGATTCACCGTTTGGTAGATCGGAAACAGCACGATGATAGAAGCGACAATCAGCACAAGATACAGGAGGGTGGTTGCCCACCACGGGCGAGCGATGACGGAGTCGTTCATTCGTAAAACACCTTCCGTTCCACAACGGTAAACTGGAAGATCGTCAGCACCAGCATGATGAGGAACAGCATGATCGACTGCGCGGCGGCAAATCCGTACTTGCCGTTGATGTAGAATTCGCGGTAGATCTCATAGACGAGCAGGTTGGTCGAATCGAGCGGGCCACCGCCGGTCATAATTGAGATTGGGGTGAAGGTCTGGAAGGCGGCCAGCATATCGACCACCACAAGGAAGAAAATGGTGGAGGAGAGCATGGGCAGGGTAATGCTCCAGAAGCGTTGCCAGCCGCCCGCGCCATCGATCATGGCCGATTCGTACAATTCCTCAGAAATTCCCTGCATGGCCGCAATCAAGATCACGGTGTTCAGGCCCAACTGGAGCCAGACAGACGTGATTGCCACAGCGATTAGTGCTGTGTGCTGGCTGATCAGCCAGGGAACGTTGGCGATTCCAAAGAAGCCGAGGAAGTAGTTGATTGCGCCAATGGAGGGGTGATACAGGTAGAGGAACATCAGCGAGGCCGTCGCGCCCGAGACAGCGATGGTGATCGAGAAGATCACGCGGAAAATACTGATCTGCCTGAGGCGCAGGTTGCCAAGCACCGCCAGCAGCAGTGCCAGCAATATCGTCGACGGCACGACATACAGCACAAACTGCGTTGAGCGCCCCAGGCTGTTGAGAAACACCGGGGTATCAAACAGGCGCTGGTAGTGCATCAACCCCACGAAGCGTGTTGCCACGCCGATGGGGTTGGTGAGAAATGTACTCAGTGAGATTGTGCGGATGAGAGGTATAAAAACGAAGGTTAGGAACAGGATCAGCGACGGGGCGAGGAAAAGCATGGCACGCCCAAATGCCAGCATTTGCCGTTTCTGCGCTCCCGAAATCCGGTAGCGTTGCTCCATTACAGCATATGCATCTTCAGGAACATTTGTTGTATTATGAGCCATTGCTGTAAGTATATTGAAGTGTGTTTTTTTCGTCAAGCAATTCATGCACACGAGTGCAAACAGGTTTTTTTACCCGCAATTTGGTTGTTCATTCCGCGCAGAATATTGGATTATCGCTTTATCCGCGCCACTTTTCACCAAACCGCCGCGAAGCATCATGCAGCGGCCTGCCGTGTGCGAAAACTACCGTCTCAAAAGGCATTTCCGCCAGCCGCTTTAGCGTTCGGCAGCCTTCTTCATAAGATTCATAGAGGATCGATGGTCCCAGGTGGGTCATATTGGAGCAGGCATCGCTTGCGAACAGCAGGCCGCCATCTTCCGGCAGCAGAAAAACCACGTGCCCCGCCGTGTGGCCGGGCGCATGCACTACTCGCAGCCCGCCCGCGAAGTCCAGCACTTGCCCATCCTCCAGCGGGTGATCAACACGGGGCGCTTCTACTGTGCCAGACCCCGGTGCGTGCTTCATCAACGGCACGATAATGCGGTTCAGCAGCCCAGGCCCCGGCTCAACCCCGCGCATGGTCTTTCCGGCAGCCAGGTCGGCCGCGTCTGTCGGGTGCATGTGCACCTGCGCGCCGGTAGCCGCCTGGAGCGCCTTGGCGCTGCCCACGTGGTCTACGTGCAAATGACTGATGAGGATGTGCTTCAGGTCTTCGGGCCGGCAGCCTGCCGCGCGGATGCCTTCCATTATCGTATCCGCGCTGCCCGGCGTGCCAGTATCGATCAGGGTCAGCTCACCGCGGTCGATCAGGAAGATGTTGACGAAGCCGAGCGAAATGGCATAAACGTGTGGTGCGATGGGAGAGTGTTTCATATCTACTATTGTACGCCACCATTCTCATACCGGTTTAGAATCAGGGTCAGCAATGGGTGCATTTCAGTTTGGGGAAGTTTTGTGGTAGCAGTCTGGTGATGCTCAGCATCACCAGACTGCTACCACAAAACTGAAATACACCCGTCAGCAATCTGGCGGCAGGAGAAACAAATGAAACTTGGCATAAACTCGTATACCTACATGTGGTCTATCGGATTCCGCGGCGCGAACCCCGAGTACCCGGATTGCGCCGCCTTCCCCGAACACCCGCTCACCGCGTTAGGTTTGCTCGAACGTGCGCGGGCGCTGGGCGTTTCGCTGGTGCAAACTGGGCCGAACCTACCATTTGAAATGCTGCCAGCCAGCGAGCAAGATGCGTTTATCGGCAGGGCGAAGGAATGGGGCATCACTCTGGAGCTGGGCACGCGCGGGTTAGATGCGGAGCACATCCGGCAGTCGGTGGGGCTGGCAAAACGCATGGGCGCATCGCTGATCCGTACGCTGCCGGAAATTGGCGGATCATATGCCGCGGACGCGCTGAGAATTCCGCCCGCCGTGCGCCCGCTGCTGCCCCTGCTGGAAGGGGAGGGCATGCGGCTCGCCCTGGAGAACGGGCGCACCTCTTCGGCGGATCTTCGCGCCGCCCTGGATGAAATCGGCAGCCCGCACGTGGGCATCGTTCTGGATATGGTCAACTCGCTGGCGGTTCCCGAAGGCTGGCAGGAAGTGACCCGTATCCTCGCGCCGCATACCATGTGCCTGCATTACAAAGACTTCACCATGCGGCGCGCGTGGCATATGATGGGCTTTCTCTGCGAGGGTACACCCGCCGGTTCCGGGATGATCGACACCCCCTGGCTGCTGGAACAGTTGAAGGCTTCGCGATATGACTACAACATAATCATCGAGCTGTGGCCCCCCGAGCAGCCCACGCTGGAGGATGCCATTCGTCTGGAGCAGCAGTGGGCCGAGGAAAGCGTGCGCTATCTGAGAGGTTTTGTTTCCTCTTAGCGAAAAATCTCAGGCTCTTTAGGAACTGTTCGTGGTTTTAGGGAGAGGTCACGGAGCAACCTCTCCCTAAAACCACGAAAAATATCACAGACTCATAACGCATTACAGTGCTTGTGATATAATTTTTCTATAACCCAAATATAGCTGATTTATAACTAAATATCAGGGGTGATAACGTATATGCCTTGGCTGCCGGCTGCAAATCCTTCCTGGGCTGCTTTTTTTGGCGCCTGGTTCTGAAGGATGGGTTGTATCGTTTTGTCTTTTCTCGCGTCCATTGCAAATTCCATTGACCCAATCGGGAGAGAAGTTGTGAAAAACAGAAAAGTAGCTCTATTCATTTTGTGCGCTTATGCGCTGTCGTTGTTTGCCTCCGTTTTTGCCGTGCAGCCGGTTCGGGCTGCGGTTAGCGACGATTCTTCAACCGCCCCAAATGTGATTATAGAGAGCGTAGCGGATTTGGAGATTCAGGTGTCCTCCAGCGCAAATGGTGTCATCAACCCCGGCGACACGATCACGTATACGGTCACAGTAAAAAACACCGGCGAGACCACCCAGAACAACCTGGTGATCACCGATCTGGTGCCGCCGGGCACCACCTACGTGCCGGAAAGCACAACTGTCACCTACACTGGTATGCCTGTTGTGCACACGTACCGAGACGAATTTAATGAAGTTTCCTATTACAACAGCAACGGTACAAAGGATTGGTCGACAAACCCCTGGAGCGAATTAGGCCCGGAAAATAACAATCTTGCCAATACAGGAGCCATGTTAGTCATTGGCGGCTGGTTGCGTTTTACTGGACATACAACTACTTCAGTATTGACTCGTACTGTGCCCAAGACGGGAGCATCGTCGGCTGAATTAAGCTTTGATTTCCGTGTGGTGGATGGGGTCCTGGGACCAGAGGATGTATTTAAAGTTCGTGTTGATAACGGCAGTGGTTTTACAACAGTCGAGACATATGAAGGCAATATCCCTCTCTCTGATAAGCATTTCAGTAATATCTCGTTGTTTCCGAGTTCAAATGCTCAGATCCAATTTGTGGTGTATAAGTTTGATGGCCTTGAGCGACTGGAGATCGATAACGTGCAGATTCTGTTCACCACGCCCGGCCTGGTTCAAAAAAAGGATAACATACCTGATGCAGCGATCCCCAATCTCAACAGCGGCATTCCTCCGGCGCTGATCACGCAGGATGATGATGTCGACCTGCCCGCGGGCGGCGAACTAACTCTCCAATATAAGGTGACCGTGGATAACCCGGTACCCGCTGGGATAACGCAGATCGTCAACACCGTGGAGGTCCGCTCGAATGAGGTTATGGAACCATTCGAAGCAACGGTCACCGACCTTCTGCGTGGCGTCTACCTCGCGGCACGAACTGCTGCCGTGCCTGCTGCTGTCCCTGAGACGGGCGGCTTCGTACGCTATACCTTTACTGTCGACAACATTGGCAACGATCCAGTAACAATCACCAGCCTGTTCGATGATCGCATCAATCCACTGCCTGTGGATGACGGCTGCAAGATTGGCACGGAACTGGTTGCCGGAGCAAGCTGCTCCTTCGAAGTTGAACACCAGATCCCCGCTGGAGATGCGTACGGTACGCACATCAATACTTTTACCGTCAACGGCTCGGATGGGTATGGCAACACCGGCAGCGCCATGGACAGCGATACAGTATGGTACACCAATGTCGCCCCAGACATTGGTGTATCCAACAATGCGAACCGGGATACGATCCCGGAAACTGGGGCAGATGCGATCTATACCTATGAGGTCGCCAACAATACAGCGGAAGCCGTGACGATTACTTCGCTGGGCGACAATTTATCCGAAGCGCTCGCTGTAAATACCGATTGTCCTGTGGACACAATGCTGGCAGGGTATACGAGCTGTTCTATTGAAGTCACATCTGCCATCCCTGCCGGAGTCCCTGACAGCACCTATAGCAACGTGTTTATCGCCACAGTCAAAGATAACGAAGGCGGCAGTGCTACCGTATCGGCAGGCAAAAGCATCACCTATACGGACGTTATGCCGGTGATCACCGTCGAGAAGCATGCTGTAACCACGAATGTGCCAGAAGTTGGCGGGAGCGTGGCCTTCGTCTACACCGTTCGCAACGTTGGGGAAGAACTGGTCATCATGGACTCGCTGGTAGATGGCACGATCAATCCGCTGACCGGGAACGCCGACTGCCAGATCGGCACCGAACTGCCTGCGAATACAAGCTGCTCGTTTGAGGAGACCCTCACCATCCCTGCGGGCGAGGTGAGAGGTACGTACGCCAGTATTTTTACCGCCAAAGTAAAGGATGACGAAGATAATGAGGCCGCGGCTTCGGACAGCGCGACAATAACCTACACCGATGTGCCGCCCGATATCAGCGTGACGACAACTGCCGCTGTCAAAACCGTTTATGAGACTGGGGATACCGTCACTTTCACCTTCACCGTCACGAACAACAGCCCTGAAGCCGCCGAAATCACCACGCTGGTGGATAACAAGTTTGGTGTACTGGAAGGCGGGACGAACTGCAAAAAAGGTACGGTTCTTGCGGGTGGCGCGAACTGCCAGTTTCAAACGCCTCTGGCAGTTCCGCCTGGGACCGTGGGCAGCGCGCACGTCTACACCTTCACCGCGACAGTGAAAGATGATGAAGGCAATACCAGCAGCGATTCCGAGAGCGAAACAATCACTTACATAGAAGCACCGAAACCGGCGATTACTGTGCAGAAGGAGGTTTTTGCGGATGGAATCTGGCAGGATGCCAATGCTGCCCCTGGTCCGCAGATCACCTACGGCACCGACCCGCAGTTCCGCTTCACCGTTCGCAACACAGGCAACGTGCCGCTGACCGATATTACGCTCACTGATTCGGTTTACAGCACAGCATCCTGCGCCATTCCGATCAGCCTGAGCCCCGATGATTTTGAAAATGGCAGCGGCACGGATGAATTCACCTGCAGTATCAGTGCCGTCTGGGCGTTGGGCCAGCATACCAATGAAGCCACTGTTTCTGCCAGTTACATGTTTGCGACCGTGCACGCCAGCGACCTGGCCCACTACCTGGGCGTGAACCGCTCCACCGATCTGGCAGTGACGATGACAGATGGCGTGGAAAGCTACGTACCCGGCCAGCCGCTCACCTACACCATCACCGTCACCAATCACGGCCCAGATGCTGTAACAGGCGCAACCTTTACCGATGCCATCCCGCCGCAAATTAGCAGATGGTCGTGGACGTGCGTGGAAGCAGGCGGCGCAAGTGGCTGCACCGAGGCGATCGGCACGACGACCGGCTATAATGCGACCCTTGATTTTCCAGTGGGGGCCACCATCACCTACACAGTCGTTGCCCAAACGCACCCCTCGGCCACTACGATGCTAACCAATACCGCAGCAATCAGTGCTCCTATAGGCACAGATGACAGTAATCCGATCAACAATGCCGCTGCTGATGAGAACAACGCAGCGCCGGGGGCTGATCTAACGCTTACCTCGGTGGCGGATGCGGATTTTTATCCAAACGAGAACCTGTCGTACACCATCACCGTTTCCAACCACGGCCCTTCTGACGCGGCAAACGTGGTGGTGAGCAATACGTTGCCAAATGAGGTCACCTATGTCTCCGCGACCCCGGCCATAGCTTCTGGCCCCAACCCGGTGACATGGGACCTGGGTACGCTTCCTCCTGGCACTACACAGACCATTCAATTGGTGGTGCATGTGAACGATTTTGTCAGCGCATCCTTCACCAATACAGTGAGCGTGTCCTCTACCACCGCTGATGCCAACACAGCGAATAACTCGCACTCCGCGATCGCCGAGCCGGAACATCCCACTCCGGCAACGCTGCTTTACTTCCGCGCAAAGCCAGTGGGTGGACAGAATGTTCTGGTGGAATGGGCTGCTGAAGCCGAGGTAGATCATTTGGGTTATCGGCTCTACCGCACGACAACATCGGTATTCGAGGCAGGCAATCTGCTGTATTCAGAAACCACCAATGCCGAGAAGAAATACACCTACACCGATACTCTCCCCACAGCCGGAACGTACTACTACTGGCTGGTAGATGTGTGCAGGATAAACCAGATCGAAACACAATTTGGACCCGTTGAGGTGATTCTAAAGGGCAAATCTATTTACCTGCCGTTCATCCGGAAATAACCGCTTTTCAGACTACCTGCTAGAACCTATCCGAAAATTGATTTGCGTTTGTTGTTTGTGTGCTACGTCGCACAAACAACAAACGCAAAAAATAAAGGCTCCTGTCGGGTTTCAAGGGGTTTCAATTATGTTGGGGTGGTTTCACCACCCCAACATAATTGAAACCCATATTGAGCGAAAATAAATTATTGGATAGGTACGAAACGGATCGTAGCGTTCTCCATGCCGAAGTGCAAGTGAAAGCGTGGAGAACGCGCTTTTAAACGCACTCTGCCAGGTCATTTGCCCCCTGAGCGACCTGGCAGTAGCGGAGAACGGATTTTGGTGACCACATCCACCGCGAAATCTCTTATGGGCTGGGCTCCCGGTGAAAGGGGATGGGTCCGTTCAAGGATAATAATCCTTTGTTGTCATCATTCTACTTGCCCACGAGAAAAAGAACAGGTAGTCCTTTCCTCTGAAGCAATAGGAAACACCCTACCAAAGAGAAAGGGGAAAACGCCTGCTTATTCTCTCTGGAAAAGCACCAACGGACGATTCTGTAGTTTTATTGGTCAGGTAATAAATATTCGTGCAACCGATAGGTACAGCTTTTTCTCTGTAACCAGGGAGAATCCCCACCGGGGGAATATTTTCTTACCCCTCTTTTATATGGCCTTCTTCTTTCAGCCGTTCGAAGGTTGTGTGGAGATGCCCCTCGAGTTCTGGCACAACCCCATAATAAATCGCCGCCTGGAGTACGCAGAGCAGCACATCGCGGACTTCTTTCGCAAGGGCTACACGGTCTGGCTCGCCGTACTTTAAGCGCTTTACACCGGTCCCCTCAAAGTGGTTTACTTTCTGCGCCAGTTCACCTGCCTCTTCGAGCAGGCGCGTCATGATCTTAAACGGATCGTTGCCGTCAGGAAAACGGTCGTTTTGCCCCTCGGCAATTACGATAAGCTTGTCGAGCATAGGAAACTCCCTTGTAAACTGAATGTGTGCATTTTTGGTGGGGTGTATGAACCAACAAAAAACAAGGTAAAATAACAGTAGGAAGAAACGTAGAAAGAGGAAGGGGGCGACACTGGGCGGATCTAACAACTGTCCCGTGCATTATGAAATTGTAAAGCCAGAATTCTTGTTTCCAATGGTAAAAGTGCCGCGATCGAATATAATCAGAATGTATAAACATTTTCCGTGATTATGAAATCCGGGTCTGATTTTTTGATCAATGGGCGGGGAGTGAGGAACAAACTTTCCCAAGAATCACAAAATAATGCCACTCCTGAGCTTATTTGACTGGTTTCGGGGCCAATTACTGGCCCAATCGTTAAAACTGTAACAACTTTTTAGACTATGCGTTATATAGGATAGTTGATGGCAAGTCGCCTGCATGACGACGAGCAGTTGATAAGACAGGTAAAGAACGGAGATGCCGATGCATTCGGGGTGCTGTACGAACAGTATGCTGAATTGATCTTTCGGTATGTCTACTCTCACCTGGAAAACCGTCTAGATGCAGAAGACCTGACCGAAGACATCTTCCTCCGGGCCTGGAGGGCGCTGCCGAAATACGACGAGCGCGGGCTGCCATTTTCTGCATTTTTGTTCCGAGTTGCTCGCAACTCACTCATTGATTACTACCGGCAGCACAAATCTGTGCAATCGATTGACGACATCGAGCTCCAATCACATGAAATTGGCCCAGAAGAAGCTGTGGACGAACGAATTGCCAACGCTGACCTGCGAAAAATGATAGGAGAGTTACGAGAGGACTACAGGACTGTATTGATCTTCCGGTTCCTGTCTGGCTTGTCTCCGGAAGAGACGGCACAAGTAATGCAGCGTTCCGTCGGGGCCGTCCGTGTTTTACAACATCGTGCGCTCTCAGCGTTGAAAGACTTGCTGGAAAGAGGTTCTCGTGTTCGAGAAGGATGATCTGGATCTCAGTAATATCATAGAAGAAAGCCTGGAAGAGATCCAATCCGGGAAATCTTCGCTTGAAGATGTGCTAAAACGGCATCCCGATCTTTCGGCGATCATCCGCCCAGAGCTAGAAGTGGCCATGTGGCTCACGGAATCGGAGGCAGAGGTTGCGCCTCGCCCAAGCTTTATCCGCGCCTCGCGAAGGCGCCTGGTAGAACAGGTGCGTTTGGAGAGCGCCGGGCTCAACAAAAAACGGGGCATATTTGGCTTTGCCCTTCCTTCATTTCGTTGGCAGCCAGTCGCCGCATTTGTTATGGCGGCAGTCCTGATCTTTGGTGTAGCTGGGCTGCTCAACGCCGCGCATGACACGATCCCAGGTCAGAGCCTGTATGCCGTCAAGCGCATCCACGAGCAGGTGCAATTTGGCGTAACTTTTAGCGAAACCGCGCGTGTTCTTTTGACGACCGAGTTCTCTGAACATCGTCTGGAGGAGATCAAAGCCCTGCTGGCGCAGGGTGATTCTGCCGCGGCTGCTGATCTGTTTGACGATTTCCAGTTAGAGGTGACCCGTACGGTTAACTTGCTCAATAGTGTCAACGCGAACCAGCCAGAAGCCAAACTCGAGGCTGCCCAAACCGTGCAGGCTGAGCTGTTGAAGCAGGCACAGCAGCTGCAAGCGATCAGTGAAGACGCACCTGAAGAGATTGCCGCCGGGTTAGAGATGGCCCACAGGGTAGCCTTGCAGGGCGCGATGATCGCCGTGGAAGTGGGGGATGAAGTGATCCGCAGCACTGCGACACCATTTCCCACCACCGCAGTTCCTTCTGCTACCAAAACAGTCCCAAGTACGAGTACGGCAGTTCCCCCAACCTATACGGCTCCGCCCCAAGAAACCCCTGTTCCAGGGGTGAACCCTGGCGAGAGTACCCCACCCGGTGTTCCTCAGATTGGTACGCCAACCAAGGAGCCGAAACCAACCAATACGCCTCGGCCGACGAATGAGAATCGCCCGACGGAAAGACCCACGAACGAGAATCGCCCAACGGAAAGACCCAAGGAGGTTCCAACGGAGAAGCCGAAGGAGGTTCCAACGGACAAACCGCCCAACGAGAACAAGCCGCCGGATAAGCCCCCAAACGAGAATAAACCGACAGATAAACCGCCCAACGAGAATAAGCCACCGGACACGGAGAAGCCTACCAAGGAACCCAAACCCACAAAAGACAAGTAACCTTGGTGGTGGCGCGGTAACAAAAATTCGATACAATAGAAGCAGAGGGAATTTTTTGGTTTAACCTACCTCTGCATAAAAATCCCCAATATATACATCCGCGGTGCGCAAGACTATGGCACCGCTGGTTGTTATTGATTTGTAAAGAAGGTGAAAGGTAATCGATAAACAAATTGACGCGTTTTGTGTAAGAATAGAATTTGGGAATTGTATTTTTTGTACTTATATCGTTGGTTCGGTTTCTGTGCCCATTTTACTAGCCACAGAAAATGGTCCAAGTTACTACGATACACTATTCGGGTTTCGTCCAATCCGTTTTTTTGTTTCTTCTTCAAAAGGATTAGGTGGACTATGAAATTCCATAAGAAAAATCCACAGAATGCACAGGGAATGGTGGAGTTTGCATTGGTACTGCCGGTCCTGCTGCTCCTCATTTTCGGCATAATCGCGTTTGGACATATGATGTTCTCTTATTCATTCACGATTGCAGCCAGCCGTGAGGCTGCACGCTGGGGAGCTGCCGTAGGCGTAACGGAGAATGGCTTGCCGCGTTTCCGAGACTGTGATGAGATGCTTGAGACGGCGGTGCGTGTAGGCGCGGTTGCCGGGGTTCGCCCGGAAAGTGTCGTTATTGAGTATGATCACGGACCAGATAGCCTGGCGCCGTACGCCGCTTGCCCGCCGGGTGGACAGGGCCCCGATGTAAACCTGAGTGACCGCGTTATCGTCACGATCGTCGTGAATTACCAGCCAATCGTACCGCTGGTTAATATACAGCCTTTTCCCATTCGGGCAGAGACTGCGCGAACGATCATTCGCAGCCTTCCGGTAGGCGAAGCGCCTCCATTGGCCCCAACGTGCATCTCAACCTACTTTGAGATTGACTCTACCTCGCTTCCGCTGGATGTGGGCCAAACTGAAACATTTACTTATGCTGTGAAGTCTTCCGAAACAGAACAGCCGACCAGTGGGACGGTTACCATTCAGATAGCCGGGGTGAATAAGCTGGTTAATTCTCCCGCCCTGGCCGGGTCGTTTACCCACATCTTCATCACGCACGGTGAGGTTGTCCTAAAGGCGTCGTTCGATAGTTCTGATCCCATGTTTTGCTCGATTGACCCTCCTGAATCTCGCACATTCAAAGTCCGTCGCGAATCCGTTACTACAATCATAGAGGACTCTCCCGATCCATCTGCTCCGGATCAGCGTATCGATATCAAGGTGAAGGTAACGCCAAAAGTCGGTGTGAGCCCGATCCCCCCCAGCGGCGTGGTGCTGGTGTACGACAAGGAGATCGTAGGTATCGGCTGCCTGGTTAGTCTGGATGCAAAAGGAGAGGGCTCCTGTCCGCTGCTGGGCTATCCGGCCTTGGGCGTTCGCAGGTTGGTTGCCATCTATCAGGGCGATATGGAGTTTACGCCTAGCCCAGAATCGAAAGCAGAGGAACACACGGTTGTTGGTGTGATCCCGCCTACAATAATTCCCTCGCCCACAGAAGAGCTGCCGCCTACACCGATGCCGATATGCCCGGTGCTGGTTACAACATTCAATTTCAAAGATCAAAACGATGGGTTTTGGATCTCGATCCGCAATCCAGATATAACGCCGGTGAAACTGAAGCTTCTTGACGTCACCTGGCCTGCAAAGCCTGGTGGTGATGCGTCCTTGAAGGAAATTCGCTTTGACACGACGACTACCACCGCTTGTAGCGGGGCTAGCCCTGCTTGTATCTGGGTGGCGAACCCAGACCCCGTGGGTCCGACGAATAAGATATTCGGTACCGGCCCCGACCAGATTAAGTGGAGTGGTCCCGCGAATTTGAACCTGCCTGCCGGTGCAACCAAGCAAATTCGCTTTGTCTTCACCACAGAACTACCGGACACCAAGAACAACGGCACCATGTACGCAATGACGATTGAGTTTGACAAAGCCATAAATGGCACTCCATGCAAGATCGTCATTCCGGATACAATCCGCAATCTTAAATAGGCCATGATAAATTTGACAACTTTCAAACGTAAGTCTCTTATCAATGTCGTAATCCTTGCGGCTATGCTGGTTTGCCTGTTGGGATCCGTGCAACCTGTCGCGGCGAATACAATTACCGTAAACGTATTCCTCGATGAATTCGGCACGAATACAAACAACTGCTCGCTGCGCGAAGCAATTCGCGCGGCGAACACGGATACCGCTTTCGGCGGCTGTCCAGCGGGCAAGGGAGCAGATGTGATCAACTTATCTGCTGGTACATACGTTCTCAGTCTTGGCACGACGAAAGAGGCTGACGATCAAAAGGACGTGATTGGCGCCATTGGAGACCTGGATATCACTTCCCCGCTGGTGATCATAGGAGCGGGCGAGGGTGAGGACGGGACGAAAATTCGCCCGGAGGCTGGCAGCAAGACCCGTGTTTTCCACATCGCCGCCAGGGGCTTTTCGGTTAGCATCCAACATCTAACGGTTACAAACGGCTATGCCTTCTTCACAATAGATGCGGGAACCCCCGATGATGAAACGCTGGGCGGCGGGATCTTCAACGAAGTTGGCTACCTGACTCTCTATCGTGTGACTGTTGACGGAAATAAAGCACATCACTCCGGCGGTGGCGTTTACTCGTTCCGCAATGATGCATACAACTCGCTAACCATTCGCGATGTGACCATTCGCAATAACGTGGCAGAGAATGGAGACGGCGGCGGGCTTATCAGCAAGAGCAAAATGGTGATGACGAAAAGCCTGGTGTGGAATAACACCGCGAACCAGGGAAACGGTGGTGGTATTTACAACGATGCCCCAAGCCAGCTCACCAACGTAACGATCGCTGAAAACAAGGTCCTCTCTCCAACGGGACGAGGAGCCGGTGTTTTTTCTAATTATCCTCTTGAAATCCTCAACAGCACCATTGTCAAAAATCAAACCGCCTCCCGGACAAGCTACGGAATCGAGATCGAAAATGGTTCTGGCTTTTTGATGAACAACATCATTGCTTACAATAAGTCCAACGTGGGGGGGCAGCTTGCCTCCGCGAACTGCTGGTTCGCCCCTGGCAGAGCAGTTGGAACTTACAACTATCGTGATGTGGATGAGAAGGATGGCAGTAACCAACCGATTTGCAAAGGCACCGGCACCAACTTCCTGGTGACGAACAGTAACATCGGGCTTTCCGATACCCTGGATAAAAACTATGGCCGGACGGAGAGCTATACCCTGCTGTCCAGCAGCGGCCTGATCGACCAAGGGCATCCGAACAAGCCGTTCATCCATCCTACAACCGGCAAAAACTACCAGTGTTTAGGTTTTGACCAACGTTACGCGCTGGCACCTATCGATGGGAATAAAGATGGCATCAAGGTTTGTGATCCGGGCTCGGTAGAATATTTCGACCCAGCAGATGGCTTCCCCTTCGCGAAAAATCTCTACCTGCCAGCGATCACAAGGTAACCGGTGCGGCTTTAAAACAATCACTGTGGCAAGAATGATGCTGATCGGATCATCGTATTACGGAGGAAAGCAATCATGCTGCGAAGACATTACAATCAAAGAAATTCTGAACGTGGACAGAGCTTTATGGAACTGGCCCTGAGCCTGGTCTTCTTGCTGATTCTACTTTCTGTAATGATCGACCTTTCCTGGGCTTTCTATACCATGATCTCACTGCGAGATGTTACCCAGGAGGCTGCGGCCTATGGATCGATGTGCGCCGAGGATAAATGGGGCATCGAGAACCGTTTGCGGAAGAGCGCAACCACACCGCTAGACGCGAATGACATTAGCAACTTTACGCTAGAATACTGCACTCCATACGGTGTCTGCCGCACGCATACCCCAAAGACGGGAGACTTCATCCGCCTAACGGCTACTTACCAGCATCACATCGTCACGCCGTTTATTGGTATGTTCATCGGTAATGTTCAACAGTACCCACTGACGGTAAACACAGCAAGCGCAATTATGATGCTAGAAGGTACTCACTGCGACCACTAGCCAATATCTACACACTTCTGATAGGCCCGATAAGACCGCTCGAGTAGCGGTCTTATTTTTTAGGATAACGTTAATTCGGGGTAAGGGTGTTTTTGGGCAGCTTTGCTGCCCAAAAACACCCTTACCCCGAATGGTCGTTAAGTTAGTTCGCTGTAAGGTCCCTGTAAGTTACAGAATCGTTTTTGCCACGTTATCCCTTGAGGAACAACTTATACAAGATTTTGTCGCAGCCGGAACAGTACCCAGTTCCGTATTGAGTGCCTCAAAGGAGTGAACAACATGAAACATCAACATTCAGAACGCGGGCAGGTATTTGTGCTCATTATCCTGGCGATTGTCGCGATCTTTGGCTTCGTGGCAATTGCAGTGGATGGCGGGCGGATATATGCTGAGCGCCGGCGTGCACAGTCTGCGGCAGATGCCTCGGCGATGGCGGCAGCTTTTGCTGCCATGGAGGGGAGAGATTGGAGCCAGGCAGCGATGCAATTGGTTCAGGAGAATGACTTTAACGATACGCATCCGGGGGTTGAAAACGACAAGCGAATGGATGTTCACATCCATTACCCACCCATCAGCGGTCCTTACACCGGTGATGACGAGTACTACCAGGTCTTCATCCGCTCTAAGGTGAACCAGATTTTCTCGCAAATTGTGTGGCGCGGGCAAATGGAAGTGACGGTAGAGGCAGTAGCCCACGCCCGCCCCTCGCGGAACATATATCCTGGCCACGCAATGGTTGCGACCAGCGAACACGCTTGCAACGCGGTTGACTTCAGCGGCTCCGGTGACACGTATATCAACGGTGGTAATATCTTCTCTAATTCCGATGGCACGGGCAACTGTGCGTCGGGCCGCCAGAATGGTGGCGGCGCGATCAAGGTTGATAACGGCGACATCCTCACCGTGGGAGATTGGGTAACCAAGGGCGGCAGCGGTGATGTCAGCCCGAACCCGCACGATGAAGGCAACATTGATAAGCTGAAAAGTCGTGATTATCCGATGCCCGACTGCTACACCGGTGTACCGGCGCGCAGCCAGGCCACGTACAGCGGTACTCAGGTATTAGAACCGGGGCGCTATACCGGCATCAAGATTACCAACGGCGACTGGAAAATGAAGCCGGGTATGTACTGCTTCACCAGTACTGGTTTTGAATTCAACGGCGGCAGCCTTACCGGCAGCGGGGTTGTTTTGATGGTGCTGGGTGGTGACGTGAGTGTGAACGGTAGCGGCAAGATCTCCCTCAATGCCCCCTCCAACCTGAGAGATGCAGGTGGCACGCAGTGGGCTGGGATGCTGATCAATATGCCCGAATCGAATCGTGGAGGCATCGATCTGGCAGGTGGCTCTGGTGCTACGTACACCGGCACCATCCTCGCTCCGGGTGAGCGCTCCTCGAGCAAGCCCAAGTGTACCTTTGGCGGCAATTCCGGCAGCATTGGCCTGGCTTCTAACATCATTTGCAACACCGTGCAGGTGACCGGTACCGCCGGCGTGACGATCTACTACAAACCCGAGGCGAACTTTAAGCTGCCTCCTTCAGTAGATCTATCGCAGTAATTGCAAGATTAGATCGATAACGAAAATCGGCCCGCAGATGCGAGCCGATTTTCGTTATCCAAGGATTAATCGCAGCCGCTCCACTCGAAACGCGGTGGGGTCGAAGCCCAGCGCGTCCAGCACCTCTTCGGGGCGGCCCGTGGCGCTTGCTTGAGCCATCAGCCGCATGAACAGGGCAGGCGGATCGCCCGGCTGAGCTTCGAGCTGCTCAATCAGCGGACGCAGATCGTACGGCTTGCCACGGCGCTCGCGGGGCAGCGTTTCTGCGCCCATTAAGGCGGCAGTGGCAGTTGCCAGTGCCGCGTCGCCAATCGGGTCGAGCGGCACGGCGCAATATTCGGCGAACTGCACCTGCACCTGTAAGGCCGGTTCATTCAGCGGCGCGGATTCGCTGCTGAGAATGGTCAGCCCAGGCGGGGCGGCAGCCTGTATACGTGCGGTCAGATCAGCAACGTCGAGCGTAGTTCCATCACCCGGCTCTGGCGCGATCATCCAGAAGTCGAGGATCTCGCAGCGGCTGAGGAAGCCCAGCGGCAGGGCGCTGGCCATGTGCAAGCGCGGATGCGGGTTGAACCCCTGGCTATGGGCCAGCGGAACCCCGGCGCGGCGCAGGGTGCGCTCCCAAACGAGCTGCGTATCCAGGTGGCTCACGTAGCGCAGTTCTTCGCCGCGCGCGTACACCATGCGGATACGCTCCAGGCGTGGTTGGACCTGAGTAGGGTTCGTATTTTCCATTTTCTCTGTCACTGCACACCTCCAACCAGGGCCGGACGTGCGGGACGGCGCAGGGCTTTGCGTTTCACCGGTGGGCATTTCCACGCATCATCGGGCAGTTCCGCGCGCTGATCGTTGAAAGTGGGCAGGATACCGCAGGCAAAACACTGGTTACGACAGTCGCCGCGGGTGATGCCTTCCTGGCCGTTGGAATATTCCTGCTGCAAGAAGTTTGGGCGCACCGCTGTGCTGATGTGGCTCCAAGGCAGCACCTCATCCAGCGCGCGCTCGCGGTGGCTGTAGAAGTTGGGGTCGATGCCGCACTCAGCGAAGGACTCAAACCACAGATTGGGCTTGAACCCTTCCTGCCAGGCATCGAACTTGCTGCCCTTCTGCCACGCGCGCAGGATTACCTCGCCTGTGCGCCGGTCGCCACGGGAGAGCCAGGCCTCGTGCAAGGTGATCTGCGGGTCGACCCAGGTAAGCTTGAAGCCTGTTCCGCGCAGCGATCGTTTGAGCAGGTCCTGCTTGGCGCGGATCTGATCCACCGAGTCGACCGGCACCCATTGGAACGGCGTGTGCGGCTTGGGAATGAACGTGCTGACCCCGGCGTGCACCTTCGCGCGCCCGCCGACCAGCCTCCGGCCTTCTTTGAGCACCTTGTGGCACAAGTCGATGATCGCCTCTACGTCTTCAATGGTTTCGGAGGGGTGACCGATCATAAAGTAAAGCTTGACGGTCGTCCAACCGTGGCCAAAGATTTCGCGCACGGTCGCCAGCAGCGCATCGGTGCTGATAGGCTTGTTAATGGTGGTGCGCATTCGCTCAGAGGCAGCCTCCGGAGCGAGCGTAAACCCACCGCCAGGGCGCAGATCCTTGAGCTGATCCATCAGGTTGACCGAGAAGGATTCAATACGCAGCGAGGGCAGCGAAACCTTGACGTGACGACCTGCGAACCGGTCGGTGATGGCTTGCACCAACTCAGAGATATTCGTATAGTCAGAAGAAGAGAGGGAGAGCAGGGCAATTTCTTCATAGCCGGTGCTGTTCAGCGCATCTTCCACGGCGTTGACCACCTCTTCTACCGGGCGCTCGCGCACCGGGCGCATCACCATGCCTGCCTGGCAGAAACGGCATCCGCGCGTGCACCCGCGCATGATCTCTACCGCCACCCGGTTATGCACCACGTCGATGGAGGGAACGAGGAATTTGGTCACCGGCGGGGGCAGGGTGGCGACCACGCGCTTTACCACCGGTAGGCAGGCTTCTTCCGCCAGCGGCGTCACCGCCTGTACCGTGCCATCGGGGTTGTAAGACACGGCGTATAGCGAAGGGACGTAAACGCCGGGGATGCGGGCAAGCGCGCGCAAGAGGGCTTCCCGTGGCGCTCCAGTGGCCTTCCACCGTTGGTGCGCGTCGACGATCTCGTGGATGACCTCTTCGCCCTCACCGACTGCGTAAGCATCGATAAAGCGCGACATGGGCTCGGGGTTGTAGGCCGCGTGCCCGCCGGCGATCACCAGCGGGTGCTGCTCGGTGCGATCCATGGAGTGCAAGGGGATGCCCGCCAGGTCGAGGATGTTGAGCGCGTTGGTGTACAACGACTCGTAGGGCAGGGTGAAGCCAAGGATGTCAAAATCGACCAGCGCGTGCTTGCTCTCCAGGGTGTACAGTGGAAGATTCTGCGCGCGCATCTCGGCTTCCATATCGGTCCAGGGGGCGTAAGCGCGCTCGGCGAGCACGTCGGCGCGATTGTTCAGCCCATCGTACAGGATGGCGATGCCCAGGTTGGGCAGGCCAATATCATACACGTCAGGGAAGACCAGCGCGACGCGGGTGTGCACCGAATCCCACGGCTTGACCACCTGATTCAGCTCGCCGCCCACATAGCGGCCCGGTTTGCTCACGCGCAGCAGAATTCGCTCTAACCGGCTTTCAATTTGAGATGGATGGATCATTGACTATAAGGTTCCTTTATACGTGCCGCCGTCGACGGTCAGCATAACACCGGTAATGTACGAAGCCGCGGGTGAGGCGAGGAAAACCGCCGCATTAGCAAATTCCTGCGGGTCGGCAATGCGCCCGAGCGGGATCTCGGCGGCCAGCTTCTCGGCCTCTTGTTCCACGGAGGTGTTGTTGGTTTTTGCGCGATCGCCCAGCAGTTGCGTGACGCGCTCGGTTTCTGTCCAGCCGGGTAGAATGGAGTTGAAGCGGATGCCTTCTGCGGCTAGCTCGATGGAAAGGGTTTTGGTCAGGCCCACCGTCGCCGCGCGGACACTGTTCGACAGCACCAGGTTGCGGATGGGCTGCTTGACCGAGGAGGAAGTGATGGTGAGCACGCTGGGGCTGGCAGACTTGCGCAGGTGGGGCAGCGCGCAGCGGATCAGGCGCACGTGGCTCATCAGGTTGGCTTCGACGGCCTTGTGCCATGCGGCATCGTCGTGCGCCTCAAACGGCCCGGGTGGTGGGCCGCCGGCGTTGGTGATCAGGATATCCAGCCCGCCAAATGCGTCAACGGCTCTATGCACCAGGGATTCGGCGGCTTTGGGGGAGGTTACGTCACCGGCGATGCCAATAACCTCCGCGCCTGTTTGCGCTTTGATCTGTGCGGCTGCTTTCTCGGCGCCTTCTGCCGAGCGGCTGTTCACCACCACCCGCGCGCCTTCTTTGGCAAACTGAAGCGCGGTGGCATAGCCCAACCCCCGGCTGGAGCCGGCAACCAGCACAACTTTTCCTTTCAAGCCCAGGTCCATGAGTCCTCCATGAAGTTATCGCTTGTTTTCCACTGTGGCGATAGGTCGCCACAGTGGAAAACAAACCTATAATTCCTCGATCCGCCCGTCTTCCAACTGCTCGTCGGGCCAATTCTGCTCGACGAATTCGGACACCTGCTGCAAGAGCCGACGGTTTTGCACGGCATCGCTGCTAATTGTAATGCAGCCAATTACGGTTGACTGCCAGACATCCTGCAAATCTAGCTCGGCGGTAGCGACGTTGAACTCGCGGTGCAGCCGGTTGATAATTGGCTTGATCCGCGCGCGCTTTTCTTTGAGCGACGCGCAGCCGGGTAGGTGCAGGTGCAGGGTCAGCAGGGCAATTGGCATATGTTGATTATATAGATCCTACAAGTTTGATCCTTAATGTACTCGAACAAACGGGACGCGTCAATCCTACGAATGTCACGCTGCTCCGAAAAAAAATCACTTGCACATTTACCCCCCGGCGTGTACAATCACTTGTCACATCACGGTTACTACAAGCGCCAGGTGGGTTGGAACAGGCATATGGAACAAGAATCGCGCGCATACCAGGAAGCCCTGGACTATCTCTATAGTTTTGTCGATTACAGTCTCACACGCGGCTTCCGCTTTACCCCCGATAAGTTCGACCTGGGCCGCATGGTTCGCTTTTTGGAGCTTTTGGGTAACCCGCACCACACATACCCGGTCATCCACGTGGCAGGGACGAAGGGGAAAGGCTCTACCGCCGCGCTGATCGCTTCCGCGCTGCGGGCCGCGGGCTACCGCACCGGCTTTTACACCTCGCCGCACCTCTCAGATTATACGGAGCGTATCCAGGTAGACGGCGTACCGGTAACCCCTGAAGCGCTAGTTGATCTTGTTGAGACGGTGAAGCCTTTTGTGGCGCAGGTGGAACGACTGACGACCTTTGAGATCACCACGGCAATTGCATTTTTATACTTCCAGCGCCAGGCCGTGAACGCTGCTGTGATAGAAGTGGGCCTGGGAGGGCGGCTGGACGCGACCAACGTGGTCGATCCACTGCTTTCGGTTATCACCTCGCTTTCGCTGGATCACATGGCGGTGCTGGGCGATACACTGGAAAAGATCGCTTTTGAGAAGGCTGGCATCGTCAAGCCGGGAAAGCCCGTGGTTCTTGCCCCGCAGCACGATGAAGCCCGAGCGGTGATCGACCGGGTGGCCCGCGAGCGTGACTGCCCGCTGGTAGAAGTGGGCTGGCACTACAACTACCGGCCTATCGCGCATTCGCTGGATGGGCAAGCGTTTCAGGTTTGGTCATCAACTGGGGCACCGGTGGACCTGACCATCCCGCTGTTGGGTCTGCACCAGGTGGAGAATGCCGCCACTGCCTACGCCGCGCTGCAAACAGCCCGCCAGGAAGGCTTAAAGCTGACCTCCGAGCACATTCAGCAGGGGTTTGCCGAAGTACAGTGGCCTGGGCGCTTCGAACTGCTGCGCCGTGAGCCCCCGCTGGTGGTAGACTCGGCGCACAACCGCGACTCAGCGCTGCGCTTGCGCCAGACGTTAGATGATTACTTCCCCAACCGCCCGGTAATTTTGATTTACGGCGCGTCGGAAGACAAAGATGTAGAAGGAATGTTCACGGAGCTGATGCCGCGCGTAAACCACGTGGTCGCCACGCAGTCGGTGCATCCGCGCGCGATGGAGCCGGGCAAGCTTGTAGCGCTCGCCCAGCAGTACGGACGCACCGCCGAGGCGGTTGTTCCGCTGGAAGCCGCGGTAGAAGCAGCGCTCCGTCAGGCGGAGAGCACCCAGCCGGGATCGGTCGTGATTGCCACCGGGTCGCTGTTTATTGCCGCCGCTGTCCGCGATACGTGGCACAAGCGGGCACAAATATAGAAATGAAGGATGCAGCATATGAAAGATGATTGGTCTCGATCGGATATGCCAGAAGAATATTCCTCCGGACTGCACCAGCGCACCGAGGAGTTATATCGCGTGCCGGACGCCGAGCCGGACCGCGACGGCCTGATCGAGTGTTCGGTGTTCGTTATGCGCGATATGATCGTTTACCCGCGCATGATCTCACCGATTTTTGTGGAACCAGGGGCCAACCTGCTGGCAATTCAGGAAGCGCAGATCGACGAAACGACCATGATTGCGCTGGTGCAGCAGGATTCGGATATCGAAGCGCCAGGGCCAGAAGATTTTCTGCCCATTGGTCTCGAAATCGCGGTGGGGCGGCTGCTTTCCCTGGCGGATGGCAACAGCTCTGCGCTTGTGCAGGGGCGCCGTCGCGTTGAGTTTGTGGAGTTTACCCAGACCACGCCTTACTACCGCGCCCGCGTCCGGCCGATCTACGAGCCAGTTGATGTAGATCGTCACACTGACGCGCTCATGCGCACCGCCCGCGACCTGTTCGAGCGCTGCGTGCAGCTCGATCGCTCGCTGCCTGATGAGGCGCATCTGTTCTCCATCAATATTGCGGAGCCCGGCTGGCTGGCGGATATGGTGGCGACGGCGATCTCGCTGCCGTTCAAAGAGCGCCAGGCGCTGCTGCTGCTGCCAGACCCCGCCGAGCGCCTCAAGCGGATCAACTGGCTGCTCGCCCAGGAATTGGATGTGCTGCAACTGGAGGATGAGATCCAGAACCGCGTGCAGAATGAGGTGGACCGCTCGCAGCGCGAGTTTTACCTGCGCGAGCAGATGAAGGCCATTCAGACCGAATTGGGCGAGGGCGATATTTGGATCCGTGAGGTTGCCGAACTGCGTGACCGGATCGACAAGCTGGAGATGCCCGCCGAGGCGCGTGCCGCGGCGATCAAAGAGGTGGACCGGCTCGCGCAGATGCCTTCGATGGCGCCCGAGGTCGGCATCATCCGCACCTACCTCGATTGGGTGCTGGAGCTGCCGTGGTCGAACCTTACTGAGGATAACCTGGACGTATCCCATGCCGCGGAGATTCTTAACCAGAACCATTTTGGTCTGGGCGACGCGAAGGACCGCATTTTGGAATACATCGCCGTGCGCAGCCTGAAGCCCAAGCGCATGCGCCAGCCCATTCTGTGCTTTGTGGGGCCGCCCGGCACCGGCAAAACCTCGCTGGGGCAGTCGATCGCGACGGCGTTGGGGCGCAAGTTTGTGCGCGTAAGCCTTGGCGGCGTGCGCGATGAAGCCGAGATCCGCGGTCACCGCCGCACCTACATTGGCGCGCTGCCGGGGCGCATCATCCAGACTATCCGCCGGGCAGGCACGGCCAACCCGCTGTTCATGCTGGATGAGATCGACAAGCTGGGCGCGGATTTCCGCGGCGACCCTTCCGCGGCGCTGCTGGAAGTGCTAGACCCCGAGCAGAACAACGCCTTCTCCGACCACTATCTGGAGATTGCGTTCGACCTGTCGCGCGTGATGTTCATCACCACGGCCAATAATCTTGGTTCCATCCCCCCGGCGCTGCTCGACCGCATGGAAGTGATCGAGTTTCCGGGTTACATTGAAGAAGAGAAGCTAGAAATTGCGAACCGCTTCCTCATCCCACGCCAGTTCGATGAAAGCGGCATGGAATCCCCTGAACTGAGCTTCCAGGAGCAGGCCATCCGGCGTATCATCCGCGAGTATACCTATGAGGCTGGTGTTCGTAACCTGGAGCGCGAGATTGGCCGCATGTGCCGCAAGATGGCACGTTTGAAGTCGGAGAAAAAGGCCTTCCCGCACAAGCTCACGTCACAGCACGTGGAAAAGTTCCTCGGCCCGCCAGAGTTCTTCCAAACCGAAGCGGAGCGCCAGGATGAGATCGGCGTGGCGACTGCTGTGGCGTGGACGGAAAACGGCGGCGAGATTATGCCGGTGGAAGTGCTGATTTTGGAAGGCAAAGGCACGATGCAGATCACCGGGCAGATCGGTGAGGTAATGCAGGAATCGGCTCAGGCTGCGCTTTCATACCTCAAGTGGCACTCGCGTGATTTCGCCATCGAGCCTGAGATCTATGAGAGCTTAGACCTGCACATTCACATCCCCGAAGGCGCGATCCCCAAGGACGGCCCGAGCGCCGGCATTACCATTGCTACCGCGCTGATCTCGGCCTTCACTGAGCGCAAAGTGTACAAAGATATCGGCATGACGGGTGAGATTACCTTGCGTGGTCGGGTGCTGCCCATCGGCGGCGTGCGCGAGAAGATCCTCGCTGCACACCGTGCCGGGCTCAAGCGGGTCATCATCCCCGAACGCAACCAGAAGGATCTGGTGGATGTGCCGAAGAAGGTGCTGGCGGACCTGAAGATTATGCCAGTGACGCACATCGACCAGGTGCTGGAGATGGCGCTCTACCCGGCTACAGATGACCGGCCCGAGTGGATCAAGCGCCGCGCCAAGCGGGACGAGGGCGATGACCGAGAACAGGAGCAGGAAGACTAGTGGAGCCCGTCGTAGAGCCTAACGGGCCATAATCAGCCAACCAATCGTAGGGGCGCAGCGATGGAAAGAACCAAATCGTTTAAAAACCACCGGCTGCGTCCCAGGCCATAAAAACGAACTCGATCCGCGGAACCCGGGGCGCAGCCGGTGGCCTTATTCTTCATTGAGTTCTTCACATCGCTGCACCTCTACATATTCGGTAAAACTATGAAGAGGAGAATTTCGATGGAGCACACCGAGTTAGATACCCATGACCAAATGCTGATTGAAGCGGCAAGAGAAGTGATCAGGAGAAACTACGAAGACGAAAAATATACAGTGGGTTCGGCTGTATAATGTTCTTCTGGCAAAATATTCGTGGGGGTGAACATCGACACTTGCGGATTCGGCCCCTGTGCAGAACCAGTGGCGTTAGGCGCGGCGATTAGTAGTGGCGAAAGAAGATTTTTGACGATTGTCGCAACCAGCGGACCATGGGGGAATTTTGGAATTATGGCTCCATGTGGGAACTGCAGGCAGTTACTTCTCGATCATGCTCCTGATGCAATGGTAATCATTGATTACCAAAACAGACCGGTGAAAGTCAAACTTTGCGATTTGCTTCCAGTTGCACCTCGAGGATAAATTCAAGAAACAAATTATCTGGCTCCGCTAAACAAGCAGTTGGACATTAGAGAAGAATTTTCTTCCCATATGTCCAACTGCTTGTTTAATGGGGAAAGGATTACTCGCGGGCGCGGTTTTCGTTTGCGATGGCGTTCGTCTTTTCGCTTTGCAGCGTGCGGACGCCGTTGCGTACCTGCGTTAGAATGCGATCCAGTTCGGTCTCCAGGCTGGAAAGGCTTTGCAGCACATATTCGTCGGCCTCGCGCTTGGTTTTTTCCACGTCTAGCAGCGCCTGGTCTTCGATCTGGCGGGCGCGAGCCTGGGCTGCCTCTACGATGCCGTGGTTTTCCAGCATCTGGTCGCTTTTCTCTTGCGCCAGGGCCAGCTTGCGTGAGGCTTCTTCCTGCGCTTGCGCCAGAATCCGGTCGCGCTGCGCCAGGATCTGCTGCGCTTTTTTGATCTCTTCTGGGATCGAGACCCGCATCTGGTCGATGATATCCAGGATGCGTTCTTCATCCACCATTACGCTGTGCGTTAACGGTACAGGACGGCTTTCATTAAACAGTTCTTCGAGCCGGTCGACGAGATGCAGGATATCCATTCCAACCTCCGCAAGTATTCCGATGTCTTCGTTGCAATTTTCGTTCCCGGATGGGTATCCGCCGGGGCGGACCGCCGGTGGGGCGGAGCTTAATCTCTCAGGGATGTGGCGGGGACGACTTGCTGGCCCTCCCCAAGCTCAAAAAAGCGTTTTTCGAGCGCGCGCGCTACGTGTGGCGGAACCATGCTGCTCACATCGCCGGAGAGCGAGGCGATTTCGCGCACGGTAGTGGATGAAAGGAAGGTGTGCTCTTCATCGGTGATCAATGCGATCACTTCAATATCAGGGGCAAGGCGGTGATTCGCCAGCGCCATGCGGAACTCGTACTCGAAGTCGGAGAACACGCGCAGCCCGCGGACGACCACCTGCGCGCCAATTTCGTGGCACACGTCCACCGTCAGCCCAGAGTACCCAATCACGCGGATGTTGGTCTCGTTCTCAAACGTTTCCTTCACCAGCGTCAGGCGTTCTTCAGGCGTGAAGAGCAGGTTCTTTAGCGGGCGGTCGTAGACGGCGACGTACAGCTCATCGAACAGGCGCGATGCACGCCGCGCGATATCGATGTGACCGTAGTGGATCGGATCAAATGTGCCGGGGAAAAGGGCGCGTACCATGTTAGCTGATATCTCCTTGTCCGGGCCGCCAGAAGTAATTGAGCTTTTCGATCAGCGGCTGATATTCGGAGGAGGATAGATCGGGGTCTTCCTCGAAGAGCGCCTGTGCTTGCTGGCGGGCTTTTTCAATCAGGCGAACGTCGGTGAGGCTCGCCATGCGCAGTTCAGAGAAACCCGCCTGGCGCGTACCCAAAAAGTCGCCGGGGCCGCGCTGTTCAAGATCTTTCTCGGCCAGCACAAAGCCGTCGTTGGTTTCCGACATCACGGCCAGACGCTCATTCTCCACCGCATCTTCTTTGTCGGGGATGAGCAGGCACAGCGAGGCATCGCTGCCGCGCCCCACGCGTCCACGGAGCTGGTGAAGCTGCGCCAGGCCAAAGCGGTTGGCGGCTTCGATCAGCATCACCGTGGCGTTGGGGATATCGACGCCCACTTCGATCACGGTCGTGGAAACGAGCACATCGTACTCGCGGTCGCGGAAAGCCGTCATCACGCGGTCTTTTTCTTCTGGCTTCATGCGCCCGTGCAGCAGGCCCACCTTATGTTTGGGGAAGATCGACTTCTGCAAGCGCTGGGCTTCCTCAACGGCCGAAAGCTGCATGCCCTGTGCTTTTAGCTCCGCGGGCAGCTCTTCGTCGCCGTTGTCGCTCTGCGCTACCAGCGGGTAGACGATAAACGCCTGGTGACTCTCGGCGAGCTGCGCGCGGATGATTGTGTAGGCTCGCTCGCGTTCCACAGGGCGCATCACGTGGGTTTCCACGGGCTGGCGGCCGGCGGGCATTTCATCCATCACCGAGACATCCAGGTCACCGTAGACGGTGAGGGCCAGCGAGCGCGGGATGGGCGTGGCGGTCATCACCAGCAGGTGGAGGTTCTCGCCTTTGGCGCGCAAAGCTGCGCGCTGCGCTACGCCAAAGCGGTGCTGCTCGTCGATTACGGCAAGTTGCAGCCGCTGGAAGACGACCGGCGATTCGATCAGGGCATGCGTGCCGATGAGGACTTTGATGGTCCCATCCTGCAAGCCCTGGCGAATTTCCTGTTTTTCGGCCTCGGGGGTGTCACCAATCAGCAGGCGCACCTCCTCGGGCTTCAGCGGGGGATGGTCTTCCACTATCGGGCCTTCTGCGTCTTCCGGGTCTGCCTGTACGAGCAGGGCGGCGGGCTGGGTGAGCATCCGCGACATGGTGCGGTAGTGTTGTTCAGCCAGAATGCTGGTAGGCGCCATGACGGCTGCCTGCGCGCCCTGGTTGGTGACCATAGCCACTGCCAGCGCTGCTACGACCGTCTTACCAGAGCCAACGTCACCCTGTACGAGCCGGTCCATCGGGCGGCCTGAAGACAGGTCCGTGCGGATTTCGCCCAGCACGCGCTGCTGTGCCCCGGTGAGCTGGTAGGGCAGGCGGCTAAGCTGTGCTTCCATCCATTCTTGCGGCACCGGGAAGACGGTGGCGGTGTTGGCCTGCCAAGAGCGCTTCTGGCGCAGAACGCCAAGCTGGAGCAGGAAGATTTCGTCAAACGCCAGCCGCCAGCGAGCCACATCTAGCATGTCCTGCGACTCGGGGAAGTGGACGTTCATCAGCGCGGTGGAAAGATCCATCACCTTAACGGCGTTCTTCACCTTTACAGGCAGGTAATCGGACACGCGCGGCGCCCAGTAGGAGACGGTCTGGTAAAGGATGCGGCGCAGGTTCTTCTGGTTCAACCGCGCGGTGAGCGGATAGACCGGCACGATGCGGTTGGTGTGCAGGTGCTCCTGCTCAATCGGCTCAATATCCGGGTTCGACATGGTCAGCCGCCCCAGGTACTGTTCTACCTTACCCGCCAGCACCACCTGCGTGCCCTGCGTGAACTTGCTCGCCAGCCAGGGCTGGTTAAACCACGTAACGCGCAGGAAGGCCGTGCCATCGGTGACGACCGCTTCGGTCATTTGCATCTTCCCGCCGCGAATGGGCCGGGTGTGGATATTCTGAATCGTACCGAGCACCGTGGTTACCTCGCCAAACTCCAGCCGGTTGATAGGCTTGAGCTGCGAGTAGTCGTCGTAGCGGCGCGGGAAGTAGTACAGCAGATCTTCTAGCGTGTTTAGGCCCAACTGGCTGAGAGTCTGTGCGGTGCGGGCGCCAACCCCTTGCAGCACGTGCAGTGGGGCGTTGAGCCCGGTGCCTTCCGTGCGGTTTCCACCTGGGCCTAGCGGGCTGCCATAGGTGCGCGCGCCGCGGGGCTGCTGGGGAGCCTGTTCCTGCGGGGCAGGGCGGCGGGGGGCAGCATTGGCCTCTCGCACTTCACGTGCCGGGCGCACTTCAGACAACGGCTGCCCAGTGGGCACACTGGCCGGCTGCCCGGTGGGGCCGACTTCTACCTGTGTGGGCGGCAGACTCACCTCATCATCCGGGCCGAGCTGCGTGTTCGGCAGGGGTAAGCTTTGCCTGGCGGCCTGCTCCAGCTCTGAAACGAGCCGTTGGAGCGTTTCGGCGCGGGCAGCGGGGTCCAGGTCTGGATAGCTTTTCAAACCGGTAATGACAGTCTGGATGATCTCATCTCCCAGGCGGTTGGCGCGTGCTTCGGCTTCCCAGGCGGGGAGAATCTTATCCAGGCCACCGACAACGGCGCGGTTATCGTATCCGCGCTCAATTTCGAGCCTGACGAACTTCTGGAGCTTTTCGACGGAAGACAGCATAGGATTATTTTACCCCAAACTGAGAATAGGAATTGTACTTCCATGCGTCGAATGTGCCAGCGTACCATCCTGGCACATTCGACGCATAAAAAAGCGGCTTCGCCGTCTACCGGAAGCGGCGAGTAGGTTCGAGTTTTTCCATCACCACCATGCCGACCGAGCGCGGCCCAAACAGTGTGGCGAGCGGGAGGTTAATATTGTGCTCGCTGAACGGAGTCTGCGAGAAACAGGCCTGAGCATGCTCGCGCATCAGCCGGGCTTCGTGCGTTAGCCCGGGGATGCTTTGAATAAAGGCAATGTGGTGCAGATCTTCAAACTCGCAGATGAATTCTTGCATAAAGTCCACCAGGCCGCGCGAGTTGCGCACTTTTTCCACGGCGGTGATCTTGCCCTCTTCGAGCGTAAAAATCGGCATCAGGTTGAGCATTTCACCGACAAAGGCCTGCGCCGAGTCGATGTACCCGGCATAGTGCAGGTACGAAAGCCCGGGCGTGCAGATCATCATATAGGTGTGGGGAACCAGGTTGCGTACCATCCGCTCGATTTCTACGGCTGGCTGCCCCTGGGCCACGGCTTCGGCGGCTGCCTGCACCAGCAAGCCCAGCCCAACCGAAGTGGTCTGCGAGTCGATCACGGTGACGCGCGCCCGGCCTTGCACCGCGACAGCCGCCTGCTGTGCGTTCTCGTACGCGCTGATCAGACTGCTGCTGGAGAGGATGGCGATGATATCCGAATAGTGCTGGTTCAGGTTCAGGTATAGTTGGGCGAACTCTTCTGCACTGGGCGGAACCAGCCGGGGGTTCAAGATATCATCGGCGGTGGCGGGTAGATCGTTGGCTTTATATGCCTGGCCTTCGGGATATAACACCCCGCCGATCTCAACACGAAACGAAGCCACACGCACATCGTTTCTGCCAGAAAATCCAAGCTGCGGGAACTGCGCCGAACTGTCGGTGAGGATGCAGGGATTGCTCATGAAGCTTATTCGATGGAGATGATGAACTGGTAGTGGGGCTGCCCGCCTTCATGCAGCTCAATCTCGTGCGAAGGATACGCCTTACGGATCACGTCCACGATATCGTTCACCTCTTGCTTGGTGATGTTCGTGCCGTAGAACAGCGTGATACGCTCGAAATCGCCGGTGTTTGCTTTTTCCAGCAAGCCCAGGCAGGCCTCATCCAGATTAGAGGCAGCCATAATCAGCTTACCGTTGTGCAGTGCGATCACCTGGCCTTCGCGCACGCTCACGCCGTTTAGCTCCACAGAGCGGGTTGCCACAGTGATCTCGCCCGTCTCCACCTCTTTGATCGCGCTCGTCATTTCTTTGACGATGCGATCATAATTGCCGTCGGGGTCCAGCCGCAGCATTGCGGAGAGGCCTTGCGGCACGCTGGTGCAGGGGATCACCGAGAGCTTTTTCACGGTTACCCCGGCGCACTGCTGCGCGGCCAGGATGATGTTCTTGTTGTTGGGCAGGATGATCACGGTATCGGTGGGCAGGTTTTCGACCGCCTGGAGGATTTCCTCAGTGCTGGGGTTCATCGTCTGCCCGCCTTCTACAATCGCGGCTGCGCCGAGGCTGGCAAAGATGCGCGAGATGCCCGACCCCGGCGATACAGCGACCACCGCCACCTGTCCCGGCTCTACCGTAGGCAGGTTCAGGCGGGCGTTTTCGCCCTTCCCAATCTCTTCCATCTGCGCCATCAGGTTCTCAATCGCCACCTTGGTGATGGTTCCGAGCTTCATCGTGTAGTCGATGGGCGTGTAGCGGTTTTCGGTGGGGACGTGAATGTGCAGGCGATACATGCCGTCACCTTCGCCCAACTGGATTGAGGTGCCCATTTCGGTCAGGTCATTGTAAAACTGGTCGATATTGAGCGGGTCGGCGGGGCGGAAGTCGATCACGATTTCGTAATCCTGCCCCGGCTCGATCTCTTCCATCTCTTCGATGTTCATCATCGAGAGCGGCTGCACCGTCGAAATAGGTGTTTCCAGCGACTGCCCTTTCAGGTAGCGCAGCATGCCTTCGAGAATGATGCACAGGCCTTTTCCGCCCGAGTCGACCACGCCCGCCTGCTTCAAGATAGGCAGCAGCTCGGGCGTGTGCTTCACCGATACGTCCGCGGCGTCGACCAGCCCTTCCATGATGGAGACCATGTCTTTCGATTCCGTCACGATCTGCTCTGCCGCGGTTGCCGTGTCCTTAATAACCGTCAGGATCGTGCCTTCTACCGGGCGCACCACGCCTTTGTAAGCGGTGCTGCGTGCTTCGGCAAATGCCTTTGCCAGAATTGGCCCATCCATCGTGTCGAGGCTGTCGAGGCCGCGGGCAAAACCACGCCAGATCTGCGACAGAATCACGCCAGAATTGCCACGCGCGCCCATCAGCGCTCCCTGTGCTACCGAGTGGGCCATCTTCCCCACGTTGCGCTCGCCAGAGCGGGCGATTTCAGCGTAGGCAGCCTGCATGGTCAGCAGCATATTGGTGCCTGTGTCACCATCGGGCACGGGGAATACATTTAATGAATTGACCATCTGCTGGTTGGTTCGCAGCCAGGTCATTCCCGCTTCAACAAGCTGCTTTAGGCCCTGTCCATCCAGGGTTTCACTTTTTGCCAGGTGACGGCCATCCGACATGGCGGAAATCGATGATTCAATGCTCATGATGCTCCAATAAAAAATGAGAAAATCCTTTTTCCTGGCTGTGACAATATACTGCCGGTCAAATAACCAGGAAAAGCTGAAAAATTCTAATCTGTGTCACTGATGCGCAAACCGCGCACGTGAACGTTCACCTGGCTGACCGGTAGCCCAAAAACCTTCTCCACCTGGTAGCGGACGCTATCTGCCACAGACGTGGCAACCATCTTGATCCGCGTGCCATACTCGACGATGACGTACAGGTCAATCTGTATCGCCTTGCCATCAAAGCGAACATCTACGCCGAGCGCCGGGTCTTTCACCAATACCTGCGCCAATCCTTCGGCCAGGTTCTTGGCTGCTAACCCAACCACCCCGTAAGACTGTACGGCGGATTGATAAGCAACCGTGGAAATTGCTCGATATGAAACGTAGATGTTGCCAAGCGGGTTGTTTGCTTCGTTCATCCCTATTTACCCTCTGTTGATTTAACAGCTATGCTTGATAATGGTTACGGTCTGTGGTAGAATCTCGGTTCGTTCCGAGGTGACAAAAAATTCGCCTGAAGTATAGCAATTATGGTGTGAGAAAGGATCCTGACAATGAAATGCGATAAGTGTGGCAAAAGCACGACATTTGGTAACAACCGCAGCTTCTCCCAGCGCGCTACCAGCCGCACCTTCCGCCCGAACCTCCAGAAGGTTTCGATTTTGGAGAACGGCCGGCTGGTGAAAAAGACGCTCTGCACTGCTTGCATCCGCACGCTGGCAAAGACAACTGCTTAGTACCGGTTCCATTGGATTTTTGATACGAAAATCGCGGCGCGGGCCGTGATTTTTGTTTTAATGTGCTGTTGTTGTAGCAGGCACAGCCGCGCGCAGCGCGCGGATGCCCTCGGCAATGCCCTGCGGGTGCTTGAAGATGGCCGTGGCAGCGACGAACACGCGCGCCCCGGCTTCATACGTTCCCGGCAGGGTTTCGGCGGTGATGCCGCCATCGACCTGGATCAAAACGTTCAAACCGCGCGCCTCGATCATGCGGCGCACAGCGGCAATCTTAGGTACCACGTGCGGGATGAACTGCTGCCCCGAGTAGCCCGGGTTGACGGTCATCACCAGCACCATATCCACCAGGTGCAGCACCTCCGCAATAGCTTCGGCGGGCGTGCCCGGGTTGATAACCACGCACGGGCTGCACTCCAGCTCGCGGATCCGCTCGAGCAGGCGATAGATGTGCGGGGTTGACTCGACTTGCACCGATAACCGGTTGGCCCCGGCGCGGGCATAGGGCTCCACCAGTTCTTCGGGGTTGCTGACCATCAGGTGCACATCCAGCGGCAGCCGGGTGATGCGTCGGCAGGTCTCTACAATAAACGGGCCCATCGTCAGGTTTGGGACGAAGTGCCCGTCCATTACGTCAACGTGAATCCAATCCGCGCCGGCGGCTTCTGCCTCGCGAATCTGTTCGCCCAGGCAGGCAAAGTCCGCCGATAAGATGGATGTAGAGAGAATGATTGGTTCCATAAGGCCGGTTTACCGTGGCGGGTTCAGCGAAAGATAGATGTAGAGCCAAAAGGGAACCAACCCGCCCACTGCCAGGGCAGCCAGCAGTCCGAGAAGGATGGTGGCCCAGTCGATATTGAGCGAAGTGTCCTCGTTTTCGGCCTGCGGCGGAGCGAGGGGGATCGAGTGCATTGGCGCGGCGGGTACGGTCTGCGCGGGTGCCTCGTAAACGTGCACGACCTGCGAAGGTGAGCGGCTGGGCTGCGTGGCGGTGGGCGACGGAGCTGAGGCCATCGTCTGCGCGTAGTTCGCGGGCCGCTCAATGATGTTGCGCAGCACCCGCCCGAGCTGGTCGGCGGAGCGATAGCGCTGGGCCGGCTCTTTGGAAAGCACCTTGAGGATGATCTGCTCCAGGGTGGGGGGGATGTCGCGGTTGAAGCGGCGAGGCGATGATGGCCTCACGTCGCGGTGAAGGCGAGCCAACTCCTCGGGTTCGGTGGCGGTGAAGGGAAGCTGTCCGGCGAGCATTTCGTACAGGATGACGCCCAGCGAGTAAACGTCGGACGCAGGAGAAGGGGCTTGCCCGGCAGCCTGCTCGGGCGAGAAGTACTGCGGCGATCCCCATACGATGTCCACCTGCTCATCTGGCGAGATGCTGGCAAGCGCACGGGCGATGCCAAAGTCGGTGACTTTTATGCGCCCTTCCGGCGTGACGAGCACGTTGTGGGGTTTCACGTCACAGTGAATGAGACCGGCCCGGTGCGCGTATCCAATGCCTTCGCACGCCTGGCTAATCAGGTTGATCGCCTCTTCCACGCCAAATTTGCCGCGCTGCTTGATCACCGTCTTGAGATCGGTGCCGGGGACGAATTCCATCACGATAAACAGCCGCCCAGAATCGAAGCCAAAATCGTGCACGGTAACGATATTGGGGTGCGAGAGGTTGCCGGCGGCGCGCGCCTCCATGCGGAAGCGCTCGCGGAAGTTTTCGTCATCCGAAAAATCCTGTCGCAGCACCTTAATGGCAACCGGGCGCTCTAACATGCGGTCGTACGCACGATAGACAACCGCCATGCCACCCGTACCGAGTGTGTGCAGGAGTTGGTACCGATTATTCAGCAAAGGTGAGATCGGCGCGCTGTTTTCCATAGCCCTGCCCGATTATATCATAGAACCACCTATCCTTTCTGCTTCGCCCTTGTTGGGG
>JAEYTI010000351.1 GCA_023434145.1 Chloroflexota bacterium | reverse complement strand
CGACTACGTCGCGCACCACAAACACAAAAAAACTATTTTTGGGATAGGTTCTTAAACTAATCTTGCTTCGCGGGCTTTGGCGACGGCCTGGGTGCGTGTATTGGAATCCAGCTTGCGGAAGATGGCCGCGGTGTGGGCCTTTACCGTGCCCGTGCTGATCACCAGCCGAGCGGCAATCTGCGGATTGGTGAGTCCCTCTGCCAGCAAGCGCAGCACTTCCAGCTCGCGCTCCGAGAGCGGCTCGATCAGCGCGGCGGGCGTGGTGGATGCTGCCGCAGCCTCGGGCCTGCCCACCTCTTCCAGCGCGGATCGAAGCTGGGCCAGGAACTGCCGCGAGGCCTGGGGTATGCGGTGCCCTGCCGTTTCGCGGATCAGTGCCAGCAGCATCTGGCTCAGCGTGCCGGGAATGAGTGGCGCAGCGTCGATAATCGTACGGACCGCGTCGTTCTCACCGGCTGTCGCGGCGGCTTCGTTGAACGCAGCCAGGGCCGGCTCGCTCTGCCCGAGGCGGTGTAGGGCAAGGCTCTTCAACGCCAGGGCCTCGATCAGTACCAATCCGCGCCCGCTTGCGCGCGCCGCGGCCTCGACCGGTTCGAGCATGTGCAGCGATTCTGCCGGGCGAGCCTGGGACAGCAGCACCCGCGCATACAGCAGGTTGCGCATCTGGCTGGCTTCGTCGTTATTATCCACCGTGTTTTGCGCCAGCGCTGCCTGAATTGCGTCCTCCAGCGGACCGGCGGGCGGGGGAACCTTCCCCTGCGCCAGCCGCAGTGTCAGCATTGCGCCGTCTGTCAGCCGCTTGAGCAGCGGCACTACACCCTGTTCGCGCACGACGCGCAGGGCTGATTCCATCAGCGTTTCGGCGGCGGCAAACTTTCCACGCGCAGTGAGCACCTTTGTCAGGTTGAACGCGGCGAACACCTCGTGGTTGGCGTTCTGCCATCGCCGGTTCAGTTCCACGGCTTCGTTTAGCAGGGCTTCGGCTTCATCCAGGCGGTTTTGCTCGTACAACGCGGCAGCGTAGGCGGTCAGTAGCCGGCCTACGTAACCCAATTTGCGTGCGCCGTTTGCCTCCACAATCTCCAGCCCGCGCTGGTAGATTTCCAGCGCCTCCTTCAAGCGACCCTGCATCCGCCGCACCTGGCCGAGATCGGTGGTGTTGTTGGTTACGCCCCACGGGTCATTGCCGGCCCGCGCCTTGCCGAGCTGATCTTCGAAGGCCCGCGCGGCTTCTTCCAGCCTGCCGATCGTGCGCAGCGTGTAGCCGGTATTCCAGGCAGTGAAGCCGGTCGCCCAATCCGTCTCGGGCAGCAGCGCGCGTACTATTTGCGCCTGTTCCAGCACAACGTCGGGGCGGTTGGCGTTCATGGCGATGTAAGCGCGTATGGCTGCGATATTGCCCTCCAGCGCGCGGCGAGCGGGCGCTTCCAACGACTCGCGCTGCGACTCGGCCTGCGCCACCAACCCTTCAACCTGGCTCATTTCGCCGCTCAGAGCAAGCGTCCAGGCGCGATAGACGCACAACCAGGGCCGCCGGGCGGAAAGTTGGGCGGGCAGCATGCCAACCCAGCGCAGCATGGCGCGCATCTCGCCCCGCTGAAGCATCTGGAAGGTGTGCCCCTCTACCATCCGCGCGGCATGCTCGTAATCGGCAGCCCGCTCCGCCTCGTCTGCCTGCGCAGCGGCAGCCGCCAGTGCGTGGCGGATGCCTTCGCCGATGAGTCCGGCAGATTCAAACCAATTGGAGGCCCGCCGGTGCAGGGTGGCGATCAGCCGCGGCTGCGACTGCTTCAGGCGGGCGCGCAGCAGATCGGCGAACAGGTAGTGGTAGCGGAACCATACCCGGTCGCTATCCAGCGGGATGAGGAAGAGGTTGCCGGCTTCGAACGCCTCGAGCATGCGGCGGCATTCGGCTTCTTCCAGACCGGTCTCCGCGCTGCACAGGGCGGCATTGAAGCGCTCGAGCAGGGAAGTTTGCAGCAGGAACTGCTCCTCTGCTTGCGGGCGGCGCGAGAGCACCTCTTCCGCGAGATAGTCGAGCACAAAGCGATGGCTGCCCGAAAACGCCTGCACGAATCCTTCCCGGCTGCCCGGTTCCGATTGCAGCGCCAGGGCCGCCATCTGCAAACCCGCAGCCCAGCCTTCGGTGCGGGTCGCCAGCACCCCGGCGATCGATTCGATTTCGGCGGATGCGGCATCTTCACCCAGGCTGCGGGCCAGGAAGGCGCGGGCCTCTTCAGAGGTGAAGCGCAGGTCGGCGGAACGCAGTTCAACAAGCTGGCGGCGGGCGCGCATGCGGGCCAGCGGCAGGGCCGGGTCCGCGCGGGTGGCAATGAGCAGGCGCGCGCCCGGTGGCAGGTGTTCCACCACGAAGGCCAGCAATTCTTGTACCTGCGCCGATTCGACAAACTGCAAATCGTCCAGCACCATCACCAGCGGATCGGCGGGGTCGAAGCGTGCCAGTTCGTTGAGCAGGGTTGCCAGCACCACCGGAGTGGGTGGGACTTCTGGTGCGCGTGCCAGGGCTGTTGTTTCGGGGACTGCGCCGGGCCGCGCGCGCTCCAGCGCCGCCAGCAGATAGGCCAAAAATACCGCCGGATCATTGTCACCCGCATCCAACGAGAGCCACGCGACCGGTTTTTCACGCCGCGCGGCCCACTCTGCTGCCAGGCTGGTCTTGCCGAACCCGGCGGGGGCAGAGATCAGCCCCAGGCTGACACCGGGGCGCATCAGTTCGTCCAGCCGGTCGAACAGGCGCGGGCGCTGCACCCGGTCGGGCCGGGCGGGCGGCAGAAACAGCTTGGTGGCAAGCAGCGGCGTTACCATCTCAACCCAGCGCTGCCTTTATGGCCTGGTGCGCTTCGCGCATCGAGGTGAAAATTTGCCACGCGCCGGGCATGCTTCCGTTGGGATCGTGGGCGGGGATGGCAAGCACCCGCATACCGGCGGAGGCGGCGGCCTGTACACCCACCTTTGAGTCTTCTACTGCCAGGCAGCGGGCAGGATCAATCCTTAACAGCTCCGCGGCGCGCAGGTATACATCGGGAGCAGGCTTGCCCTGCGCCACCTGGTCGATGCCCACGCGGACGGGGAAGTACCCCGATAGACCCAGCCCGCGCAGTGCGTTGTCGATATAGTGCCGGGGAGAGTTGGAGGCGATTGCCAGCGGAAGCTCGCGCGCAGAAAGGTCGCGCACCAGCTCTACGGCCCCTGGGATCGGATCGAGCGTGCCTTTCATCCGCTCGCTGAGCCTGTCCCATGCCCAATCGCAGCTTTCTCGGGTATCAAAGCTCGCGCCGGAAGCCTCACGGATATATTCGGCGGTTTCTTCGGCGCTCAGGCCGATGATGTGCGGGTAAACAGCGTCATCCAGCTTGCTGCCGCACTGCTCCACGTATTCGCGCCACACCTGAAAGGCCATCCACTCGCTGTCCATCAACACGCCGTCCAGATCAAAGATCACTGCATGGATGGGCTCGTTGAGCAAATGCGCTGTGGAATTGGGTGTGGTCATTGAAAGTCTCCTGGTTGAAATTTGCCGCTGATTGTACCCGGTTTTTTATTCGGTGTTCAGGATAGCATTCCCCACAACGTTATAACGGAGAAAGCGCCTCGGGCAGCGGCGAATCTTCCACCCAAGCGCGAACGGTTTGCGCAAACAGCAGCGGGTCGCTCAACGCCCAGTTGTGCTCGGAAGCCAGCGACCCGCCTTTACCTAAATTCACCTGCACGGCTTTCGCGTTGGGCAGCACAGCTACAAGATCGCGCGCCGATTGCTTCATGGCGCGGTATTCTTTTGATCCAACAATGATGAGTGAAGGAGCAGCGGCTTTTTCCAGCCCCTCAGGCATGCGGAAGCGCTGGTTGGCGACCATCAGGTTGGTGAACCCGCTCTCGCTCATCTGCTGAAAATCCTGCTTGAACTGCGGAAAGTATGTTTCGGGGATTCCGGCGGCGTATTTCATGTTCAGGCGCATCCAGGCGTCATTGTTCTGAAAGGGGGCCACCGAGAGGCGGTACGTCCAGCGGAGCAGGCCGGGGTTTGCCATAAATCCCATGCCGGGCAGCGGGCGCAGCAGAGCAGAGGAGATCACGGCTCGCTCCACCACCTCGGGCACGGTGGCCAAAAGCTGTACCAGCACTTGCGCGCCTTCCGAGAGACCCACCACAACCGCACTGCCGCCTTCTGAACGGATCACGTCCGCCACTTTTTGGCCAGCCAGATCCATGCTGAATGGACCTACCTCCCGGCTCTGCCCGTGTTCTGGAAGGTCAGGGGCCAGGCAGCGGTATTGGGGCAGCAGATCCATCACCGGCTGCCACATCCAGGAGGAACTGCCGCCGCCGTGCAAGAAGACGATTACCGGCGCGCCAGCAGGCCCAGTACTGCGAACGTACAGCGAGGCGGGAGGTTGCATAAAGGCTCTCCAGTTGAACGGTCGGGTGAATGCTGGATTGATTATACTGAAAACCGCGAAATCCCTCTCTGCCATCCGCACTGGAACTTTTCGTATCCCTGCTACGTCCTAAGCGTGTGGAGGCCTGTTTCGGCAGGCTTTGCCGCTGATGGAAATTGACAGGAGGAGACTGATGATTCGAAAACAACGTTTGATTTCTTTCATCCTGCTGGTGGCCCTGCTGGCAGGCTGCGTGCCCGGGGCAATTTCAACTGGCGGGATGCAAGCGGTGCAGTCGAGCCTGGCCCGCGAGTCCGCGCCGCAGGTAGACCTTGCGGATGGGCAGAGCCTGGCAGCGGGCAACAACGCCTTTGCGCTTGATCTATACCGTGCCGTGCAAAGCGAAAGTGAGAACGTGTTCTTCTCGCCCTACAGCATTTCGCTGGCGCTGGCGATGACCTACGCCGGGGCCAACGGTGAGACCGAGCGTCAGATGGCGGAGACGCTGCATTTCACCCTGCCGGAAGACCGCCTGCACCCGGCGTTCAACGCGCTGGATCAGGAGCTTGCCTCGCGCAAGGACAGCGGCGGCGGGCAGGGCGCGGATGGCAAAGGCTTCCGCTTCAATATCGTCAATGACCTCTGGGGCCAGAAAGATTACGAATTCCAGCCTGAGTTCCTCGACACGCTGGCGAAGAACTACGGCGCGGGACTGCGCCTGCTGGATTTCGCAACCGAGCCGGATGCCGCGCGCAAGATTATCAACGATTATATTGCTGAAAACACCGAGCAGCGCATCAAGGACCTGATTCCAGAGGGCGCGATTGACGTGATGACTCGCCTGGTGCTCACCAATGCTATCTACTTTAACGCGGCCTGGCTGTTTCCGTTTGAGAAGGAGCTAACCAAAGATGCCCCGTTCACCAAGCTGGATGGCTCCACAGTAACTGTGCCAATGATGGAGATGCCTTCCTACGAGAGTATGAACTACGCCGATGGTGAAGGCTATACGGCGGTTGCGCTGCCCTACGAGAACCCCAGCCTCCAAATGCTCATCCTGTTACCAGATGAGGGCAACTTTGCGGCCTTTGAAGAGTCGCTGGACGCCGCCCGGCTGGAAAGCATTGTTGGCGAACTGCAATTTACCAGCGTGCGGGTGAAGATGCCTAAGTTCAAGATCGAAGGGCAGTTTGAACTGGGCAGCACGCTTGCCGGGCTTGGGATGACCGACGCCTTCGACCCGGACCGGGCCGATTTCTCTGGCATGAACGGTAAGCGCGATCTGTACATCGGCAGCGTTATCCACAAATCCTTCGTGAACGTGGATGAAGAGGGCACCGAAGCCGCCGCGGCGACTGCCGTGATCATGGAAACCGCCAGCGCGCCGATGGAGATGATCGATCTGACCATCGACCGCCCGTTCTTGTTCCTCATCCGAGACGTGTCGACGAACACCACGCTGTTCATGGGGCGCGTGGCTGTACCATAGCAATATTCCCTGACAAAACCCACTCGGGGTTTTGTCAGGGAATATTTCCCTCTTCCAGCAGGCGCAAGAACAGCGCAACGATCTGCGGATCGAGAGTCTTGCCGGCTTCTTGTTTCAAGTAGGCGCGGACTTCCTCTTCCGGCCAGGCAGCGCGGTAGGGGCGGTTCTCACGCAGGGCATCCCACACGTCTACCACGGCGAAGATGCGCGCCGCCAGGGGAATCTCTTCGCCCTTTAGCCCGCGCGGATACCCAGAACCATCCCAACGCTCATGGTGAGCGTAGGGTACATCCAGAGCAGGGCGCAGGAAGGGGATGGGCGCTAGCAGATCGTATGCCAGGATGGGATGGTAGCGCATCTTCTCCCACTCCTTCTTGGTGAGACGGCCCTTCTTGAGCAGCACTTTATCGGGTACGCCCATCTTGCCAATGTCGTGCAGCAGCGCGCCGCGCCGCAGGTGCACCAGTTCGTCCTCGCGCATGCCTGCCGCCCGCCCCAGCCGCAGCGCCCAACCCACTACGCGCCGGCTGTGGCCTTCGGTCTCCTGGTGGCGGAATTCCAGCGCCTGCGCCCAGCCTTCCAACGTGGCTTCATAGGCCTGGCTGAGGTTTTGGAAGTTGGTGACACTGTCGATGGCGATGGCGGCCTGCTCGGAGAGCATCTGTAAGAAGTTCAGCCAATCCTCATCCATTTCTACCGGGGCGCGGTGATATAGCTCCAGCACGCCAATGATCCGGTCACGCGCGATCAGCGGCATGCCCAGGTAGTTGATGAAGCCTTCCTCGTACCACAACGACTGCCACTCGCGCGGCACATACACCGTCTGCATGGCGCGTTCCTGGACGATCTTTTCTAGAATCGGGTGGTGCAGGTGGTAGGCGATGTGGGTTGGAAACTCGTTGCGGAATCCGCATACGTTGCCAAAGTTCAAATGGCGGGAGACGGGGTCATAGAGCAGGACACTGGCAGCATCGATCTTTAGCTGCCGGGTTACCTGCTCCAGCAGCACTTCCAGCACCGGCAGCATTTCGCTCTTGGAAGTAATGGCGCGGTCAATCGCGTGCAGGGCTTCGAGATTCTGCACTTGCTGCTGCCTGCGGGCCTCATTTTCCCGGCGCTCCAGCACGTTGGCAATAATGTCTGCCAGCAGCTTTTGCAGCACGATCTCATCTTTCGTCCAGATGCGCTCTTCCTGCACAGATGACAGGCTGAGGAAGCCGATCAGACCGTCCGCGCTGGAAATTGGCGCGTCCGCTGTGGATTTTTCTCCCAGCCAGTCAGTTATTTCTTGCAAGAAGATGTCGTGTTCGGGGATTTCTTTGCGGCTGGTGAAGGAAAATACCTCCTGTGCGCGGAGCTTTTCAAACCACCAGGAGGATGCCTGTGCGGGTAGATCTTGCAGTTCCAGCATGTTTGGACTCAACACGTGGGGACGGTTCCATCCAGCGATGCAGCTCATGCGTTCCAGGTCTTTGCTGAACAGATAGATGTGGCAGCGGTCAATCCTGGTGAATTCACCGATCAGGCGCATGGCCTCGTTTAACGCCTGGGTGGTCTGCTCGGGCCGGACGTTGATCAGGCGCGTGGATATGTCGATAATCAGGCGCTCGTAGTCGGCGCGGAAGCGAAGCTCTTCTTCCGCGATCTTGCGTTCGGTATTGTCGCTGGTGATGATGTAGCGGTCGCTGCTGCTGCCGTACAGCATAGGGTCTGAATAGCGATTCTGAATGTAACGGCGGCTGCCATCCTTCTGCGCCACCCAGAAAGACAATTCTTCTGGGGCAGCATCGTGCTGGGCAGCGTCGATCGCCAGGCTCAACCAATCGTGTTCTTCGTGAGCGTTGAGCAGTAGCCCGTTCATCTGGTAAATCTCTGGCAGCTCTCTGCCGGTAATCTCGGCCAGGCGGCGGTTGGCGAACACGACCTTGCCATCCTGAATGATCGAAAGGCCATCCTGAATGTTCTCCGCCATCATGCGGAAGCGCTCTTCGCTCTCGCGCAGGCGTTCCTGCGCCAAAAGGCGCTCGGTGACGTCGCGATAGTTGAGGATGATGCCCTTTATTGCCGGGTCGTGCAGCAGGTTCATGGCGCTGCCCTCGATCCAGTGCCACGAGTTGTCCAGATGGAAACTGCGCAGCTTGAAGGGGATGCGTACACCGGGCAAGGCCAGGATCTCTTGGAAAAGCTGGCGTGTATCCGCCTGATCTTCCGGCGCAATAAACTGCTCGAAGCGTTTTCCCAGGTGTTGCTCGGCAGCGTGTCCGAGGATTTTGAAGGAAGAAGCGCTTGTGTAAATAATCCTTCCGTCTGCGTTTATTATCGTTAGTCCATCATCTGAGTTTTCGATCAGCGCGCGGAAGCGTTTTTCGCTGGCTTCCAGCCTCGCGGTCATTTGCTGCCGCTCTAGCTCGTTCGAGGCGCGCGTGGCAAAGATTTGCAGCATCGATTCCACCAGGGCGAGATTTTCGATCGGCTGGAGGAACAGCACAGACATGGTGCCCATCGGGCGACCCTCAGAATCGATCAGGCGCGTGCCCGCGAACCCCTCTACGTTCAGCCTCTGGATGACCGTATCATTGGGAAATTCTTTTTTCACGTCTTTCGGGCAGGCGTAGGTACCATCGCGCATGACGCGTTCGCCCGGTGTGCCTTTTGCGTTGAAATCAAAGTTGCGGAATATCCTGCCGCGGGCATAAACGCAGATGCTGCGCATTTGGTTCTCTAGCGCACCGGTGCGCTCGTCGATCAGCACATAGGCAGCATCGAGGGCGGGGGCGAGATGGATGACAAGCGTCTTGAAGAACTCTTCGCCGGTCTGCGCAAAGGTTGATACGCCTTTGGCGATCTCGAGCATACGTTCTTCCGCCTGCTTCTGCGAGCTGATCTCTTGCACGCCGCCCTCGTAGTAGAGCAGGGCGCCCTGCGCATCGCGCACGGCGCGCGCGCTCACTTCTGCCCAGATGGCTTTTCCATCATAGCAGCGCAGTGCCGCTTGCTGGTTGTGCAGCCCATTATCCTGCTGCAGTTTTTGCAGGTACGCCTTGCGCATTTCCGGGATCAACCAGACGTTGGTGGCGTTACCTTTCATCATCGTCTCTTTGTCTGGATAGCGCAAAATCCGGGCAAGCGTATCATCTGCATATAGCAGCATTCCATCGGGCAGTGTCCGAAACAGTCCGATGCGGAAGTGTTGGAATAGATGATCTGCGATTGCTTGATCTGGTTTGCCTGAGGCCATACCTGTCCTTGACGCGGCGGTATCTAGCAGGCGGTAGCGGGTGCAGAGGAAAGCGAAGATATCGTGCACGTGAGAGCTTCCCGAATGCACCGAAGGGGTGATGATAGAACCTTGTTGCCTACGTATTATTGCGTATTATAACGAGTAATTGTACACGTTGTTTCGGCAGATGGATAACAATTTCAGATAGACAAACTACATAATTTTTGAGACACTCTTGTTCTTGTTATGATGATGAACAGGAGGCCGCCCAAACTATGGGCGGCCTCCTGTTCATTGGTGTGATGCAGTTGGTTAAGGTGCGGGTACGGGCTCGGTCAGCGTGGGGTCAGCGGACACCCAGCAGTAGCCGGATGAATCTTGTTCGCAGCGGATATGCCACCAGGCGGAATCGGCGCTCTTGCCAGCCACTTGTAAGGTCATTCCGGCGAATACCTTGCCTTCTACCGCATACTCTTTGCCCGGGCCAGTGCGTAGATTCACGTCTTCTTTTGCCCGCACAAAGCGTATGTCTGTCGGTTGCGCGTTCGGATCAGCGGTGTGGAAGTATCCATCCGGCGGAATGAGGATGCCGTGCCAGTAGAAATCGCCGCTGCCGGGTTCGCGCCCAATGACCAGTACGGCTTCCTGGGAAGTATCGGAACCGAGACCCATTACATGCATGGCGCGAACAGTCTGATCAACCGGCCCCCACAGCGAGAGCGGGTCTGTGCCGAGCAGCATAGCGGGGATATCTGTGCCCCAGATTACAGCAGGTTGCGCACCCGGCGCAAGCTGCGCGCCTTGCAGCCGCTCCATGGCGTCATCCGAGTCGATCACTTCCAGGCTGCTGTTCCAGGTGGCGATGGCAAAGCGATCACGCATCAGGACCCGCAGGGTGGCGACGTCGCGCTGTTCGATGGCCAGCGCCAGGTGCTCCGAAAGCGCTTGCATGGCATCGAGCGGCTGCCCTGACGTGCTAAACTGCCCGGTTTCGGGCACCATCAAGCCGTGAAAGTACAGTGTGCCAGAGGCGGAATCGCGGGCGAATACGACGATGGCTTCACGCGATTGGTCTCCCCCCAGGCCGTTGATATACACGGCACGGATGGGCTGTGCCACCGGACCCCACTGCGCCAGCGGGTCAGCGCCGCCGAGCAGGGAGGGCACGTCCACCTCAAAGCGCATGACGGGGGCAGAACCCTGTGCCATCTCACCGCCTTCCAGGCGGGCGATGGCTTCTTCAGAGGTCATTTCGATCAAGCCGGTGTTCCAGGTGGCGAAGGAAAAGCGCGGACTCATCATGCCGCGTAGGGAAGGAAAGTCGCGGGATTGTATGGCATTCACCATCTTCTGCACGAACTGCTCATCCGTCGCCGTGGCGGGCGTGGTAGGCTGCGCCTGCCCAGGAACGCCAGAAATAGGCCCGTCCAGCACAGGAACGCCGCTGGTAGGTGTGGGAGCAGGGACGGATGGCTCGGCGGGCAGCGGGTCAGCGCCGCCAGCAGGGCTGCCTGGCGTAGATGCAGGCAGGTTGGTGCATGCGGCCAGTAGAAGAATAAACACGCTGATGAGGAAGAATTTTAACTCTTTCATCTTTCAGATCTCCTCGATTCCCATTGCTGCTTCTCCGTTTAGCGGAGCAGGCAGCGAAGTTTTATTTCGTTGGTTTGTGTGCCGTGGGCGACTGGATAGATCCCTACCGCGCGCGGCATTCTGAGAAACACTTATCTAGACGAAAAAAGGCCCAATTTGTTCCATAACTTCTTTCGTGGGTGTTTTGTGGTGTTGGATCGTGCTGCTGAGC
>JAEYTI010000161.1 GCA_023434145.1 Chloroflexota bacterium | reverse complement strand
CCCCCCCTTGCTGCGCCCCCCCCCAAAACGATCCTAAAGGGGTTCGATCAGTTACAAGCTGCGGCGAATAATTGCTTCCATCGCTTCCTGTTGGCGCTCCATCTCCGTTATCATTTTGATTTGCGTGCGGGTTCGGTCGAGGTTGTGGGCTGGGCGGTGGGTTTTGTAATACGTATCGCCATTGAGGTAGTCGCCCAAGAAGCGGATGGCCTGCTCATAGGTGATTAGCCGCCCGGCGAAGGCCAGATAATCGCACTCGGTGGGGGTGAGGAAACTGCCCGCCGCGCTGAGGTAGCCGCGCGCAAGCTGCTCGAACAGGCGCAGTTCGATGCCAACTTTGCTCAGGTCCGGCTCATCTTCGGCGGCGGTGGCAGCCCCCATGCGGATCAGGTCGCCAAAGTCGTACAGCGCCGAGCCGGGCATCATTGTGTCCAGGTCGATCACGCAGATGCCTTCGCCGCTCTGATCGTCGATCAGCACGTTGTTTAGCTTGGTATCGTTGTGCGTGGCACGCTCGGGGATCTTGCCCGCTGCTAGTAGATCGATCACCACCGAGGCGTCATTCTCCCGCGCCAGGATGAAGTCGATATCGTCCTTCACTTGAGCGGCACGGTTGGCAGAATCCGCCTTCAGCGCTTGCTGGAAAGCCTCGAATCGCTTGCGCGTGTGATGGAAGTTGGGGATCGTCTCATGCAGGCGCTCGCCGGGCAGGCTGCCGAGCAGGGCCTGGAAGCGCCCAAAGGCCTGCGCGGCGTTATAGACCATGCGATCATTCTCGGGCAGCTCGTAGGTGCGCGCGCCGTCGATAAAGTGGTAGGTGCGCCAGGTGTCGCCTTGCGGGGTAACGATGAAGGTTTTGCCGTCACGCGCCGGGACGAGGTTCAGCGTTTCGCGCTCCGGGTCGCCACCCGCCGCCGTGATCTGCTGCTGGGCATAGCGGGTGACGCGCTCAATGTTCTCCATCACCTTCCACGGCTCTTTAAACACGTGGTGGTTGATGCGCTGGTGGATGTAGCGCCGCTCTCCGTTTGCTGTCTCGTAGCGGCTGAGGAAGGTGTCGTTGATGTGCCCGCCGCCGTGCGGCTCCGCAGAAAGGAATCGGCCCGGGATGTCGAATTCCCGGGCAATTTTCCGGAGATTGGGGCGCAGAACCGGCTGTGGGGCGGGGGGCATGACCGCGCCTACCCCCACAGATCCGCTGGGTATTCGCCGCGCTCTACCAGCGAGCGGATGGCAGCTTGCACCACCGGGCGATCTTCCGGGTTGGTCACCCCGAACCATTTTGCGTTCGTCGGCAGCACACGCACGCGCGCTTTGCCTTCTTCTATCAACTGGTTGACCTCGCTGGGCAGGAAGAACTCCGATTTGAGCGGGAAGTCGCCGTGCTCGATACAGTCGCGCAGGAAGATGGGGAAGCGGCGCTCCAACTGGCCCATAAAGCTGGGGGTGAAGCCCCACATATTCATTGAAACGGTACTTTCCGGCGGCAGGGCGATCCAGTCCTGGCCGTTTTCAGTGAATTTGGGCTGCCCATCTACACGCTCGATGCGCACGCGCTCCACCACGCCCATCAGGTAGCCTTCCGGCGAAACCTGGCAGATTCCGCGCGCCACGCTGCCCGAGTCGGAGAGCGTATTGTCGAGCCGGTAGCCGACCATGCTGTAGTCGTAGACGTCCGTATCTTGGGCCGCGCTGAGATATTTGCCCAGCACATCAAAGGCGTGGCGACCGTAAAAGTCATCGGCGTTGATGGCGGCAAACGGCTCAGCGATGACGTCTTTGCAGCACAGCACCGCGTGGGCGGTGCCCCAAGGTTTTTTTCGCTCCTCTGGGATGGTAAACCCAGATGGAACATCTTGAATGCTCTGGTAGACGTAAACCGTCTCGGCGCGCTGCTCGATCTTGCGCCCGATCTTCTCGCGGAAAATATCTTCGATCTCCTTACGGATCAGGAAGACGACTTTGCCAAAACCGGCCTGGAGCGCGTCATAAACGGAGTAATCGATGATAATTTCGCCGTTTGGGCCAATCGGGTCAACCTGTTTGAGCCCGCCGTAGCGGCTGCCAATGCCGCCTGCCATGATGATGAGAGCTGGTTGCGTCACTTTTTCCCCTTCGATTAATCTATTTTTGCGTGGTGTGGCGACTCCTCGCCACAACACGCAAAAATAAGGCAGATCATTAAATATCGATAACGGTGTGATTGTGGCGCGCGGTTTCAGCGCCAAATACCATGCGGTGCGATTCCAGTGATTCGTCCGGGCCGGAGAGGATCAGGCTGCGGTCGCCGGTCGCTACCGCCGATACGAAACGGTCCATTAAGCCATAGTCGCCGCCGCCGTGCCCGCTGAGAATGGAAGCGTCGGCGACCTGCGTGTTGATCACGCTGGTCGAGTCGGTCATGAAGTCAAAGATCTCAATGCATACGCCGTCGCCGTAGATCTCACCGCGGGTGCCGAAGATACGCGTCTTGCGGTGCGCGCCCTTATTGAAGGCGGTCATGGTGAATACGGCTGTCTTGCCGCCTGCGAACTGCATCGAAACCACCTGGTTGTCGACCACGTCGTTGTCGCACTCATACACGCAGCGCCCGTAGGGGCCGTGTTCCAGCGCCTCGGTGATGGTTTCAACGGTCGGATCGGGAGTCAGCACATTCACAGGCCAGGCGGTGTTGCCGCGGTCGATTGCGCCCAGGTAAATCTTAATTGCGGAGTATGGGCATTCCGGTTCATAGGCGCAGTGCAGGCAGCGGGTCGCCTCACCGGCTTTCGCGGGCTTTTCTTCCTTGCGGAAGTGCTTTAGTGAGCCAAATGAAGAGAGCGACAGGCACTGTTCACCGACAATATGGCGCAGCCAGTCCAGGTCGTGGCAGGATTTCGCCAGCAGCATGGGCGAGGAGAGGCCCTCATTGCGCCAGTTGCCGCGCACGAAGGAGTGCGCCTGGTGCCAATACCCCACCGGCTCCAAATGCTGAACGGAGACGATCTCGCCGATTGTACCGGCATCGAGGATTTCTTTGAGCTTTTGGGTGTAGGTGGTATAGCGCATCACGTGGCAGACGGCGAACAGGATATCGTTCTCCTTCACTGCCTGGATGATCTGCTCGCACTCGGCTTGCGTGGGTGCCATCGGCTTTTCCAACAAAATGGCGTATCCCAGCTTCGCGAAGGCAATCGCCGGTTCTACGTGCATGGCATCCTGGGTTGCAATGATGACGGCGTCTGCCATACGCGGGCGGGCCGCGAGTTCGCGCCAATCGGTGACCACGTTCTCGGCGGAGAGGTTGTAGGTCTGTGCCATGAACTGGCGGTTCCACTCCAGTGGTTCTGCCACCCCGGTGATCTTCAAGCGGTCGGGGTGGGCGAGAGAAAAGGCGGCGTACGTCATTCCGCGACCGCCCGCGCCTAATACGATAGCCGTCACCGGTTGCTGTTTCGTGTTCATGGGTTCTCCTGTGATTGATAAGTTGGCTGTAATTATTATAATCCTAACCGGAAAGACGGTTTTCCAGGTTTTGGGTCTCTGGGTTTTGCCGTGATTGTAGGGAGCGGTTGTACTGCAACCGCTCCCTACAATCACGGCGGTTCCCAAAGAGCCCAGGTTTTGCCCGAAGGCGTGGGGGAAGTTGTCAGCTTGTGGAGGGAGGTGCACAGTATCTTCCTCCACAAGCTGACAACTTTTGCATGCTCCAATGCCTATCTGCGGCTATAATTAGCGCCGTACAAACCTCATCTGCCTAAAGGACTGTACATGCAAGCAAAGAACCGAACATTTATCCCCAGGCTAGTGCTTGGGTTGGCGCTGGTTGTGCTGATCGCTGCGGTGGGCCGCGCGCTGGTCAATTATGCCATTCTGGCAGAAGCCGCGCTGACCTTCCCCTACCCGCTGGATTACGGGGAAGGCCCGCTGCTCGACCAGACCATGCGCATTCTGGCAGGGGAGAACATTTACGACCCTGATTTCAGTACGCCGCCCTACACCATCTCGAACTATCCGCCGCTGTTCTTGCTGGCGCAGGTTCCGTTCGCGGCGGTGTTCGGCCCGGCGATGTGGTACGGGCGGCTGATCTCGCTGGTTGGCGCGCTCGCCACTGCCGTGCTGATCGGCCTGACCCTGCAAACACTCACCGGCGACCGAAGCGGGGCAGTTGTGGGCGGGCTGCTGTTCGTTTCGGTGCCATTTGTGCAGTACTGGTCTCTGCTGAACCGGATCGATCTGCTGGCGCTGGCGTTGAGTTGGGTCGCGCTGTTCGTCACCGTGCGATTCTCCGAGCGGAAATGGGGCGTCTATGCCGTCACTGCGCTTCTGATCGCCGCAATCTATACCCGGCAGAGCTACGCGCTTGCCGCGCCGATGGCGGCGTTTGTGTGGCTGCTGTTCCAAAAACAGTATCGCAAGGCGCTGGCGCTTGCGGCCTGGACCGGCGGGGTGAGCCTGGTGTTGTTCTTGCTGATGATGCTGATCACCCGCGGCGGGTTCTTCCTCAACATTGTCACCGCCAACGTCAATCCGTTCAAGTGGGAGACTGTACGGTGGAACGCTGAGCAGATTTACCAAAACGCCTACCCCCTGGTATGGATCACCGGTGTGTTCTTGGTGATCGGCTGTTTTGGAAACATGCGAAGAACCTGGGCGCTGGTGCTGCCCTATGTGATTGGCGCGGCTGCTTCGGCAGTGACGATTGGCAAGGATGGTTCTAACGTGAACTACCTGTTGGAGCTGGGCGCGGCACTGTGCCTGGCCAGCGGGGCCGCCATAAGCGTCCTTGGCGCGACGGCCTGGATGCCGCGGCGGCGCTTCAGCCAGGCGCTGCTCCTACTCGTGCTGGCCTTCCAGGTTTGGCTGCTGGGCAAGTGGGCGCAGGATGATTTCA
>JAEYTI010000148.1 GCA_023434145.1 Chloroflexota bacterium | reverse complement strand
GCAGGAGCCGCGCGCAGTATATCCATTTGACGTTCTTATAAGTATTCCCTTAATCCGTGGCTGCCAGAGCCTCATTCGCGGCGGGGAGACCCGCCTGTTTCTCCAGTTCCGCGTGTTTCTGCGCGTGCAAGGCCAATACATTTGCCTGCACCTGCTGGAGATACTTGCCCCGCAGCGGGTAAGCGAATAAGATCAACGCACCCAACAGCAGCGCCACTCCCGGAACGAGCCCCACGATCATTTTGATACCCAACAACGCACTGGCGGGCTGGTTGAGGAAAATCTCTCCGGCGTTATTGACGCGGGAGACAAACGCCGTCTGCTCCAGGATGAACGGCGAGAGCCACAGTGCGATGGATTGCGCCGGTTTGGTGATCAGCGCGTTGATGCCAAAGAAGGCCCCCTCACGCCGCACACCGGATCGCAGTTCATCCTCATCCGCCACCTGGGCAAACAGCACATTGGTCAGCGTCTGCGGCCCCGAAAGGCCAAAGCCAGCCATCGCGATGCACATCGGGATAAGTTCTTTTGGAACGACCGTCACCAGCACCAACCCCACCCCAGCGATCAGCAACAGAAGCTGTTGAGTCTGCACCACACCGATCCGCGCGCGAATCAGGGTGGTGAGCGGCACGCCAATGATCAGCGGGACGAAGAGGAACGCCAGCAGAACGATCGTATCAACCTGCATGACATAATCGGCCATATAGAACATGGCTCCCAGCACCAGCGCTTGCATCAAAATGGACATAAAGTTTGCCGACACCAGCACCAGGAAGGACTTACTGGTAAAGGTATAGCGCAGGGCAGGCAAAATGCCCAGGGGCTTGTCCACTACGGTAAACTCACGGCGCTCCTTTACCTTCAGGGTGGTGGCGATGATCAGCAGCATGGCAAAGACCGCCATAACCACCATGGCAACTTGCAGTGGTAGGAACGAAGGCGACATGCCCAGCTTGGGGCGGAAGAAATCTGGAATAAGGAAGCCGCCCAGCGTGCCCAACAGGCCAAACAGCGAGGCTGAAATCTGCAAACCGTTTCGCTCAGCGTCCGACTCGCTCACCTCGGGCAGCAGCGCGGAATACACCAGGCCGATAATGGTGTAGCAGGTGTCGTAGAGCAGCATCGTCACCAGCATCCACAAGAACAGCGACTGCTGCCCGGCCTGTGGCGGCGCAAGCCAGATCAAAACAAACGTTAGCGCGAGAAAGGGAGCAGTGAAGCGCATGTACGGGATGCGGCGCCCCAGCTTTGAGCGTGTGCTGTCGGTGATGTAACCGAACAGTGGGTCGTTGATGGCATTCCAGATCGCGTAGATGCCCGCGCCGAGGCCGATCCAGTACGAGGTCAAGCCGAGGTAATCCTGGTAGAAAATCGGCAGCAGCGCACCGTACGTGCCAGAGATCAGCGACATGCCCAGGCTGGCAACACCCCAAATGATCTTGTAATTGCGGCTCAAGCGCACCGGAGCAGCAGCGGTCGTTGTACCTTTGATTGCCATGCGGCCTCCTCTTTCTCTTTCGTGATCAACGCGAACGATAAACTAAAACGGCAGCGCCTGCGCCAGCGCGGGGTCGGGCATCAGTGCTTGCAGCGCCCGGTAGCCGATCACCTGAATGCCTTCGTTCTTCAGGTGGCGGCGCAGTTCCTCGCTCTTGAGGATCTCATAATCCCCAATGCGCGAAGGCCAGTCAGGGGTCTGCGCGCGCTCGGCGTTGATACCATCATGCGGCTTCAGATACGTTATCTGCCGGATCTCTTCCCGATCCAGCGCGGGGTGCAGGTAAAAATGGGTGACGCCCGGCTTGAGCGCGCTGAAGGCCGCTTTGGCCTGTTCCAGGCGGTTCTCGGGCTGGTCCAGTTCCAGGGTGGCGAGTGTATCCATCAGGGGCAGGCCCGCCGATTCCAGCATCGCCATAAAGGTCTCCGCCATTTGCGCTGTTTGCGCATCCAGCCCGCGCGTGGCCTGGAAACCTGCGGCATCCATACGGAAGATCATCGGCGGCAGGCGGTGGGTGATCGCTGCTTTAATGTAGGCGGGCAGGAACTTGAAGTTCGCCACCGACCCCATATGCGTATCCAGGTGGGTCGGCTGAATACCCGCCGCGAGCGCCTTCTGCACCTGCGCGTCGATCTCCGCTGCCACACAGGCTGGGTCGGCGTGCTCAGCGACCCCGGCAACGGTGGCATGAAAATACCCCTCCTCGTCCATCAACCCGCTTTGCGGATCGCGCGTGCTGACCGGCCCCCAGCGGTAATTCTTCCACTCGCTGGTGAGCGTGGCGTGCACGCCCAGGTCGGCCTGCGGGTGCGTGCGGGCATATTCGGCGGCGCGCGGGAACCAGGGGCAGGGAACCATCACCGCCCCCGAGGAGATAATGCCCACTTCCCACAGCTCGGCAAAGGCATCCATGCCCGAAAGGCACATGCCCACGTCATCGACGTGGATGATTGCCACCCGGTCGTTATCAGAAAAGCCCAGTTTACGAAGAACGGGGTTCGGCTGCATCGTTTGTTTTCCCTTCTGGGTTGTTGTGATGCGACAATTATAATCCAGGAGATGCGCCATAAACCGCGAAGACGACCTCGTCCTCGCGGTTTATGGAATCATAAATAACGATGAAACCACACCCGCGCCGCGCCCGCCAGCCCAGTGCGCGCGCCGAGCGCAGCCGGGCGCAGTTCCGTGCGCTGCCAGGGCACCAGCCCGCAATTCTGGCGGATAACTGCCTGCACCTGGGCTTCAAACAGGAGCCAGCTCTGCATCACTCCGCCGCCCAGCACGATCACCTCGGGCACAAAGGCGGAAATCAGGTTCGCCAGGCCGACGCCCAGGTAGTAACCTTCGCGCAGCACAGCCTCCTGCGCCAGCGTGTCGCCCACCCCCGCCCGCTGGCAGACCGTTCGGGCATCCGCTTCCAGCAGGTTCAGCCCGCGTTCCGCCGCCTGGGTGTTGTACCAGCCAGCAAATGCCGGGCCAGAGGCAAGGCTCTCCCAACAGCCGCGCGACCCGCAAAAGCAGGGGTCGCTCGCATCACCGGCCCCATACCCGGCCTCAATTACGATGTGACCCAACTCAGGATGCGCGCCGCCCGCCCCGCGGTACAGCGCCCCATCCAGCACGATCCCCCCGCCAATACCCGTGCTGACGGTGATGTAGATGCAGCGCGATGCTCCCCGCCCCGCGCCCCAGGCCGTCTCGCCCAGCGCGGCAGCATCGGCGTCATTTTCCACGGCGGCGGGCACGCCAAACCGCGCTTCCAGCAGGTCGATCAGGTTGAAGCCTTCCCAGCCAGGCAAGAAGGTGTTCGGCCCCAGCATCCCGGTGACCGGATCTACCGGGCCGGTGCAGCCAACGCCAACCCCCAGCAGTCGCGCATCGGGCCTGCGCGTTAGGCAAGCCCGCAGCATCGCTTCGAGCGTGTCCAACGCTCTTGGTAGCTGTTTCACCGGCTCGCTTGGGCACACCTCCTGCTCCAAAATTTGCCCATCCGCGTCCACCAGTCCCACGGCGATCTTGGTTCCGCCTACGTCAATTGCGCCCACCACATCCACGGTCATCCCCTCGTTTTCCGCGCTTCTATCGCTCGCGCAAACTGCCGCGTGATCCACTGCGGGCGGGTGATGGCGCTGCCCACCACTACGGCGAAAGCGCCAAGGCTCAAGGCATAACCCGCCTGCTCTGGCGTGGAAATGCGCCCTTCTGCAATAACCGGGACGGACAGCTCGGATGCCAGCCAGTGCAGCAGGTCAAAATCGGGGCCTTCCAGCTTCGGGCTGTTTTCGGTATAGCCAGAGAGCGTGGTCGAAACAGCATCCGCGCCGGCCTCCTGGGCCGCGATCCCTTCCGCGAAGGTTGCCACATCCGCCAGCACCAGCTTGCCTGTGCGCTCCTTCACCAGTTGGATCAGTTCCGCCGAGTCTAATCCCCCCGGATGCGGGCGCAGAGTCGCATCCAGAGCGATGATATCGGCACCGGCATCCGCGACTTCTCGCGCGTGGCGCACGGTCGGCGTGATATAAGGCGCATACCCGGCGATCTCGTGCTTGTACAGACCGATGATCGGCAGGTCCACCGCCGCGCGGATGGCGGCGATATCCGCCGGGCTGTTGGCGCGAATGCCCACTGCACCGCCTTCTTTCGCCGCGCGCGCCATCGCCGCCATAATGTGCGACCCGTGCAGCGGTTCATCTTCCAACGCCTGGCAGGAAACGATCAGCCCGCCTTTCAACCGGCGGAGCAGCGGAGAAAGATCCATATTGGTTTTCCTTGGATGCGTTTTTTCTAGCGTTCTCTCTCTAACTATGATACCATGACCGGCAGTCGCCTCACCCCCTGCAGCTTCGCTGCTTCCCCCTCTCCATTTCACTTCGTGAAATAGAGAGGGGTGCCTTGCAAATCAAGTACCTGAACGGAACAGGTATTCCATGACTTGTGAACTCATACTTGTGCGGAACAAGTCACCCCTCTCCATTTCGATGATCTTTCGAAATGGAGAGGGGGAAGCAGCGAAGCTGCGGGGGGTGAGGCGTTTCCGAAAGCAAATAAGGACTCTTGCGCCATGAACGAACCCAGCCTGCCCCTGCGTGAAACACTCGACTCACTGCCGCCCGAGTGGTCGGAAGACCTATCCGAGCAGATCCAACAACTGGCGCGAGCGAGCGGCCGCAAGGTGGTGGTGCTGGATGACGACCCAACCGGCACGCAGACCGTTCATGGGATACCGGTGCTAACAGATTGGCCGGTGGAATCACTCGCCGCGGAGCTTGCCTCCGATGACCCGGCTGTTTACCTGCTGACCAATTCGCGCAGCCTGCCGCTGCCAGAAGCCCAGGCCCTCAACCGCGAGACCGGCCTGCGGATTTCGATGGCCCAGGCGCAAACCGGGCGCGAAGTTGTGGTGATCTCGCGCTCCGACTCGACCCTGCGCGGGCACTTCCCCGGCGAAGTGGATGCGCTGGCCGAAGCGCTGGGCGGCGGGTTCGACGCGCGGCTGGTGATCCCCTTCTTCCCGGAGGGCGGGCGCTACACCATCGACGATGTGCATTATGTGGCCGAAGGCGATTGGCTCGTCCCCGCCGGGCAGACAGCGTTTGCCCGCGACAAATCGTTTGGCTACCGCGCCTCCAACCTGCGCGAGTGGGTGGCCGAGAAGAGCGGCGGAACCCTGCTGGCCGAAAATGTCGCCTCCATCTCGCTGGAGACCCTACGCCAGGGCGGACCCGAGACCACCTACCGCGCTTTGATGGAACTGCCCCCCGGCGCGGAATGCGTGGTCAACGCCGCATCGTACCGCGACCTTGAAGTGCTGGCGCTGGCCCTGCTGCAAGCCGAAGCCGCCGGGAAGCGCTACCTCTACCGCACCGCGGCATCCTTTGTGCGCATGATGGCGGGCATCACCCCGCGCCCGCTGCTGCAAGCCGCCGAACTCGACCTGCCCGAGACCGGCGCCGGGCTGGTGATCGCCGGGTCCTACGTGCCCAAGACCTCCGCGCAGCTCGACGCGCTGATGCGCGGCGCAAAGGTGCAGCCGGTGGAGGTGCAGGTGAACCGCCTGCTCGATGCAGCCACGAACGCGGGCGAAATCGAGCGCGTGCTGGCCGAGGTCAACGCCCTGCTGGAGCAGGGGCAGGATACGGTCGTGTACACCAGCCGCAAACTGGTCAGCACCGAAGGCGCGGAAGCCAACCTCGCCATCGGTCGCGCCGTGTCGGATGGGCTGGTAGCGATCGTGCGCGGGCGCAAAGTCCCCCCGCGCTACCTGCTGGCCAAGGGCGGCATCACCTCGTCCGACGTAGCCACGCTGGGGCTGGGGATCAAACGGGCCACGGTGGTCGGGCAGATTTTGCCGGGCGTGCCGGTATGGCGCAGCGGTCCCGAGAGCCTGTTCCCCGGGCTGGCGTATATTGTTTTTCCAGGGAATGTGGGGGGAGAAGACGCGCTGGCAAAGATTGTCGATGGGCTGCACTAGGTGTCTGATTTTTAATGGGTTGGTTTTGCATCACTATTACAACTTTAAATCTGTGCAATAATTAGAAAAGTCGTTCCGTACGAAAAAACATCGAGGCGAACAAATGGACAAATTTTTACCTTTCCTTGAAAAATTTGCTTCTGAATTAACTGCAAAGTATTCTCTCCCTGTTTCGTTCAATCCCGAGGACCAACTCAAGAGCCCAGTTGAGAGTTTGATAAAAAACTTGGGGAACTTATTGAACCTCGAGATAGAGCCTTTAACAGAGGTTCCGGTTGTTGAATTAGGAGGACGTCCAGATATTGGTATTACAGTGAAATCACTTATTACAGGATATATTGAATTAAAAGCCCCTGGGAAAGGTGCGAACACTGCTAAGTTGCAAGGGCCAGACAAGAAACAGTGGGAAAAATTTAAGGATTTACCAAACTTAATATACACAGATGGAAATGATTGGGCTTTATATCGGAGTGGGAAACTGGTTGGAAAAATTATCAGATTTTCCGGCGATGTTACATCCCAAGGGAAAAAAGCAATAGATGTTAACGATGCCAAACAGCTTTTCGATCTTCTTTACGTCTGATGTGAAATCAAAAGTGGGTTGACGAAAAGCGGGAATGTCCCGAAGATTAAAGGTGCCAACCAAAATCTTCAACAGGAGCATTCCCATGACAAGTATACCCATGACCGACCTGATTAC
>JAEYTI010000017.1 GCA_023434145.1 Chloroflexota bacterium | reverse complement strand
ATCAAACAAGATTGGGGTTTCCGCAGATTTCTCTTGCGCGGGTTGGAGAAAGTAAAAGCCGAGTGGGGTCTGCTCTGCATCGCCCATAATTTCGCAAAAATGGCGAGCGCCTGATCGCCATTTTTTTCCTTTTTCAAAACCAACTTTTTTGAATCAAGGGGGCTGTCTGAATTTACTTTTCAGACAGCCCCAAACCGAAACACCCCCCTTTAGCCTTCCTTGAGGATAACCAAATTGTTTTAATGTATAATCAAACCGAGGTGAGGGAGGTTAAATGGAAATTACCTGGTACGGTTTATCCTGCTTTAAATTATCAGATCGCGGTGTTGCCACCGTTATAACCGATCCGTATGATCAGCCGCAGAGTGGTTTAGGGCCGCTTCGGCTGGCGGCGGATATCGTCACAATCAGCGCGCGTGAGCCTGGGGTGAATCATCTCCAGGTTGTGCAGGGAAAACCATATCTCGTTATGGGCCCGGGGGAATATGAAGTTGGTGGTGTGTTTATCACCGGCATTCAGACAGGCGGGCACAAAGACGGCGATGACCCGGCCAACTCTCTCTACGTGTTCGATTTCAACTCGATCACGGTAGCCCACCTGGGCAACCTTACCCGCCTCCCCACAAAGACCGAAATTGAAGCGATGGGCACAGTGAACGTTGCGCTGGTGCCAATTGGCAGCAATCGCGGCCTGAATGCCGCCCGTGCTGCCGAAGTGATCAGTATGATCGAGCCAAACATCGTCGTTCCAATGCACTACGACTGCCCCGACTGCAATATCCCGCTCGAACTGCTCACCCGGTTCCTCAAGGAGATGGGCGTCAGCGAGATTGTCACGCACCCTTCGCTCAAGGTTACCGATTCTACATTACCGGAAGAAACCCAGATCATCGTGCTAGACAACCAACGGGTATAAGGAGCAGCCCCCATGAAATTCAAGCTCATCATGACATGGGATATCGCCCCAGAACGCGAACAAGAATACTTTGAATTTGTGGTCCGTGAATTTATCCCCGGCGTCCAAAAACTGGGGTTTGAACTCACCGACGCCTGGGCGACCATTTACGGCACGCAGCCACAGATCATGGTCGGCGCTACCCTGCCTTCACTCTCGAACGTACAGCAGGTGCTGCACTCATCCGAGTGGGAGAGCCTGAGCAACCAGTTGCAGGATTTTGTGCAGAATTATCAGCAGAAAGTGGTGGAAGCGCAGGGTGGATTCCAGTTCTAATCCGGCGCAGATAAGCAAGATTGCGCCAGCAGTTCTCGCCTGGTATGACCAACACGCGCGCCGCTTGCCCTGGCGCGACCAGCCCACTCCCTACCGTGTTTGGATCTCGGAGATCATGCTTCAGCAGACCCGGGTAGAGACGGTACTCCCATACTTTGAGCGCTGGATGCTGCGCTTCCCTACCCTCCAATCCCTGGCAGAAGCCTCCGAACAGGATGTTCTGAAAGCCTGGGAGGGATTGGGTTATTACAGCCGGGCGCGTAACCTGTACCGCGCCGCCCGCTATGTGATGGAACACCATGCCGGGAAAATTCCATCCGAACGCGAGCAGCTCGAAACGCTGCCGGGAATTGGCCGCTACACCGCCGGGGCGATTGCCTCGATCGCCTTTGGAAAAGATGAACCCGCCCTGGATGCCAATATCCGGCGCGTGCTGGCGCGTGTGTTTAATGTAACCGCCCCGGCTAGCTCGCCTTCTGGCGAGCGCCAGCTCTGGCAGCATGCTGAAGAGACTCTGCCGCCTGGGCGCGCCGGCGATTACAACCAGGCCCTGATGGACCTGGGATCTTCCATCTGCACGCCGCACGCGCCCGCCTGCCTGATCTGCCCTATCAATGAATACTGCGAGGCCTTCCAACTGGGCGTGCAAGAGCAGCGCCCGGTGCTGGAGGCCAAACCCGCTGTACCGCACTACACCGTCACGGCGGCGGTCATCCACCGCAATGGCGAGATCTTGATTGCTCGCCGCCCCGAGAGCGGTCTGTTGGGTGGCCTGTGGGAATTTCCCGGCGGAAAGCTGGAGCCAGGCGAGAGCCTGCCCCAAGGCCTGCGTCGCGAGATCATGGAAGAACTGGGCGTGTCGGTGGCAGTGGGCGAGCCGTTTGGCGTGTACCGCCATGGGTACACGCATTTCAAGGTGACTCTGCACGCCTTCCACTGCCAGGTGGAGGCGGGTGAACCACAGCCGCTGCACGCCAGCGAGATCCGCTGGGTGCTACCAGAGGCCATGAACACCTTTCCGATGGGTAAAATAGACCGGCAGATTGCCCATCGGTTGAACGAGCGCCGGCCCACGGACGAGGAACCTATCCGATAATTGTTTTGTATTTGTTGTTTGTACTTCGCACAAACAACAAATACAAAAATAATTTCAGGATGGACACGAAATGTACCGAAGGGGAAAGCGAGGGAACCATGCGTGAAGAAGACCGGTTCCGAGATGCGCGCGAAAACATGGTGCGCGAACAGATCGAAAAACGGCACGTGCGTGATCCGCACGTGCTAGAGGCGATGCGCCGCATTCCCCGACACCTATTTGTTCCCCCGTCCCTGCGCGACAAAGCATATGACGACGGCCCGCTGGGAATCGGCCTGGGGCAGACGATCTCGCAGCCCTACATTGTCGGCGCAATGACTGAAATGCTGCGCCTGCGCGGCGGTGAAACGGTGCTGGAGATCGGCACTGGCTCGGGGTACCAGGCGGCAGTGCTGGGTTTGCTTGCGCGAACGGTGCATACCGTCGAGCGACATGCCGATCTGGCCCATAACGCCACCGCGACACTGGCTGCGCTGGGGTACAACAACGTCTTCATCCATGTTGGCGATGGATCGCTGGGCTGGGCGCCTGGAGCGCCCTACCAGGGCATCCTCGTCACCGCGGCGGCGCCGGGCATCCCCGGCCCGCTGGAAGAGCAGCTAGGCGAAGGCGGTCGTCTGGTGATCCCGGTGGGCAGCCAGGGCACGCAGGAGCTCCAATGCTGGCGAAAAATCCACCACCGCCTGGTGCTCGAACTGCAGTTCCAGGTGGCATTTGTGCCTCTACGCGGCCAGTACGGCTGGCAAAGCACAGAGTGGAATGAAGAAGGTTGATGCCGTATATTTAGAGAGGGTATGATGCGCGATTGCGTCGCGGATCATACCCTCCCAAAATTTATCTAGATAGCGTTATGCGCGGTTGAGCGAGACGAACACCATGGGGCGCCGGCGGGTTTCCGAGTACAGGAAGGCCCGCACTGCCTCTTCCACATCGCGCTTCAGATTGCCGTTCGCCCGGCTAACTGTTTCGGTGACGCGGCTGCGTGCCTGGCTGATCAGGTCATCGCCCTCGCGGGGCATCATAAACCCGCGCGTGAGGATCTCCGGATCGCCCACCAGGCCATGCCCGCTGTGATCCAACGTCAGGTTCACCATCACCACGCCGTCACGGGCCAGCGACTCGCGCTCGCGCATCACGTCTGGGTTCATGTCGCCCACTCCGGCGCCGTCCACAAAGACGTAAGCGGCGGGCACGCGGGCGTTGGTTACCCGCATCTGTTCATTGTCAAACTCCAGCACCTGCCCGTTGAGGATGACGGCAATGTTTTCCTCGGGGATGCCGACCGTCTGGGCCAGCTTGGCATGCTGCCGCAGTTGGCGCATCTCACCATGGATAGGGATGAAGTACTTTGGCCGCACCAGGTGGACCAGGAGTTTCATCTCTTCCTGGCTTGCGTGCCCAGATACATGGACTGGGGCAATGGCTTCGTAAATCACGTCCGCGCCGCGCTCAAACAGGCGGTTGATGGTACGGTAGACATTCTCCTCATTACCCGGGATGGGATGCGAGGAGAGCACAACTGTGTCGCCCTCTTTCAGGTCAAACAGGCGGTTGGTGCCCACCGAGAGCCGCCCCATGATTGAGGTCGGTTCGCCCTGAGACCCAGTGCACATAATCGCCACCTCATCGTCGGGCAGGTTGATCGCCTGATCGATCGGCAGCAGCAGGCTGTCGGGGATATCCAGATAGCCAAGCTTGCGGGCCATCTTCGCATTATCAATCATGCTGGTGCCAACGAAGGCCAGCTTGCGCCCATGCCGCAGTGCCGTGTTCGCCACCTGCTGCATGCGCGAAACCAGCGAAGCAAAGCTGGCGATAATGATACGCCCCTTTGCCTGCTGGAACACATCTTCTAAGGCCGAGTCAATCACACGCTCAGAAGGTGTCCAGCCGGGGCGTTCCGAGTTGGTCGAGTCGGCGAACAGGGCCAGCACGCCGCGGCGCGAGAACTCTGCCAGTTTGGCGTAATCACTCGGCCAGTTGTCTACAGGGGTATGGTCGAACTTGTAATCGCCGGTGTGAACGACGAGGCCCGCCGGAGTTTCGATGCCCAAGCCAACCGCATCAGGGATCGAGTGGCAGACGTGGAAGAACTCCACCTGGAACGGGCCAATTTGCACTGTATCACCCGCCTGAACGGTGTTCAGCGCGGCTTTGCCCATCATGCCGTTGCGGGCAAGCTTCACTTCCAGTAAACCGCGGGTAAGCGGCGTTGCATAGATCGGCGCCTGCACTTCCTGCAGCACGTGATGAATCGCTCCAATGTGGTCTTCATGACCATGGGTAATAATGATGCCGCGCACTTGCAAGCGGCGCTCCGACAAATAGGTGAGATCAGGAATGATATAGTCGATACCGAGCATATCATTTTCGGGGAACATCAGGCCGGTATCAACGATGAGGATTTCACCGTCGTACTCATAGGCCATCATGTTCCGCCCCACCTCCCCCAGTCCTCCCAGGGGAATGACGCGTAAACGTTTTGAAGCCATGCTATTTAAAACCTCTATTGCTTGTTTATGATTAGATTCGATTTTTTGCGTTCTACTATCTCGGCGATACCGAAAGAGTGGAATACAAAAAATCGGAATCTCTGTTCTGGTATAAAGGGGAACAAACATTCGGTTTGCTCTCCCCCATTGTCGAGTTCAATCACGTATCCCTGCCAGGGTTCCAACAAGGATGTCTTTTTTAAATTAATGTGCCCTGGCAAGGAAATCAGCCAGGGCGCTTAGTGTGCCACCATACCGGGTCTGGACGCAGATCTTGCTTCTCCATCTCTTTCCGTCACAATTATTGTGACTGGTACGGTTTCCCGGCTGAACCTTCTCACCGGTTAGTGGATTTTAGCATATTCACAGGCGCTTGTCAAAACAAGAAAGTATAAAGCAAGGGGGCCGTCCAAAAAAATCGCTGGACGGCCCGGTGATAGCACGGCGCGTAACCATAGATGATCATGAAAGGCGGGCTGCGCCCACCTAGAGATAAAAATCAGGGAGTTTTTGTCACACGAAGCGTGACAAAAACTCCCTGTCTCCCTTTTAGGCCAAAGCGCGCCCGTAAAGATGCTCGCGGATGCGCAGCACCTGGCGGCGCAAGCGGTCGTCACGCTCGATCATATCCGCCACCTTTTCACACGCATACATGACGGTGGTGTGATCGCGCCCGCCCAGCGCTTCGCCAATCTGCGGCAACGAGGCGTTCACCTCTTCGCGGATCAGGTACATGGCCACCTGGCGCGGCAGGGCCACATCACGCGAGCGGCTGCGCCCGAGCAGTTCTTCGGGAGATAGGCCAAACACATCGGCCACTGCCTGAAGCACCTGCATCGGCTCCAGCGTGCCGCGCTGGGGCAGCAGATCCGCCAGGGCTGTCTGCACGAGCTGCTGTGAAAGCCCATGCCCGCTCAAGTCCGCGAAGGCCATCACACGCGTCAGCGCACCTTCCAGCTCGCGGATATTGGACTGCACGAGCCGCGCGATCGTTTCCAAAATCTCCACCGGCACAATGCGCCCGGCTCGATCAGCCTTAGAGCGTAGAATGGCAATGCGGGTTTCGAGGTCTGGCGGCTGGATATCGGCAGTGAGCCCCCACTCAAAACGAGAGCGCAGGCGTTCTTCCAGGGTCACCATCGCCTTGGGCGGGCGGTCCGAAGAAATGACAAGCTGTTTATCCTGCCCATGCAAGGTGTTGAAGGTGTGGAAAAATTCTTCCTGGGTCGATTCCTTGCCGGCGATGAACTGAATATCGTCGATCAACAGTACATCGATCCGGCGGTAGCGCTCGCGGAAAGCAGGCGTATTGTGCGTGCGGATGGCGTTGATCAGATCATTGGTGAACTCTTCCGAGGAGACGTACAGCACCTGCAAGCCGCGGTTGGCTGCGGAATTGCCAATCGCGTGCAGCAAGTGGGTTTTGCCCAACCCAACACCTCCATACAGAAACAGCGGGTTATAGGCGCGGGCGGGGTTTTCGGCCACTGCCATGCAAGCGGCGTGCGCCAGGCGGTTACTCGCGCCCACCACAAAGTTCTCAAACGTATAGCGCGGGTTCATCACCGTGGAGCGATGACCGTTCTCGTGGGGCTGCTCTTTCTCGCCGCGCTCCATCGTCACATCGCCTTCTTCCTCGTTCTCATACTCGCGGTGCCACACAATAAAACGCACCGACTGTGGACGGCCCATAATACCAGTCAACAAGCGCGTAACCGTCGTGGAAAGACGGCTCTCTAACCAATCACGTGCATAGGCATTCGGCACGCCAATGGTAAATGCATCCTCACGGTGGTTTACCAGCTCAGCGCTGCGGACCCAGGTGTCGAAGGCGGCCTTCGACATCTCCATCTGCAGCTGCCCAACCGTGGCTTGCCATGCTTGTTGTGAATTCATAGGGCTTCCTCCAGGCTTTATTTTTCGGCAACCAGGCAATAGGATAGCAAACCGCTGCAATGTGAAGTGCAGCGGGTTTTCAATCGCCTTTTCTGTTACCGGTCGAACTATTGTGTGGCTTTATAATTCGCGTACAGTTGCCTTGATCTATCGGTGATTCTAACAAAAACTCCCGACTCAAACAAGAGAAATACCTCACGCTTGTCTAAAAATACGAGATTCTTTAAGGTGCTGAACCTTAACGATTCCTAAATTTAAATAACCAATTTTTTGGAATCGTCCTCTTTTAATCCAGATACAAAAATCACCAGGGATGGTGGGGAAAGCAAATATTTAACGCCATATATGGTGTTTTTGCTTAATTTTTAAATCCTTTTCGGATATGTACTGGCCTACTTTGAAAGGATCTCCAATGATTCGAGATCCTCATTTCGTAGAGTCATGCGCCATTTTTGGAATCTGCAACGAATCGGCGAGTTCATTCGCTTTTTTCGGGCGCGATTCCCTCCATTTCTGTTAACATCAGCCGCGCCGCCCGCCGCCCAATCTCCACCGCGAAGTTCGTACCGCGATCCCACGGGTACACCTGGCTCATGCTGGCGAAATATACGCCCGACATGGGTGTGCGGATCTCGGGCACGTTACGCGAGTGGTTCAGTTCGGGGATCGGTTGGGCATACGGCGTCTTCGAAACCCAGGCTTTGCGCACCCAACTGCGGTCGAAATCTGGGTTGAACTTCTTCAGCGCCGGCAAGAAGCGTTCTAGCAGTTCCTCATCGCTGAGATGGAAGTACTCGTGACTCGGATCAAGGTAATCGCCACAGTACAGGATATGCTCGCCGCCAAAGTATTTCGGATCGAGGAAGTTGGTGTGCTCCACCAGCGCCAGGAAGGGGTAACCGGCAGACTTGGGCAGGCTGAACCAGTAGTAGCCTTCTTTCGAAAGCTGTTCGCGCACCGCCATAATCATCACTACCGCGCCCATGCTCTTGAGCGACAGCAGCCCCTTGAGATAACTCGCGGACAGCTCAGGCGCCAGGCGGGCCAGCAGCGCCGGCGAACTGGTTACCAGGCAGGCATCGAAGATGCGGCTGACCGATGTGCCGTTTTCACCCGGCAGCTCCAGCCGCACCGTACCGCCCGTCTCGCTCGATATCTTCTGCACTGGTGAAGAGAGATGGATCTGCACGCCGCAGGAGCGAAGATAATCGGCCAGGCCGTCACAAAAAGCCTGGAAGCCGCCCTGGAAGGTCCCCAGGCGGGTAGTACGTGTCTTCAGGCGCGCCCACATCCACGCCATGTTAACTTCGTTCATGTGCTCGCCGAACTTACCCGCCAGCAGCGGCTCAAAGAGTGATTTATACACTCGGTCGCCGAACCATTTGTGCATCCAATCTACCGCGCGGTGCTTTTCCAAATCCTGCCAGCGGGCCAGGTAGCGCAGGTAGATCATCACAAAACCAAAGCGCACCATGTTGAAAAATCCACCGTAGCCGGGGAAGGTCAGCGCAGCCAGGGGTGAATCGAGCGGGTAAAACTGACCTTCATGATGAGCCACTGTCTTCGGGCGTGGGAACAGCACCTTCTTTTCCCAACCCAGCTCTTTGATCAGTCCCAAGATTTCGCTATCCGATTGAAACCAGTGGTGGTAATAGCGCTCTACCGACCAATCCCATTTGGGATCTTTGATGCCCGCGGCGAGCCCGCCGACATAACTGGCAGCCTCAAAAATTTCTACTTGGTGCCCGGCTCTGATAAAGTCATAGGCGGCGGCCATACCGCCGACGCCTGCGCCGATGATCGCAATTTTGCTCATGGCATCACCTGTTCGGATCGCTGTTCATTTTTTGGTTCTTCCTGCGGCGGCTGACCTTCTTCGCGCATTTTTTGCATCTCACCGCCCCAGCGCAGCGGCTGGCGGAAGTAGTAGTAGGCGCCCAGCAAAGTAATGGGGAACCACAGCGCTGCGTGCAGCACTAGCGTATAGCTGGCAGCCACAGCCTGTGTAACACCGTATGCCTGCAGTACCTTGATACCTGGCAGATCGAACGTGCCCACGTATCCTGGGGCGGCTGGAATAGTCGTGGCCAGGTTTACGATACCATTCATCAGCATCAGCGTGAAGAAGCTGACCTCGAAGGGAAAGGCGTGCATCACAAACCAGTACTTGGCGGTTTCCAGCAGCCAGATGATGACCGTGGTAAAGAGGATCATCAGCGCCTCAAACGGAGAGCGCAGCGACTCTAACCCGGTGAGGAAGCGCATCGAAATATCGCGCGTTTTCTCTTTAAACCGCTGCGGAACAAAGCGACGCGTGAGCTGATCGACAATCTTTTCTGTACGGTACGGGAACATAGCGGCAAGCATAAAGACTGCCAGCGCACCGAGGAAAATGACCGTGCCAAAAATGGCTAACTGAGGGACCGAAATGGTTATCCCGGCAATTTCCAGAGAAACGCCGGTCAGTTTCGCCAGTTCGGGCAGGTTGAGAAACACGAATGCCAGCATCACCACGCCGTCGAAGATGCGCTCGACGATTACGGTTGCCAGTGAAGCCGAGATTGGCACACCCTCGCGCTGTTTCAGCACCGCCGCCCTTAGCACCTCGCCGGCGCGGGCCGGGTAAATGTTGTTGCCCATGTAGCCAATGCAGACGATGGGGAACATCACGTGGGTGGGGATCTTCTTGAGTGGGCGCAGCATATAATGCCACCGCCACGAGCGCACCCATACGCCCAGGAAGTACACGGCAACCCCCGGGATCAGCCACCAGTAGTTGGCATCCTGCACGGCGGCCCAAAAATCAGCCAGGTGCAGCCCGCGCAGCGAAAAATACAAAAACACGGCACTGATGAGAATGCCAATCCACAACCGCCAATTCTTCATAACCGCAATTCTACCATGATGAGTGTAAGCTCGCGAAGCGAGCAACCGCCTCACCCCCTAGCGCGGTGGAACTGCGCTAGGGGGTGAGGCGGTCTTTGCATCACTCAATCCATATACTGTATGTCAAGGCAGGAGAACGTCTCATTTCCTAGATCGACGATCGGGCCTATGCTGCTGTTGTCTTTGACCGGGTAAGCGCTTACATCAACGGCGCTAAAAGCGCTGCGTGCCCATGCCTTCCCAGGATGGTAGCTTACCCAGCTCTGCGGCTTTTCCCGAGCGATATCGTATGCATGGCAGGAAAGCGCCGCACCAAGCTGATCGCGTATTTCATCTGGCAGTCCCGCGCTGCTGTTGTAGGCTTCCACCATCGCCGGGATCGCATCGTCGGAGAGCGTCGCCAGGTACTCACCATCCAGCTCCTGCCCTTGAACGGCGCGCTCCACGTTCAGGCGTACCATCATCCCATCAATGTTGAGTGCGCCGAATGTCAGCGCAAAGCCAAAAGTAGTGAACAGCAGCAGCGCGCCAAAGTACTCCTCGCGACGCAAAATCTGCATCACAATCGTCGAGAGCAGCAGGAACCCGAGCCAGGGAATGAAGATATGGGTGTAGGTGCGCAGGCTGGTAAAGCCATAGGCGTCTTCATAGAGCAGCACGCGCTGGAAGGCCGAAACCAGCATCACCAGCACCAGGGCTACCAGCAGCACGCCCAGCCCGGTGAACGCCCGGTACTGCAAGGGCGTCTCGCGCCGGGTGACGGCGTTGAGCGTCAGGTACAGCAGCAGGCTGAGCACCGCCACCATTACCAGCTCGCCGAAGCCGCGGCGGGCATATTCCGAATAGGTGTACCCCGCCACATTAATGTTCGTCTCGCCGCCGAAGAAATATTGGAACTGCACAATCACGAAGAAGGCAAACAGCAGGTTCACCGCGCCCAGGATAATAAAGCCCTCTGTTGCGCCCAGGAAAGGCTTGATGTGGTTGGTTATGCCGCCTTTTTCCGCCAGCGCCTCCGGGTTACCGGGAGTAAAGCCCAGCCACGGGATCGAGTGCATCGATTGGCGGTACAGACCGGCAAAGGCATACGCCAGCACCAGCACGTAGAACAGGCGGAAGATATATTCCGGCACGCGACCCAGGTCGAACAGCTTGAAGAAGTTCTCCAGGCGGTCGGCGAAAACCACATCCGCGGAAGACAGCAGCCCGCCCAGCACCAGCACCACCGGCAGCGCCAGCAGCAGGCCGCGCACCACCGGCAGGCTGTCGCGCAGGGCTTTTCGTCCCGTTCCGCCGCCTTCCCCTTCCTTTGTTCCTGGAGTCGGGCGCAGGCCGGCTGCCCCACCTAACGCCGCCGCAACCAGGGCAAAACCGGTGAGGATGTAATCAAACAGGCGGAAGCGCACCCAACTGCCAGTACGGAATGTCATCGCCAGCAGTCCCAAACCTGCCAGCGCGGTGAACGCATTGATGAACCGCGAGAAGCCCTCACTGCGCAGCAGGGTCACGCCGATCATCAGAATCAGCAGGCCAGCCAGCACGTACGACAAATTTGCCGGGCGCACCCCTTCTGTTTTGGAGAGGGCGAACGCCCCCACGAGCACCACCGCCACAAAGATCAGGAGCGAGATGCCAACGGACTTTTGCCAGAACAAAAGGTCAACAGACCAGGCGGCAAGAAACGCCGCCAGCCAAAAACGCTGCGGTTTGGAAGGCATAGGTGTTTACCCCCTTTAAGGGTTTGGGTGGATAGATTTGCTGCGGAGAAACCGAACCCGCGAAAACTTGCCCGTTTTAGAGATTGATCACCAGCGAGAGAACCATCGAAAGGATCAGGATGATGGAAAGAATAGCAAAAATCACCTGCGTGCGGCGCATCTGCTGCTTGCGCATCTCTTCTTCTTGTTTTTGTCGTTTTGCTTGATCAAACCTTGCCATAAATAGAAAAAACCTCACTTTCAAATTCCTATGCGTATTGTACCCCATCCAACGGGCATTTTCACGCACCTGAGTGCACGGTTTCTATACAGTACACCAGCTATGCCAGCTGCGTCTTAAGCATTTCCGCATCGGCGCGGGTAATACCCGGGATTGCCAACAACTCTTCCATACTGGCAGCTTTGATCGCTTCAATCGAGCCGAAGTGCGTTAGCAGGCGGCGGCGCTTGGTGGGGCCTATGCCGGGGACGGCATCCAGCGTGGAAGCCAGCCCAGCCTTCGACCGGCGGTTGCGGTGCGCAGTGATCGCAAAGCGGTGGGCCTCGTCACGGATGCGCTGGAGCAGATACAGCCCCTGCGAGTTGCGCGGCAGCATCATCGATTCGCTCTTCCACGGCAGAAACAGCTCTTCCTGCTGTTTGGCGAGCCCCGCCACCGGCACCTTGCCGATCAAATCAAAACGTTCCAGCACGGCAACGGCCCGCCCGAGCTGGCCCTTGCCGCCGTCTACAATCAGCAAGTCTGGCAGGAGGGCAAAGGATTCATCCACCTTGGCCCCGAGTGTGTTCTTCTCTTCCTGCGCCGCCTGCCAGCGTTTGAAGCGCCGCATCAGCACCTCTTCCATGCTGGAAAAATCGTCCGGACCATCGACCGATTGGATGTTGAACCGACGGTACAGGCGTTTGGCCGGAACCCCCTGCTCGAACACAACCATGCTGCCCACCGAGGCGGTGCCCTGCGTGTTCGAGATGTCGTAACACTCAATTCGGTTGGGCGGCTCGGGCAGGTCAAATGCCTGCTGCAGCTCTGCCAGCGCCTGTGACTGCTTGTTTGTGTCGGCTTCCCACTGCGCTTTCAGCGCTGTTAGCGTCTCCACGGCGTTTTCTGTTGCCATGCGCAGCAGTTCTTCACCCGTCGACCCGGCGTGCGGAACCATCAGCTCCACCTTCTGCCCGCCGCGCCGCGAGTTCAGCCACTGCTTGATAATCTTGGCTTCTTCCACCTCGTTGGGCAGCAGCACCTGCGGCGGAACCTGCGCAGCATCAGCGTAGAACTGCTTGATAAACTCCTCCACCACCTCAGGATCGGACTCATCCTCCGTTCCTTCGAGAATGAAGTACTCACGACCGATCAGCTTGCCGCCGCGAATGAAGAAAATCTGCACGCAGGCTTCCCCGTTGGCGCGCGCCATGGCGATCACGTCCGAGTCGATCCGCTCTGGTGAGATCACGCGCTGGCGCTCTACCACCCGCTCAATGGCATTGATCTGGTCGCGCATCTGAGCAGCGCGCTCGAAGTTGAGGTTTTCCGCAGCATGCTCCATCTCGCCGCGCAATCGTACAATCACCGCCTCGGTTTTACCCTCCAGGAACTGGCATAGGTCATCGATCATCTGGCGGTAGTTCTGCTGGCTAATCGCGCCAATGCACGGCCCTGTGCACAGCTTAATGTCGAAATACAGGCACGGGCGCGCATCCTTACCGGTGATCTCACGGTCGCACGTTAGATAGGGGAAAATCCGCCGCATCACATCCAGCGTCTGGTGAACCGCCCACACGCTGGTGTACGGGCCAAAGTAGCGCGACCCATCCTTCATCATCTGTCGAGTCACCGTCACCTTGGGGAACGGGTCTGCCCAGTGCACCTTGATGTAGGGATAGCGCTTGTCATCTTTCAGGCGGATGTTGTAGCGCGGGCGGTGCTTCTTGATCAGGTTCATTTCCAGGATCAGCGCTTCCAGCTCGGAATCGACCACGATCCATTCGATGTGGGCGATGTTACGTACGAGCTGTCGCGTCTTGAGATCCTGGTCGTGACCGCCGTGGAAGTAAGAACGAACCCGGTTCCGCAGGTTGATCGCCTTACCAACGTAAATGATCTGGCCCTCGGCGTTCTTCATAATATAACAGCCGGGACGTGTTGGCAGCGTATCTAAAATGCCTTGCAAGTGGTCAGAGACCGACATCATATGTGGATGATAGCTTTTCTAGCAGGGAGGAGAAACTCCTCCTGTTCCATTTGAGATCCTGGTGTATTTTCTCCTGTTTGCGCAGCGCGCTGCGCAAACAGGAGAAAATACACCCTTTATTTTATCATATGTTCTACGTCAAAGTTTTCTCAAGGTTTATCTTAATTGTGTTGAATAATTACCGTCATTCGATAATATTAATGCAAAGCGGTGGCGCGGCAGTTCGACGACCCTACCCTGCCGAATACACACCTATCCGAAAATTGCTTTCTGTTTGCTGTTTGTGCGGGTAGCCGCACAAACAGCAAACAGAAAAAACAGTTTTCGGATACGTTCTAATGCAAAACCATAGCCGGGCCAAGAGGATTCTGCCCGGCGTCTTTGCGGATAGAGGCGAGCGCCCCATGGAGCAAACCAACCAGGCAACCCGAAGCACAAGCTGGACCCCCAAGCGAATTGCGTTAACCACCCTGGCAGTGCTAGGAGTCGCGGCTGCATTCTGGATCGTTTTTCGTTTCCGGCTGGTATTCTTCAGCCTGTTCTCCGCCATTGTGCTCTCCACGGCCATAGAACCCGCGGTGAAGCGGTTAAGCCGCATGGGCATACCTCGCCCGGTCAGCATTATCATTATTTCGCTGCTGCTGCTGGCGCTGGTCGTGTTTCTGATTTCCAATTTTGCGCCGCTGCTGATCGAGCAGTGGGCTACGATCACCAGCCTGGTTAGCGGATGGTACCAGGATCTGCGTGAAACCCTGTTGGAATCGACCAGTCTGTTGGTGCGGCGCGTCGCTCGCCAGCTCCCGGCAACCCTGCCCCTTACACTGCCCACACCAAGTGTGGAACAAGCGGTGGAAGAAAGCTCACTCGATCTGGTGCAGCGTGCTTTTGATGTTGGGTCAGCCATTCTTCGAAGCATCCTGATCGTGCTGGCTGTGGCGCTGCTGACCGCCTTCTGGGTATTAGATGGCGAACAGGCCACCCGGCTGATGTTGATGGGCCTACCGCCGGACCGACGCGAGAATATCCGCGAATTCATCGAAGAGATCCAGGAGAAAGTGGGTGGGTACACCCGCGGGCTGATCTATCTCTCCCTCATCATCGGCACGATGGCAACGGTTTCTTACGTCATCATTGGGCTGCCAAACGCGATATTCCTGGGTGTAATCGCGGGCATTATGGAAGCTGTACCACTGGTCGGTCCGATTCTAGGAGCGATTCCCGCCGTACTGGTTGCCATTTCCACCGATCCCTCCAAAATCATTTGGGTATTGATTGCGACGGCCATCTTACAGGGGTTAGAAAACAACTTTATCGTTCCGCGCGTAATGAACCGCGCTGTTGGCATCAACCCGGTGGCCAGCCTGCTGGCATTCATTGCCTTCGGGTCGATTTTTGGTTTTGTAGGTGCGCTGCTTGCCATCCCACTCGCCGCTGTGATCCAGCTCACACTCAACCGCTTCTTATTCAAAGCGCCCATGTCTGAGCAGCAGCAGCCTGCCGGGCGCGACCGGTTCAGCACATTGCGCTACGAGGCGCAGGATCTGGCGCAGGACGTACGCAAGCAGGTACGCGATAAAGACACCAAACTGGACGACCGTGCGGACGAGATGGAAGACACGGTAGAAGCACTGGTGCAGGATCTTGACTCAATCCTGGCGACCGCGGAGACAGAGATTCAAACTGTCGGGCGCGGAGTCATCACCGGCCCATACGGCAGCGAGCGTAGACAAGACCGGAGGAAACAGCAATGACTCCCCGCCGAGCCGCAGGAGCAGCCGCAGTCGTTTTTGGCACACTCGCCCTTGTTTACCTCGTTTGGGTGTTCCGGCAGGCAGTAATCTTGTTCTTGTTTTCGCTGGCTGTCGCGGCTGCCGCGCGCCCGTTTGTCGAATGGCTAACCGCCCGCGGCTGGCGCCGCTCTTACGCGCTGCTCGTAGTCTACATTATGTTTCTGGGCGGCTTGACTGCAATCATAGTAGCAGCAGGCAATTCGCTGATGCTTGAGATACAGCGACTGGCAGATACGCTGGCACGCAATTATGACCGTATCTGGGCAGAGTGGCCCAGCGGCACCGAAGTACAGAAGAACATTGTGCAGCAGCTCCCGGCCCCAGCAGACCTGTACGCGAGTTTCTCCCCAGAGCGGCAGAACTCGGCAATGCAGGGGTTGATGGGCGTCACCATCGGGTCGGCCACATTTCTTGGGCAGTTGGTCACCATCCTCATCCTCAGCATCTACTGGGGCATCGACCAGGTGCACTTTGAGCGCCTGTGGCTCTCCCTGCTGCCGGTCGAATCGCGTGCGCGCTCGCGTGATGTTTGGCGCGCCATCGAACGCGATTTTGGTTCCTACGTGCGCAGCGAGGTGATGCAGAGCATCTTCGTTGCCCTGCTGCTTGGGTTTGGTTTGTGGGCATTGGGCGTTGAATTTCCCGGCCTGCTGGCAATCTTCGGCGCGTTCGCATGGCTGATCCCCTGGCTGGGCGGCGTACTGGCAGTGCTCCCCATTGCGTTCACTGCGCTGGCAGAGGGTGTGTGGTTGGCCGTCTTCGCCTCGCTCTTCGCCGTCGCGGTACTGTTCCTGATGGAATTCATCATTGAGCCGCGCTTTATTCGCCGCCGCCGCTACAGCCCGCTGCTAAGCATCCTGCTGATTATCGCCCTGGTAGAGCCATTTGGCCTGATAGGTTTCTTGGTCGCCCCGCCTCTGGCTGCCGTCATCGAGCTGGTTTTCCGCTACAATCTACAGGCGCGCGCTACACCGGTCGGAGTCGAAACCGCCGAGCGGATGGCAGGGCTTCGCGAGCGACTGGCACAGCTACGCCAATCCATCGCCACCCAGGACGAGCCTTTGGAGCCGCAAATGGAAAACCTGCTCTCCCGCCTGGAAAGCCTGATCGACCGCTCGGATGAGGCGTTGGAGAAAGAAGCTCCCCGCCCCTCTGCGCGCGCGCGCGTTTAATCTTCCACGGTGCTTTCCGGCAGCAAATCGATCACCACGATCTCAGGCGGGGCCAGAAAGCGCACGCGTGGCAAGGAATAGCCTTCTAACCCCAGCCCCCGACTTACGTATAGCATAGTCGGGCCTACCTCATAACGTCCCATCTCAAACTGCTTCCCGAAATCTGAAAACGTCACAATGGCGCCGTAAAGTGGGAGCCGAATCTGCCCGCCGTGGGTGTGCCCCGCCAAGTATAAGTCAATGTCATTATCCGTCGCCACCTTGATCAGATCGGGTGTGTGATAGAGCAGCAGGTGAAAGCTCTCAGGGCGGAGTTGGGGGGCCATCTCCACCAGGGTAACGCGCGGCTTGCCCCGGTCGCTGATCCCCAGCACGTCCATTCTCACGTCCGGCTGCGTGATCTCCGCAACCTGGTTATGCAAAATTTGAACCGTCGTGCCGCGAAACATCGCGTGCATATCATCCTGGTTATCGACCGTACCCTGCACAGCATACACACCCAGTGGCGCATCGAGCCGCGCAGCCAGAATGTGCAAATCCTCCATCGCTCGCGGATCGGTGAGGTAGGATGTGCTCAGGTAGTCACCGGTCATCACAATCATGTCTGGTTGCAGCCTGGCAACCATGCCTGGGATCTGGGCGTCGCGCAGGCTGGTGCGCTCCATGTGGATATCGGATAGCTGCACGATCCGCACTGGGCGCGTTACAGCAGCAGTTGGAATTTCCGCGTGCGAAACCGTAATGGTCGTAGGCCCAATGATGTAGCTATAAACATAGATCAACGACAGCAGACCATTTGCTACCCAGAAGGGAGCTATACCTGACGCCTTGCGCAGCCGTAACGCCAGCCACAGCAGGAGCAGCGCAAAACGCAGGCTGAAGAACATCGCCGCATTGAAGTGATGCTTGCCAAACGACACTGCCAGCATAGGCAGCGCAAACGTCAGCAGCAGATCGCCTGCCAGGAACACCGCTGCGGTAGCAACTGCCCTCGCCGCGCTGCTTTTGCCGCCCAACGCCCTTCGCCGGTTCAACCAGATCAGCAAAGCCGTGACCGCCAGCAGCGGCAGCAGCAGCCAGGTGAAGAAAAAGCGTGCGTAAATGTCAAAGAGATCGAAAACGCTCATTCCAGGCACATCGCGCAGCCATCCGCACGCGGATCGCTGCCGCCCCACAGCACGCCGCTCGCGCGATCGCGGTAAATGATCTGCCCGCGGCCAAACAGCGCTCGCCCCATGCCGCTGACCGGCTTTACCGGGTGGCCCATCTCCGCCAGGGCAGCCATCGACCGCACGGGGATGCCCTCTTCCAGAGATACGATCCCCTGCCCGCCTTCGGGCTCGATGCAGAAGCGCGGGCGGTCCAGCGCAGCCTGCGGATCGAGCAAATCATCCGCCAGACCCACCACCACCTGCATGTGCCCTTGCGGCTGCATAAAACCGCCCATTACGCCAAAGGAAGCGAACAGCGAGCCATCATCCGCGCGGGTCGCCATGGCCGGGATAATAGTATGGTATGGCCGCTTACCCGGCTCCAGCACGTTGGGGTGCCCCGGCTGCAAGCTAAAGTTATGCCCGCGATTCTGCAAACTGAAGCCCCATCCACGCGGCACAATCCCGGTGCCAAAACCCATGTAGTTGCTGTTGATGAACGAGCAGGCGTTGCCTTCGCCATCCACCACCGAGAAGTACACCGTATCAGAGGAAGCCACCGGCACGCCGTGCTCCACCTGCGCCATCCTGCGGCGCGGGTCGATCAATTTCCTACGCATTTCGGTATAGTCCATGCCGAGCAGCACGTCGAGCGGGGCCGGCTGAAAAGTCGGATCTGCCACGTAGTAGAACGCGTCGGAGAAGGCCAGCCGCAGCGCCTCGATCTCCAGGTGCAGCCGCTCGGGCGAGAGCGCAGGCAGCGAGGCCAGATCAAATCCTTGCAGCAAGTTGAGCACCAGCAGCGCCGTGAGCCCCTGCCCGTTGGGCGGGCATTCCCAGATTTCCAAATCGCGGTAGCGTACGTGGATCGGCTGCTCCCACGTGCTGGTATGCGCTGCCAGGTCGCTCTGCATCAGGCAGCCGCCCGCCTCCTGCACCACTGCCGAAATCGATTCCGCGATGGCGCCTTCGTAGAACGCGCGCTTGCCACCGCGAGCGATCTGATCGAAGGTGCGCGCAAGCCCCGGGTTGCGGAAGATTTCCCCCGCGTGCGGCCCGCGCCCATCGATCGTCATTTCCACGCCGTTCACCGCATCACGAAGCTGCCGCCCGGCGGCCCGCTGCCAGAAGTAGGCCGTCACCGGTGCAACCGGGAACCCTTCTTCGGCAAGTTTTCGGGCCGGAGCCAGAACTTGCTCCATGGTCAGGCGGCCAAAGCGCTCCACCGTATCACACCAGGCCGCACAGGCCCCCGGCACGGTGATGGTGTAGGGGTGGAACGGCGGCAGCGCCCTCCCTAGCCCCTCCTGCTGTATGCGCTCCAAAGTCAGCGCGGCCGGTGCCCGTCCCGATCCGTTCAGCGCGGTGACTTTGCCAGAAGCAGCTTCGTAGTACAGGCAAAACGCGTCGCCGCCCAGGCCGGTGGAGGTTGGCTCGGTGACGTTGAGCGCGGCGGCGGTTGCAACAGTAGCGTCGGCGGCGGTTCCGCCCTGCGCCAGGATCTTCAACCCGGCTGCGACGGCGAGCGGCTGCGAGGCAGCCACCATTCCGCCCCGCCCCATCACGGGCGAGCGGCGAGAAGCAAATTCGAATTCGGTGGGGTTCATGGGAAAAATTGTAGCATGGAAAAACAAAGCAAAAAGCAGCTACTTCACAGCAGTGATGAAGATACGCCCCTCGCGTTCCGGTTCCTCAACCTGTACATTCAGGTCAGACCCTTTCGTAAAGCGTACATTTTGAAAACCGGCTTCTCGCAGCGCCAACTCCACTTCCCGCAGATCAAAGGCAGTATTATATGCTGTCTCTTCAAAGCGCTCGAAGAGCCCGTTTTCCACCGGCGTAAAGCCAGAAATGCGCGTGAACCACCTTCCGCTCTCCTCATCGTACAGACCGCGCGTGACAATCATGATATCGGGGGTATCTTCGATCTGGATGCCTCCCCATCGCCGCAGCCCATCGCGCGTGTTTAAATCAAAGAGAAAGGAGCCGCCATCCACCAGCGCGGTGTAGACCGAACGGAAGCAGCCGCGCAACGCTTCCATATCGGGCAGGTGGTTGAGCGCATCGAACGTGGAAACAACCAGCCCCACCGGCTCTTCGACGGTGAAACGCGCCGCATCCGCCTGTACGAAGCGGGCCTGCCCGGTGATGATGTATGCAGCAGCATTGGACCGGGCGTATTCGAGCATGGCATCCGAAAGATCCAAACCGGTGACCTGGTAGCCATTATCCAGAAAATGCAGGCTGAGCTGGCCCGTGCCGCAGCACAGGTCGAGGAGGGTGTGGTTTTCGTGTCCTAGTGGGGTCGCCTCGTAATATGCGCGCAGCTTTGGAGCGATCTGCCGGGCGAAGTCCGTCCAGCGCAGGTTATATACGCGAGCAAACGAGTGCCCGTAGGCTTGCATGCCGCCTCCTATTACACAACAACGATCCCCTCGCCCTCACGTACCTCACCGATCATCCAGACAGGCTGATCCAGTTCAGCCGCCCGCGCCAGCAGGGCATCCACTGAAGCCTCTGGTACTGCCAGCAGCAGTCCACCGCTGGTTTGCGGATCGAACAGCATCATTTGCTCCATCTCGCCCAAACGTGGATCAAAGCGCACGCTCGGCCCAAAGTACAGGTTGTTGTCCGCCGCGCCACCGGGGAAACTCCACTGTTCCGCATACTTGCGCGCACCGGACAGGAAAGGGATGCTGTCAAAATAAAAACACAGTTCCACTCCGCTTGCCTGAGCGATCTCGCTGCTATGCCCCAGCAGCGAATAGCCGGTGATATCGGTAGCACAATGCAGGGATAACTCGCCTGCAAGACGTGCAGCCCCGGCGTTCAGGCGTTTCATCCACCCTACCGCCTCGGCAACATCTTCTTCCGCCGCGATCCCGCGCTTGAGTGCCGTGGTTGTCACCCCAAAACCCAGCGGCTTGGTCAGCACAAGGCGGTCGCCGGGGCGCGCTCCTGCTTTTGTCATTGCGCGCGCGGGGTCCACAAAGCCAATCACTACCAGGCCAAACTTCGGCTCGCTGTCCTGTACGGTATGGCCACCGGCAATCACCACGCCCGCTTCGCGCGCCTTTTCTGCCCCACCCCGGATAATATCCGCCAGGATTTCTGGCGGCAGGCTGGGCGGCAGCGCGGCAATGTTCAGCGCCAGGAAGGGCTGCCCCCCCATTGCGTACACGTCTGAAAGGCTGTTCGCGGCTGCAATCGCGCCGTAGTCGTAGGCATCATCCACCACCGGGGTAAAAAAGTCCGTCGTTACCACCAGAGCACGGTTCTCGTCCAGCCGCCATACGGCCGCATCGTCTGGGGAATCCAAACCCACCAGCAGGTCAGGGTAATCCTTGCTGTTATAGATATCCTTCACCGGGCGCAGCACGTGCGCCAGCGCTTCCGCGCTCAGTTTCGAAGCTCAGCCAGCGCAGTTCGAAAGCGTTGTCAGTCGGATCTGTTTGCCAGAGGAAGATGGGGCTGAATTTTCCATACCGGAGATTATAACCGCTGCGCGCAAAAATCGCCCCACGCTGCAGCGCCCGCTTTCCCGTAGTTATGATAGGATGTACCTAAACTGCCAACTCGGGTTTTATGCGTTTTGAGAGAAATTTGTTGCACAAATTTCTCTCAAAACGCATAAAACCCGAGCCCAAGCATGGTGAGAGGATATTCGGATGGCACAGGGAATTGGCCGAATTATGGAGCTGCACTTAGAGTCGGGCGGCCTGGGCGGCTGGATCGACTGCCCGCCTGGGATGCGCCCGCAGCCGGGGCAATACCTGCTTGCATCCAGCCCAGATGTGAGCGAGCCGCTTCCCCACGTGCTGTTCCCGGCTGAGGTGATGGAAGGCCGGCTGCGCATCGCCGCTCCCCTGCCCCCTGCCTGGACGGTGGGCACAAAGCTCGGGCTGCGCGGGCCGCTGGGACGCGGGTTTACCCTGCCAGCCGCTACCCGCCGCCTGGCAATGGCCTGCCTGGACGACTCCCCGGCCCGGCTGCTGCCGCTGGCGGCGCAGGCCCTGCGCCAAAACGCGGCGGTGGCGCTCTATGCCCGAACGGTCGTGGCGCATCTCCCCGAAGAGATAGAAGTGCTGCCGCTCGATCTGCTGCCCGAAGCCCCTGCCTGGGCGGATTTCCTCGCGCTGGATATTTCTATCGCCACCCTGCCCGTTCTGCGCGAGCAGTTGGGGCTGCGCCCGCATCAGCTCCCCGGCTGTCACACCCAGGTGCTTGTGCGAACGGCCATGCCATGCAGCGGCCTGGGCGATTGCGGCGTGTGCGCCGTGCGCACCCGTGATGGCTGGCGGCTGGCCTGCAGTGATGGCCCGGTGTTCGACTTTTTGCAGCTTGAAGAGGGGTAACGAAGATGTCTCTCCACGTTCTGTCTTTTTTCGCCCATCCCGATGATGAAACAATGCTTTGCGGTGGCACGCTGGCCCTGCTGGCGCGCCAGGGAGCCCGCGTTCATATTCTCATCGCTACCCGCGGTGAGGGCGGTGAGATGGGTGATCCGCCGCTGACCACCCGCGAAAACCTGGGACTGGTACGCGAAAGCGAGTTGAACTGCGCCGCAAAGGCGCTGGGCGCCGAACTGCATGTGATGGATTACGTCGACCCGGTGATTGGCCCCGGCGACGAGATGTTCCCGTTCACCGACGATGTGGAGCGGCTGACCGTGCAGATTGTGGATGCCATCCAGCATTTTTCGGCGGATGCCATCATCTCGCATGGGGTCAACGGCGAATATGGTCACCCGGCCCACAAGCTGGCCTACCGCGCCGTGGAGCGTGCCATGCAGGTGCTGGGCGATCAAGCGCCGCTGTTCTACACCGTGCAGGGCAGCTTCCCCGATCATCCTTATCCCAAGCTTGCAAATGAAGATACCCAGGCGCACCTGGTGATGGATATCACGCCTGTGCTGGAGCAGAAGGTCGAAGCCGCAATGTGCCATGCCACGCAGCACGCCCTATTCATCCGCTTCTGGTCAGAAGAAGCCGGGCGAATTTTGACCGTGCCGGAAGTGATCATGCAGCTAGAGAGCCTGCACCGCGTGCAGCCAGAAGTTCCTACCGGTGAAGTGCCACAAGATGGGCTGGCGGATCTGCTGCGCGAGACCGGTACGGTGCGGGTGCAGGGCGCAGGATGATGTACGGGCAGGATCTCTTCATCGACTCGCCCTGGATGAACGCAGCGGGAATGCTGGGCTTTGCGCCGCCCGCCCGCTGGCCCGTTTCCGAGGTGATGGGAGCGTTCGTCACCAATCCGATCAGCCTGGGTCCGCACACCCCCGCCGCCGAGCGCAGTCTGCTGGCCTACCCCGGTGGGGCGCTGCTGCATACCGGGCTGCCCAACCCCGGTCTCAGCCGGGTGCTGCGCCGCTACGCTGACCGCTGGGCGCAGTCAAGCCTGCCCATCTGGGTGCACCTGATCGGCTCGAACCCCGATGAGATCCACCAGATGGTGCGGCGGCTTGAAGGCGTGGAGGGTGTGATGGCGATCGAGCTAGGCATTCCGCCCGGCGCGGCAGGGGAGGATGCGCTGGCATTTGTGTCGGCGGCTTATGGTGAGCTGCCGCTGGTCGTCCACCTGTCACTCACTGCCGCCGGCGAGGATTGGCTGCGCAGGCTGCCCAACGCCGGCGCGAGCGCTATCAGCCTGGGTGGGCCGCGCGGAACGTTGCCCAACAGCAGCGGTCGCCCGGTCGCCGGACGGCTGGTTGGGCCATCGCTCTTTCCGCTGATGATGGGCGCGGTGCAGTCGGCGCGGGAGGTAGGGCTGCCGGTAATCGCCGGTGCAGGCATCTACCGCCGCGGCGACGCCGACTCGCTGCGCGATGCAGGCGCGTGGGCCGTGCAGCTTGATACCGTCTTATGGCGCGGCTGGGCCGAGGCGGTTACGCTTCCAGCAGGATCGTAACCGGCCCATCGTTGTCGATTTCCACCAGCATCGAAGCGCCAAACTCGCCAGTTTGGGTAGGGATGCCGTGACCGCGTAGCAGTTCCGCGAACCTGTCCACCAGCGGGCGGGCATGGTCTGGCAGGGCCGCATCGGTGAAGGATGGTCGCCTTCCCCGGCGTGTATCGGCATACAGGGTGAACTGCGAGACGACAATCGCCGCCCCACCCACGTCACCGATCGACAGGTTCATCTTGCCCTGCTCGTCCTCGAAGATGCGCAGGTACACTGCTTTTTCCGCCAGTGTTTTGGCCGTCTCTTCCGTATCCTCATGGCCCACGCCCAACAGAATCACCAATCCCGGGCCGATCTCTGCCACCGCGCGCCCATCCACCGTCACTTTTCCCCGCCGAACCCGCTGTAAGACTGCTCGCATGTTTGCCTCTATGATTCTTACTCGGCTGTACACCAGAATTGAAGCTCCGCACCAGAACTGGGATGATACACGTAGTTCAGGCCGGTAAAGCCGTGCCCCACCATCTGATTTTCCAGTTTTCCAGCAGGAAGTTGGTAGAGCACGCTGAAAATCTCACGCTCCGATTCACTTTCCAATACCCATATCTTTACCGATCGCCCTTCGAACGGGGCATCGTTCAAGTAGGAGGCACGGAAAGCCAGATCAGCGTAGGGATTAACTACCTCCCGGTTCTCGTCAGATAGCGCAGCAGAATTTTCCGATTCGATCGGGACGGTCACGCTGGAGCGATACGCCGTACTGCACGCAATACGCACCGGCGCAAGGGGCGCTTCTTTGGTCCCCTTGTCTCCAGAAAGCCCGTCGCAGCTTGAAAGCAGAAGTATCATCAGAAAAAAGGCCACGCAAAGCTTTTCATGCTCCTCCCGTTCGGTATATAATACATGCATCCCCGTGCAGCCAGGGGATTTCCCTGAGACTTTCAACACAATCGATTGTACTAGAATAATATCGGAGGACGAACCATGCAAAATGAGATCCCATCCGAATATTTTGCCCTGTTCCTAAAAGCCCTGCGCTTTGCAGCCGCAAAACACAGCGGCCAGCGCCGCAAGGGCAGTGACCACGCGCCCTATATCAATCATCCCATCGCCGTGGCGGAGACGCTCTGGCGGGTGGGTAATGTGCGCGACATGAACACCCTGGTCGCCGCGCTGCTGCACGATACAATCGAAGACACCGGCACCCAACCCGAAGAGATCCGCGCGGAATTTGGTGAAGATGTGCTTGGGCTAGTGCTGGAATGCACCGATGACAAGAGCCTGCCCAAAGCCGAGCGCAAGCGATTGCAGATCGAGCATGCTCCGCACAAATCCCCCCGCGCCCGGCAGATCAAGCTGGCAGATAAGATCAACAATGTGCAGGAGATCGCCGCCAATCCGCCCGCCGACTGGTCCACGCAACGCCGCCGCGAATACCTGGATTGGACCGAGCAGGTAGTCAACGGCCTGCGCGGGCAGAATCCAGAGCTAGAAGCCCTGTACGATCGGGTGCTGGCGGAAGGTCGGGCTGTATTATTTAATTGACAGTATTGATCGATTATGCTAGGATACATGGCAGCGGCATCCGGAGAATTCCGCCGGTCCGCATATATTTCCTGGGAAGAACCTGAAGGAGGTTGCTAGCAACTATGGTAGAGCGGGAGACCGGTACGGTGAAGTGGTTCAACGCGACGAAAGGCTTTGGCTTTATCACACGCGATACGGGCGGCGATGTATTTGTGCACTACAGCGCGATCAATTCGCAGGGTTACCGATCGCTGGAAGAAGGTCAGCGCGTTGAATATTCCTTAATGCAAGGGCAAAAAGGCTTGCAAGCGCAGAACGTTGAAGTTGTTGCTTAGGTTCTGAATTTTCATTTTCGCTGTATACGCCTTTGCGACGCTAGAGTTTCAGCGTCGCAATTTTTTTCTCAGGAGCCATCTATGAACGGCAGCCACTACTGGCAGCGACTCGACCAGCTCGTGCAGAGTTGCGAGGTGTTTATCGACCGCCCGCGCGGAACAGCCCACCCCCGCTATCCCAATTTTCTCTACCCACTTGATTACGGCTATCTAAAAGGCACCCAGGCCATGGACGGTGGTGGCATCGATGTGTGGGTGGGCAGCCAGCCGATCCGCAGCGTTACCGGTGTAATTTGCACCGTAGATCTCACCAAGCATGACGCTGAAATCAAGATCCTCATTGGCTGCACACAAGAAGAAGCGCAAACGATTCTTCAGACCCATAACGAAGGACCCCAGTCGGGCATCCTCATCTTAAGGGAGTAAAACCCATGTCTCACGATTTCACCCGCCCCGAGCATGATACACCTTTCTTGCGCGGCGGCCGTGTCTATCTGCGCCCCTTTGAGAAGGAAGACCTGATTCACGTGCGCGCCTGGTACAACGACCCCGATGTACGCAAGCTAATTGGGGAAGTGACGCCATCCAACACCCCCTCGCTGGAAAAGTGGTTCCAGCGCATGCAGGAAGATACCGACCGGGTATGGTTCACCGTGGTGCTGAACGAAAACGCCCGTCCCATCGGCGAAGCAGGGCTGCTGCGCATCTTCCACCCCTGGCGCACCGCCGATCTTAGTATCATCCTGGGCGACAAGTTCGCGTGGGGCAAGGGTTACGGCACCGAGGTGATGAAGCTGCTGCTCGATTATGCCTTTGGATCGCTGGCCCTGCATCGCATTGCCATTGGCGTGGTCGGCTACAACGAACGCGCGCTGAAGTTCTACGAGAAAATTGGCTTCCAGCGCGAGGGCGTGCAGCGCGACGGCTACTTTACCGACCACTGCTTCTCAGACTTCGTGATGATGTCCATTCTCGAAGACGAGTACCGCGCCCTGCACCGCCCAGACTTGGGGAATAAATAAATTTTCCTGTTCCGTTGGCGGATGAATCTTAGGCCCGGAACGAGTAAAATACCCTCAACATTGGAAAACTCAAGAACCCCGAGGGAGGAAACCATGAACATTCTGATCATTGGCGGAACGCGCTTCTTAGGGCGCGCGCTGGTTAACACTGCCCTGGCGCGCGGGCATAAACTCACCTTGTTCAACCGCGGTAAGAGCAATCCCGATCTCTTCCCACAGGTTGAGACGATTACCGGCGACCGCAACACCGACCTGCATTTGCTGGAGGGCAGGACCTGGGACGCCGTGATCGATACATGCGGGTTTGAGCCGGGTGTCGTACGCAAGTCGGCGCAAACGCTGAAAAACGCTGCCGGGCAGTACACCTTCATCTCCTCGATCAGTGCTTACGCTGATTTCAACCAGAAGGGCATGGATGAGAATGCCCCTACTGCCCAACTGCCAGAAGGTGAGCCTGAGACGTTCAAGATGGAAAACTACGGCCCGCTCAAGGTGCTGTGCGAACTGGCCGCAGAAGAAGCCTTCCCCGGGCGCGCGCTCAACGTTCGCCCCGGGCTAATCGTCGGTGAGTATGATATGTCGGATCGCTTCACCTACTGGCCCTGGCGGGTCTCGCAGGGAGGCGAGGTGCTGGCTCCCGACCAACCTGAACACCCCATCCAGTTCATCGATGTACGTGATCTGGCCGATTGGACGATCCTCGCCATCGAAGAGGGTCGCACGGGCTATTACAACCTCACCGGCCCCAACCGTACGATGACATTCGGCGAGTTGCTGGATACCAGCGGCGCAGTCAGCGGCAGTGATGCACGCTACACCTGGGTTGATGAAGCCTTCTTGCTGGAAAATAAGATTGAGCCGTGGGCCGACCTGCCCTTATGGCTTCCAGCAGCAGACCCGGCGTATGTAGGCATGGACTATATCAATATCGACAAGGCCATTGCCCACGGTCTTACCTTCCGCCCGCTGGAAGATACCGTGAAATCAACACTGGCGTGGGAAGCCAGCCGCCCGGCAGACCATGAGTGGCGCGCGGGCATCACACGCGAGCGCGAAGCCGACCTGCTGGAGAAGTGGAGGGCGCGCTAAAAGCGCCTGTACTTGTATCAAAAAGCGGGGAAGGAATGCTCCTTCCCCGCTTTTGCATAATCTGTCAGGGCTGATGGTTTAGCTCGTGCGCATCTGGCGGCGCAGCAGGAACCAGGAGATGAGGAACAGCAATATGCCGATCCCTATTAGCCCGGCAATTAGCGTGGGATCAATGCTGGCAGCGCGGAACATGATCTCTTGCAGCATACGCAAGCTGTACGTCGCTGGTATCATCCAGGCGATAAAGCGCAGATTTTCCCACATCAGGCGCAGGTCGAGGAAGAAACCGCTGAAAAAGATACTGAACAACAGCACCAGCATCGAGTACTGCACTGCCTGGCTGGTCGTCAGCGACAGCAGCGAAACGACAAAGCCCATTCCCAGCGAGGCAAACATCAACGCCAGCACTACGTAGCCGAAGTTCCACCAGTTGCCATTCATCGGCACGCGCAACACCAGCACTACCAGTGCCGAGATACCCGCCGCCAGCACCAGCCCAATGAACATATAGCTGATGTACTTGCCTAGCAATGTCTCGAATGCCGAGACAGGGGCAACACGAAACAGCTCCATCGTGCCCGAGGTGCGCTCGCGTACGATGGACAGCGCGGCAAAGGTAACCAGCAGATGTTGCAGCAGCAGTACGATCACACCCGGCGCGAAAAAGTCGGAAGAGTTCAGTTCAACGTTGTTCACGCTGACCGCCTCCGCGCGGAACGGGCTGACCAACACCTGTGGATGAATGCTGCGGAAGTCGGTGAGCTGCTCGTCCAGGCGCGCGAGGTCTTCTTCAATTGCTGCCGAACGCTGCGCCTCTTCAGAATAGCTTTCTTTGTCGGTGGGTGTTTCGTTCAGGCTCGCATTGTTGGCGGAGAGCGCGTCGAGGGTCCCCAAAATTTGCCCGGCGGCCCCCTGCTCCCCTTCAGATGTGCCCATCATGTTTTCCACGCCCTGCAGCACGCCCAGGCTTGCGCCCACGCTCAAAGTCACAGCGTCGAGGGAAGAATTCATTTCACTGCGTGCAGCCTGAGCCGCCGTGCCATCGCCCCGATCAAAAGCTTCGCGCATGGTGCGGGCGCTGTTTCGAGCAGTTGCCAGTTCATCCTGCACACTGGCAGCCTCGGCCTGCCCCTCTTCGGCGATGCTGCGCAGCACCCTGCGGTTCAGCTCGTCTACGTAGATCTGCGCCACGTACTGCACGTAGCTCACCTGGAACGGGTCGATCTCGCGATGGAAAAGCTGTACGATCGGCTGCTCGCTGTTACGAATCTTCTGCTCCACCTGACCCGGGACGATCACCACCGTGTCGACCACGCCGCGATTGAGCTGCGAAATGGCCTCGCCCTCGTTCTGCACCACACCTCGGAAATCGAGCTGCGGACCCAAAGTAGTAGCATATTCCTGCACTTGCGCGGCAGCGACCTCCTCGCCCTGCGGCACGACGAAGATCGTGCGCAGCACGCGCGCTTCGTTCCGGAAGCCCAGGCCAAACAGCAGCAGGATCAGGAACGGCCCCAGCACCAGCGCCAGCAGCAAGCGCGTCTGGCGGAGGATTTCAACCAGCTCTTTTGAAACAAAAGCTGAAACACGGATGATAAAACTGGCGATGCTACGCATTGACTATTTCTTCTTCTTGTTTAACCAACTTTACGAATACGTCATCAAATGGAGGCAGGTGCTCGCCGATCGACTCGATCTGCAAGTTGTTTTGCCTTGCCCATTCAATTAAGTGCGGCATTGCCGTATCGGCTTCGTCTACCGTCAGGCGCACTTCACGAGCGCTGAGTACCATCGGCGGAGCAATGATGAACGGCTGCGCCTCCAGGTTGGTGCGGAAATCGGGCGGCAGCGGGTTGTTAGTGCGCAGGTCGATCACATCGCCGCCGAATGCGCGCTTGCGCAGCCCTTCGGGCGTATCCACCAGCAGCAGCCGCCCCTGCGACATAATCCCGACCAGGTCGCAGTAAGCAGCCTCGCCCACGTACTGGGTAGTGACGAACAGGGTGTAGCCTTCCGATCGCAGCACCTCAAAGTAATCCCAAATCTTACGGCGCAGCACCGGGTCGATTCCGGCTGTTGGCTCATCCAGGAACAGCAGCTCCGGTTTATGAATCAGTGAAGCAGCCAGCGCTAACCGGCGCTGCATGCCGCCCGAAAGGTTGCGCGCAAGCTTCCCGCTGTGCTCTTTTAACTCCACGAACTCCAGCAGGCTGTTTAATCTACCAGACCTGCGGTATGGAACGCCATACAGCGAGGCGGCAAAAGAAAGGTTCTCATACACGCTCAGGTCGGGGTAAAGCACAAACCCCTGGGTCAGGTAACCCAGCTTCTCGCGATCTTTGCGCGTGAACTTGGCTGGGTTGTGCCCTAGCACGTTCACCTCGCCTGAGCTCGGCGCGTAAATTCCTGTAAGCAGGCGGATCGTGGTTGTTTTCCCGCAGCCGGAAGGGCCAATGAAACCAAAGATAGCCCCACGCGGAATCTCGAAGGTAAGATCCTGCACGGCGGTTTGCTTGCCAAAGGTTTTGCTCAGGTTGCGCGCCCAAGCGATAACGTCTCGTTTTTCCTCTGGCGCGGTTTGCACCGGCTGCGTTTCTCCTGAGGGATATACTGTCATGCGTTCTCCAAAAAGGATGATTGGTCGGCCAATATAAACAGCCGAAAAGTTCGGGTTCCTACCGCCTTAAGTTAACCAGTTTAATCGTCAATTAAGCATACAGAAATAATCCCACCTGCTTATCAGCATATCAAGCATGCTAAGAACCTATCCGAAAATATTGCTTGTGTTTGTTGATTGGGTGGCTACGCCACCCAATCAACAAACACAAGCAATATTTTCGGATAGATCCTAAAAAGCTGTTCGAACTTTGTTGGATCCTTGTGCGTGGCCAACTTCGTTGGCCACGCACAAGGATCCAACAAAGTATCAATATAGAAGGGCATGCTGGGGCAGGGAAATGAAATACCCGAAAACATTAATAACCCAGGGAAGCACCCAAAGAAAGTGCAGCCGGTTTATTGGCCCTGCAACAAAGGTATAATGAAAGAACCACCCGCCCAGAGGGAAGAGCGGCGAAAACCAGGAGGGATCATAGAAATATATGGAACGAACCGTTCCCCGCGCTACGAGTGAAGAGATTCAACTGTACCGCAGCACCATGTACTCACTGCTGCGATCGACCGCCGAGGTGCAGGTGCGCACGCTGGAAGAAATGCATGCCGGGATGAACTCCTTGCTGCACCCGCATGCGCGCCAGCCCATGCCGGATATTTCTGCCTTTGTTTACAGCTCGCTGCGCCTGCCCGACTGCATGCCCGAGGTACGCTCGGTGGTGCTTGGGCAGAACGCAGAGGTCTTCCGGCGGCATGGTATCCCTAACAATGAGCAGTGGCAGCAGGTGACGGCGCGAGCACGCAGGCGGCGCTGCTATTTTGACGGCAGCGACACGTTAGCCTGCTTCATCGCCAGCCGGTCAGACATCGAGGACGTGATTCCTGCGCTGACGGCCTACGAGATCGAATGGAACAAGATGAATCTGCTCCTGCAAGGCTGGCCTGGAGAAAAGGATCTGGCCGGCGTGGAGAACGATCCCGAGTCGCTGGATCTACTGAGCCGCACGCTGGGCCTGGCATATGAGGACATCGACCGGCTGCGCTCTATCTGGCGCGGAGCTTTCGGGCAGATGCTCCAGCGTATCCGCAAATCGCGCCGTTCCATTGGCGTGCGCCTGCTCAGCGGATCGCTCAGCGAGTACCAGCGCGCCACGCACAAGTGGTGGGAGAAAATCGAGCACGCCTACCCAGACGTAGCCGAGCGCCCGATTTACTTTGTCTCTAGCAACACCCACAGCCTCACCAATCTGCTGCAAGGGTTCGCCCTACAGCACGAGCAAAATATCGAAAAGTTTATCGAGCAGTCACCAGATGAAAACTTGCGCGGCGAGTGGCAGGGCATCCGCGGCGAGCAGGTGCGCTCCAGCCGCGAGAACTTCCTCTACTACGCCATGAAGAAGCTCCAGCAGTCGCCCGAGGGCGCGGCGCTCCAGCAGGCGCAAACCGAATTCGAGCTGGCGCACGGTATCACGCGCATTTACAGCGAGCACTCATTCGACCTGGAAGCCCAGGTGATCGACCTCTCGCGGTTGGACCGCTCGACCATCGATCCGCGGTTAAAAAACCATCGCGACCTGTCTTTCCTCGAACGCAGCGATGCCCTCATCGTCAATATCGACTATCCCCTGGGTCTGGCGGCATTCAACATCCTCTCCAAAATCTCAGAGCAAGCTGCCGAAGTGCTGGGTGTGTATGTGATGGGCAAATCCGCTTCGCTCAACGCCCGGCGCGGCGATGTGATGATTCCCAATGTGGTGCAAGACGAGCACTCGCACAATACCTACCTGTTCGATAACTGCTTCTCCGCCGCAGACGTAACTCCCTACCTGATGTACGGCACTGTGCTGGATAACCAGAAAGCCATCTGCGTACTGGGTACTTTCCTACAGAACGCGCAAATCATGGACGTGTTCTTCCGCGAGGGCTACGCGGATATCGAAATGGAAGCTGGGCCATTTCTCTCGGCGGTCTACGAGATGTTCCGCCCCAAGCGGCACCCCATCGACGAGATCGTCAACCTCTACGATCTGCCGTTTGACCTGGGCATTCTTCACTACGTATCCGATACGCCCATGTCGAAAGGCCAAAACCTGGGCGCGGGCACGCTCTCGTACTACGGCATGGACTCAACGTATGCCACCACGCTGTCGATCCTCCGCCGCATCTTTAAACTGGAACGCGAACGCATCCATAGGGAAACCGAATGAACACCAACCCTGTTATGAAAAACGTGCTGCAAGAGCAGTACAAAAACGCAGCCAACCTGAACGCGCGGATTGCCCTGCACCAGCGGTTCAGCACCAACCCGCGCGGCTGGTACAGTTGGTATCTCGATCAACTCGACCTGCCCGAAGACAGCCGAATCTTAGAGCTGGGTGGCGGGCCAGGCGCAATGTGGAAAGCAACCCTGCCGCGCGTGAAAGATGGTTGGAAGCTGACTCTTACAGATTTCTCTCCCGGCATGGTGCGTGAAGCATCTGCCATCGCGGACTTGCAAGGCCGCTTTACCTTTGCATCAGTCGATGCCCAGCACATCCCCTTCCCCAACGAAACCTTCGATGTGGTGCTGGCAAACCATATGCTCTATCACGTGCCGGATAAGGCGCGCGTGCTTTCAGAGATCCGCCGCGTGCTGAGACCGGGCGGCAAACTTTACGCCGCCACCAATGGGAAACGCCACATGGCCGAGCTGTACGTTCTGGAAGACCAGTTCACCGCGCGCCTGACAATGACCGAACGTATCCCGCCGCGCGAGATGTGGTCGCTCTCCTTCAGCCTGGAAAACGGCGAGGCAATGCTGCGCGAACACTTCCACAGCGTGGAGTTGCACCGATATGATGACGGGCTTCGCGTCACCGAGGCGCAGCCGCTGGTCGATTACGTGCTGTCAATGCTCAACCACTTCACCGGCGAGCTAGACCTGCCGGCAGTGGAGGATTTTACCCGCGAGATCAACCAGCAAATCCGGCGCGCCGGGTCGATTGATATTACCAAAGACACCGGCGTTTTTATCGCCGTGAAGTAACAGTTCAGCCCTGTCGGGCTGCTGGCTTGATACGCGCTCCCTACGGGAGCGCAGAAAGTAAATGTGGGCATTTTGAAAACGCGAAGCGTTTTCAAAATGCCCACATTTACCTTTAATTAATAGACGGGCCGATCCCGCAATTCATAAAAAAGCCCCTGCGGCTGAGCAGTTAAAAAACGGCCTCCGTTGCTGGAGGCCGTTTTTGTTTGGCTGTTTTGTGCTTGCGTAGCCCGGCTACAGGAGACTCACCAGAATACGCGCCGCACAATGTATTTGCTATCTGCTACCAGGACCCGCGTCCACCACCGGATCCACCACGGCGATCGCGATCGCCGCCACCGGGCCGGCGCTGGCCGCCACCGGGACCGCGGTCGCCATAGCCACCGCCGCCACCGTAGCCACCGCCACCGCCACCATAACCACCACCGCCACCCGAACGGCGCTGACCACCACCAAAGCCACCACCGCCGCCGCCACCCATGCTATCGCGCGGGCGAGCTTCGTTGATCTTCAGCGGGCGGCCCTTCAGGGGCTTGCCGTTGAGATTGGTGATCGCTGCGTTGCCTTCCGAGGACTCGGGCATTTCAACAAACGCGAACCCACGCGACTGACCTGTCTCATGGTCTTTAATGATCGCTACAGACGAAACCGTGCCGAAAGCCGCGAAGGCCTCCCGAACTTCGTCTTCCGTTGCCCCAAAGGGCAAGTTACCAACATAGATATTCATACTGTTCCTCTTCCCCATCTTGTGGGGGCATGCAAAAATTTCCCATCACGCAGATTTACGGTCAATCTGTCCAGCGATCGGTTCATGGTGCTGGCCTGAGCTTGCGTTCTCCTGCCGCTTACCGGCCAAACCGATTTCAAAGAACACCAAACCCGTGAGACGTAGACCAGCCACCGGTTTCCCCCAGTGGTCACAATCTGTCAGCTATGGGTGGACGAAACGAACAAAATAAGTTTATCATCTCAATCGAGAAAAAACAATATGGAGATGCGAAAAAAGATAGCAAGTAGTGGATAAAAAGTAAATATTTAAAGCAATAGTGTGATCTATTTGCGGTGCTGAGTACCGCAAATAGATCACACTATTGCTTTACGTCTAATTACTTTGCCAGCCCAATTGCTTCGCGCACTTCCACCATCGTCTCTTCGGCAATGGCACGGGCGCGGCGAGCGCCGTCGTGCAGTACGTCCCAAATGTGATCGGGGTCGCGATCCAGCTCTGCGCGGCACTGGCGGAACGGCTCCAGGTGGGCGTTCATATTCTTCGCCAGCAGCTTCTTGCAGTCTACGCAGCCGATGCCGGCAGTACGGCACTGCACATCCACATTGGCGACTTCCTCCGCGGAGGAGAAAATCTTGTGCATGGTGAACACGTTGCAGACTTCCGGACGACCGGGGTCCGAGCGGCGCATTCGTTGGGGATCGGTTACCATCGTCATCACGCGCTGCTGGGTTTCTTCCGGCGTAGAGGCCAGCTCGATGTGGTTGTTCAGGCTCTTGCCCATCTTCTGCTGCCCGTCGGTGCCCAGCACCTTGGGGATGGCTGTCACCTTCATGCCCGGCTCGATCAGGGCAGTGGTATTGTAGCGGTAGTTAAACGAGCGCACCGTCTCGCGCGCAAACTCAATGTGCGGAGCCTGGTCTACACCCACTGGCACGATATCGGCCTTGTAGAGCACGATGTCGGCGGTCATCAGCACAGGGTAGCCGACCAGCCCGTAGTTGACGTTATTGGGGTTGTCGCGCACCTTCTCTTTAAAGGTCGGCAGGTCGGTTAGCTTGCCCAGCGGGGTGACCATAGACAGAATCGTGTGCAGTTCCGTTACCTGGGGCACCTGCGACTGCACGAACACAATCGCGCGGTTGGGGTCGATCCCGGCGGCGAGCCAGTCGAGCGCCATCTCGTAGGTGTTGTTGCGCAAATCGCGCGTGGTATCTAGCGTCGTCAGTGCGTGCAGGTCGACCACGCAGTAAATGCATTCGTATTGCTCCTGGAGCGCCACATAGTTGCGGATGGCGCCCAGATAGTTGCCCAGATGCTGCCGCCCGGTGGGGCGAGCGCCGGAAAAGACACGGCTCTTTCGAATTTCGGTCATAATGCGCGTTCCTTCTACTCCACGAACTGGGTGATGTTTGAAAAGCTGTACGTTGTTTGTACCGTTTGTGCGTGGCCCACGGGCGTAGGCCACGCACAAACGGTACAAACAACCAGTATAGGAAAGATAAATTCAAAAATGCCCGGCTTGGGACGCTCCCGATTATAACACACCCGTGATCCACTTTTCTGCTACAATAGCCGCATGCCCGCCGCCCTGTTCCCCAAAGGCGTCCCGATCAGCAAGCGCCTGTTCGACCTGCTGCTGACCATCCCCGGACTGGTGATTCTTTCGCCGGTGCTGGTGGGAACTGCGATCGTGCTGCTGGCTACCGAAGGTCGCCCAGTGTTGTTCCGCCAGCCGCGTGGGGGGTACCAGGGGAGTGTTTTTTCGGTCTTCAAGTTCCGCACCATGCGCGAGGCATACGACTCGCAGGGCCGCCCCCTACCCGATGAGCAGCGCATTTCGAAGTTGGGTAACTTTCTGCGCGCCACCAGCATCGACGAGCTGCCCGAACTGCTGCACGTTCTGCGCGGCGAGATGAGCCTGGTCGGCCCGCGCCCGCTGATGGCCCGCTACCTGGAGCGCTACTCTCCCGAGCAGATGCGCCGTCATGAGGTGCTCCCCGGCATCACCGGCTGGGCGCAAATCAACGGTCGCAACGCCCTCTCCTGGGAAGACCGGTTCAACCTCGACGTGTGGTACGTCGATCACTGGAGCTTCTGGCTGGATATCAAAATCCTGGCCCTCACCGCGCTGAAAGTCGTCCGCCGCGAAGGAATCAGCCAGGAAGGCCACGCTACCATGACCGAGTTCATGGGATCAACGCCGAGAGAATGATATTTGTTTGCTGTATCGAATTGGGCCGAAACTCCGTTTCGGCCCAATTCGATACAGCAAACAAATATCATCACTCCACCGGCACAGTGAACGGGTTGATCCGTCCTGCGGCAATTTCGTCCACCAATTCTTCCACCAGGCGGATGCGGCCCGCGCCAAGGTTGTCTTCGTTGACGTGCTCCAGCATCAGGGGTGCTTCCATCGATGCTCCGCCCGTGCCCGCCAGCACGCCCGGAAGGATCTGCTTCAGCGCGGCTGCCGTATCAAAGGAAACGGTAGCGGCCCACTGCGCTGCCAGTTCATCTGGCGGGGGCTGCACACCTACGACCAGTACTTCTGTGTTGAACTGCTGTAATCCGCGCAAATAGTTAATCACTTCGGGCTTTGCGGCCTCCGTGGAGAGGTAAAACACTTCCGCTTTCTGCGCATCGAAAAGCCCCGCAGCGGTGGCCTGCCAGGTTGGCCCATCGGTGGCGGCAGGCTGCCCGCCAACCTGCGGGTAGGTCATATACAAAGGCCAGCCTGGAGCGCAAACACCGCAAAAATAGCTCCCGCCGTTGCGGAAGGCCTCCGCCAGCTTCTCTCCCAGCGGGCCGTCATTGGGCAGCAGGCCGGCGGCGCGCCAGTCTGTCGAAAGCAGCACCGAGATGAACCCACCCAGAAAAGCCTGGTGCTCCACCTTGCGCCGGATGACACTCAAGTTGCCTACCGCCGTCAGATCCGCATCCGAAACGACCACAAACTGCGTGCCGGGTGCTGCCGCGAGCAGATCGTTCAGATTGGCGGGCATAGCTGGCAGAACCACGACCTTTACGTCTGGGGTCAGATCGCCCGGTTGAAGCTCGCCGCGCGATTCAAACGCCAGCCCTGCTTGTCCGGCTGCGTTTGCCAGCACAGTCTGTAGGCTCTGTGATTCACTCCCGACAGGAGCCGCGAGCACCAGCTTGCCTGGCTGCGGCGTCGGCGACGGTTCTGCCGTGGCAGTTGGCGAAACTTCCGGATTGGTGGAAGTGGCTTCGAGCGCGGAGGTCGGGGTCGTGGGGGAAGCGGTCGGCCCTGAGCAGGCAGCCAGCACCAGCACCAATAACACCGGGAGCAGGGTCTTCCAGATTCGTTTCATCATCGTGTGGTCACATTCCTTCATATTCTTGATTCCGCAAGGGTACGGAAAGGGTGTGTTTCCATTTGTTGGTGGGTTGAGGCAGGGGTACGAT
>JAEYTI010000368.1 GCA_023434145.1 Chloroflexota bacterium | reverse complement strand
GTCACTGCTTCCCCATACGATCACGATACACTATGTCAAATTCATTCTACCAGAGTTTAGGGAAAAGTCGAGTCGCCCAGATAGGGGATATAAAGTTCACCCCCCTACGATTAACCCGAGGGGGTGTATAGGAACAACCCTATTATAGTACAGAAGTTCGAATAATCAAGGGTTATTGTTAGAAACATTCGCTTCTACCATAAAGCAAATCCGATTCGGCTATGGTTGCGGTGTACTTGCTTCCGTAGGCTGCGGCGCTGATGGATCGACTTCGTACACCATCAGGTCCGAAAAGCTGACAGTGAGCGGGGTCTTTCCGCCCGAACGGGCAAAGACGCCCAGCATTCCACTGGTAAAAACCGGGTCGCGAACCGTGAACTGCTGCACGCCGTTGACAAATACGGTGAGATGATCGCGCTGCGCCAGCACGCCTAACCGCATCGGGATCATCCCGCCTGGGGGAACCTGGCCGGTCGGAATCCAATCCTGAAGCATCTCCGACCGGCTGCTGCGCAGGCGCTCCATCCGCACGCGGCCGGCGCAGTCGGCCAGCAGGCGGTAGTAGTTGCCCTCTGTATCGGCGCGCAGCAGCAAGCCAAAGGCATCGCCTTCACGACAAAGGCTGGGCAGCGCATCGATCTCCAAATAAAAGTTGGAAAGCTGCGGTGAGGCGCGGAGGCTGATCAGCAGCGCTTTCTCAGAGGCCGTTACCAGGCTCAATTCATCGCGCCCATAGGCCGCGCTCCCCGCTGCGGTGCGGAAGGTCTGCCACTGTTCGCGGTCGGTAAACGGATCGCGCAGCAGCACATCTCCGAAGGCTGGGCGCTGATCCACGGTCGGCTCAATTTCACGGGTCGGCGGCGGCGTTGGGGTAGCCGTCATAGGGAACCAGTCAATGGTGGCCGTGGGCGGTGGAGTCACGGTAGGTGTTTCGGTGGGCGGGGGAGGCAGCGGAGTCGGGGGCGGCGGCAGGCAACCAGCGACCAGGAACGCCAGCAGGCACAGCCACTGCAGCCCCCTGCGCAAGCAGAACCCTCCGCTCCTTTTCGTTGAAAAGTGGCTGCGCGGGGATATAGCCGCTTCTGATGGGGCTGGCGGCTCCGGTACCGCGAACGGCAACTTAGACCTCCACCACCTGATCGCGCTCAGGGCCGACCGAAACCTGGCTGACGGGCACGCCGCTCACCTCGGAAAGGCGGCGGATAAAGTTCTGCGCCGCGCCGGGGAGTGCGGCCCACGTGCGGGTGGCGGTGACGGCATCTTCCCAGCCGGGCAGTTCTTCGTAGACTGGCTCGTAACTGGAAAGCTCACCCACACCCAGAGGCAGATCAGTGTAGGTTTGTCCGTTCGCCCGGTACGCCGTGCAAATCTTGACTACCGGCAGGCCGCTGAGCACGTCTAGCTTGGTCACCACCAATTCCGTCAGGCCGTTAACCCGTGCCGCATAGCGCAGCAGTACCAGATCCAGCCAGCCGACCCGGCGAGGGCGGCCTGTGGTTGTGCCATACTCGTCCCACGGCTGCGCGCCCGTTCCACGCAGGTGCAGGGCGGTCTCATCAGTCAGTTCTGTAGGCATCGGCCCGCTGCCGACGCGCGTCTGGAAGGCCTTTACCACGCCGATCACCCGGTCAACGTGCCCAGGGCCAATGCCCAATCCGGTCAGCGCGCCAGAGGCAATGGTCGGCGAGCTGGTGACAAAGGGATAGGTGCCATAATCCAGATCGAGCAGGGTACCCTGGGCGCCTTCGCCCAGTACGCGCTTGCCCTCCCGCAGCGAATCGGACACGAGTAGGGAGATATCCATGATATATGGTGCGAGCACGCGCGCGTAGTCCACGTACTTTTCGACGACCGCGCCAGAGTCGAGTGGGGCAGCCTGGTAGAGCTGAGTCAGCATCCAGTTGACGGACTCGATGTGCTGGACCATCTTGGAGCGAAAAGAGTCGAGATTTAGCATGCTTTCCAGGCGCAAGCCAGTTCGCGCAGCTTTATCGGTATATGCGGGGCCAATTCCGCGCCCGGTAGTCCCAATGGAGCCTTTACCGCGCGCCTTTTCCATCGCCTGGTCAAGCGCCCGGTGCGCCGGGGTGATCAGGTGGGCCGCGTGCGACAGTTTCAGGCGAGTTTCATCCAGCCGGATGCCCTGCCCGCGCAGCATCTCGATCTCCGCGAGCAGCGTTTCGGGGTTGAGCACCACGCCGCTGCCAATGACGCCAACGGTATGGGGGTGGATGATGCCAGAGGGAATCAGATGCAGCTTGAACGTCTGCGTCCCGACGGTGACGGTGTGTCCGGCGTTATCACCGCCGTTGTAGCGGGCAACCACGTCCGCCTGAGAGGAAAGCAGATCAACGATGCGGCCTTTGCCTTCATCACCCCACTGCGCGCCAACAATAATATCCAGCGGCATACCGGTTCTCCTTTACTGCGTTTGCTATCACGGAACAAGCGAGCTCGATTCGCCCAATGGCGAACGCTCAAACGGCTTTTACGGCGGCAATTATACCGTGAATGACCGGCTGAAAGCCTTTAAGGTTTGCGGTCACGAAGCTTGCGCGTTACGCTTTGCAGGTTCTGGTGCACGATCTTCGTCTTGGGGTGATCGGGACCGTGAAAGGCCGCGAATATCTCCGCTGCGCGCTCAAAATTTGCCTGCGCTTCCAGCAAGCTCCCCTGGGCCTTTAATACACTGCCCAGGTTATTCAAATCCCGTGCCACGTTCAGGTGATCTGGCCCAAGCGCCTGCTCGTCAATCGCCAACGCCTGCTCGAAGCACGCTCTAGCTCCAACCAGATCTTTCATATCTTGCAGCAGACTGCCCAAATCATTGATGTCGGTCGCCACGTATGAATGGTTAGGACCGTATTTCATACGATCAATGGCCAGCGAGCGCTCCAGGGCCTCTTTAGCTCCGGGCAAATCGCCCATTTCTTGCAGCACGCGCCCGAGATGGTGCATATTGGTCGCAATGTTGGGATGATTCGGCCCATGCACCTGTTCTTCTAACTCGGCTGCATGACGGAAACACGCCCTGGCCTTTGCCAGATCCCCTGATGCACGCATCGCGATGCCCATACGATGGAGATCGGTGGCCACGCCCGGATCTTTGGTATGGTAAACGACTTCATCAACCACCAGCGCCTGCTCGAAGTATGGCTTCGCCTCCTGGTGTTTGCCCAGGTCGCGCAGCACCAGTCCCATATTGATCAGCGCCTTAACAACTTCGGACAGTTCTAATCCGCGCACCCGTTCGTTGATGGAGAGCACGCGGGAGAAACAAATTCTGGCCCCATCCAGGTCGCCCATCGCTCGCAGCACGCGCCCAAGATTATTCGAGTCTCGGGCCACCTGCAGCTCATCGCGGGCAAAGTTCAGCGAGTTTTCATTGATCTCCAGTGCGCGCTCGAAGAACTGCTTCGACGCAGGGAGATCGCCCAACCGCTTGAGCACGTGCCCCATGCTGCTAAAGGCAACCGCGAGCTGGGCCTGGTTCGGCCGGCTGGCGTAGATTTTTTCCTGAACAGTAAGAACGCGCTCAAAACATTGCTTTGCTTCTTCCAACCTTCCCAGATCCATCAGCACCTGGCCGTATTTGCTTATGTACGTGGCAAAGAGCGGGTATTCTGAGCCAAAGGCTTTCTCGATAATCGGGATGGCGTGCTCCAGGCAGGTGACGGCGCTTTCCAGGTCATGGTGGTCAACAAATGTGCCCGCGAGATTGAAGAGCTCGTTGGCAATTTTATAATCTTCCGAAATTTGCGCGGCGCGGACAAAACAGTTCTTCGCATCCTGGTAATCGCCCGTTTGGCTGCGCACGTTGCCCAGGTTCACCAGAGTCGCGCTCAAGCGGTAATCGTTCGGGCCAAATTCCTTTTCGTTCAAATCGAGAGCGCGTTCCAGGCAGCGAATTGCCTGCTGCAAATCCGACAGGAGCGAGCGCTGGTACCCCAGGCTGTTCCACAGCCCGCTGGCCTGGGGCAAGCGGGCGTTCTCTACCCACGGCACAAACGCTTCCAGATGCGCCTGCATGATCAACGATTCGCGCAGGTCTCTTTGCGCAAAAACTGCCTGCGAGAAGGGGCCAATCGTCTCCGCCACGTTCTCGATGCAGTTGGTGTTCTCTCCCATCGTCAAGCGCACGAGGTTCGCAATCAGCGGGTGGATCACCGGACCTTCGTCAGATTCGTTGAACAAGCCGAACTGAGTCAGCAGGGCCAGCGCCTTTTCGAACTGGTCGTAGTTGTCGGCGCTGCCTCGCGCTACCCGCATCAGCAAATCGGCCGGTATTGGCAGATCTGGAGCCAAATAGGCGGCGGTACAACAGATGAACCAGATGAGCCGCCCCAGGTCTTCTTGCCCTTCGGTTATGTGATGGAAAGTATGCAGGAATGCTGCCGCCAGTGCGGGACTGGTGATCAAGCTTCCGGAGCGATCCACCAATAGCTTTGATGGCAGGGTTGCCTGCGCGCTTTGCAGAAGGTCGAGGTACCCGCGCGGGCTAATCTTGGAATCTTCACGTAGAAAACGCCCCGCCAGGGTCATTGCCGCCGGTGAATCACCGAGCCAGGCTGCGAGCGATTCCAGTTCCGCGTCTTTCTCACGGCGCAGGCGGTTTGCGATCCGGCGCAGTACAGCCAGGCTTTCCGATCGCTGGAACACGCCCAGGCCAAACACCTGTGTTCCGTGTTCTTTCAGACCATCCTCAACCGAAGTGGTGATAAGCACCTGCACGCCGGCCAGCCGCGGCAGCCATTCGCTCAATACGCTGGGGTCATCCAGGTCTTCAAAGATCACCAGCCTGCGTGCATCCGTCCAGGCCTCCAGCGTCGCTTCTGTCTGGAGCACAACTGGCCCTTGCAAATCGGGTAGATTCATTTCTTGCCCATTCACGGCAACTTCAGCGGCAATATCGCTTCTGGGGCGAGCATCCAGCCAATGCACTCCCGCGAAACATTGGGCGTAATGCTGGCAGAACGCTACCACAAGCTGAGTCTTGCCCATCCCTGCCGGGCCAACAACCGCCACGGGAGTGCGTTGGAATAACTGCGTTCCCCCAGAGTCAGGGAAAATAAGACCAGCCAACTCAAGCAGGGCCTCTTTGCGCAGAACCGCTGCGGGATGGCGCGGGATGGGCATCCAGGAACCTCGTGGAAGCGCAGGTGCTTCACGGCGGTCTGCATCAATCAGCAGGGATTGGATCCGTTTGGATACAGTCTCTTCGATTCCCATCACCGACCTCAATTCAGAAGGGGAGGTAACGTTTTACCGGTATCATTATAAATGATACCGGGCTTCTGGAGCGTTTCAACAACAAAAAAGAGCCGCCCGATATCGGACGGCTCTTTTTTGTTGTTTATTATGCTTTTGCCAGCGCCACTGGCAGCTTGCGGATGTAGACCTCGCCATTTTTCGAGAGCACCTGTCCGACCAGCCCTTCGGGCACGTCGACAAATGACTGTTTCTCTTGAATGTGGATCTTGCCAAGCACGCTCCCAGGAATTTTGGCGTGAGCGGCAATCGCGCCAACGATGTCGTTGGGGCGAAGGCCGTGCTGTTTGCCTTTGTCCAGGCTCAGGCGTACCATCCCGGCCTCATGCGAGGCCTGCTGGAAGCTGCGAGGACGGCGGTTCATTTCGCCGCGCCCATACTGACCGCGTGGTTGATTGCGCTGCGGCCGAGGCTGGGGTTCCGCCACTTCACTGACGGCGTAGATCGGGCGCTGCTTTTCGATAGAGCGGGCCATTTTGAGCGCCGCGGCAGCAACAGCAGCCGGATCCTGACCTTCTTCTACCAGCCGGTCGACAATGGCACGCTCGTTCAGGCAGCGCCCGCGGCGCAGCCAGGTGAGAACCTGTTCGACCAGTTGTTCCTCGCGATGGGCACGGATGGCCTCTTCGGTCGGAATTTGCGCTTTGACCATCTTGTGGCGAGTAAATGCCTCAATCTGGCGCAGGTCGCGCTGTTCGTAGGGAGTGATCAGGGTGATCGCGACGCCTTTCTTGCCAGCCCGCCCGGTGCGGCCAATGCGGTGTACGTAGAGTTCTGGGTCGTTGGGCAGGTCATAGTTGAAGACGTGCGAGATATCGTCGATGTCCAGTCCGCGGGCCGCTACATCGGTAGCAACCAGCACAGTAATTTTGTTTTGGCGGAAGCGGTTGAGCGTGTGCTCGCGTGCTTCCTGGCTCAGGTCGCCATTCAGCGCCTCAGCAGGGAAGCCGCGCGCCGAAAGCTCGTTGGCCAGCTCGCCGCAGCCCGCACGAGTGCGGGTGAAGACCAGCGCGCTGGTGATCTCTTCCACCTCAAAGAGGCGGGTGAGCGCGGCCATTTTGTCGGCGTTGTTCACCAGGTAGTAGCGCTGTTCAATCGTTTCGACCGTCACCTGCTCGCGCTTGATGTTGATCGATTCGGGTTCGCGCATGTACTTGTCGGCCAGGCGCCGGATTTCTGGCGGCATGGTGGCAGAGAACAGCGCGGTCTGCCGCTCGGCAGGGGTCTGGGCCAGGATTTTCTCCATGTCTTCCGCAAAGCCCATGCTGAGCATTTCATCCGCTTCATCGAGCACAACGGTGCGAACATGCTGGATATCCAGCACGCGCTTTTCCATCAGATCGATCAAACGGCCCGGCGTGCCGACCACGATGTCAACACCACGGCGCAGCTTTTGGATCTGCGGACCGTACGGCTGGCCGCCATAAACAGCCAGAACACGCACGCCGCTGAAGCGACCGTATTCGGTTACAAAATCCGTCACCTGCAGGGCAAGCTCGCGCGTCGGCGTCACAATGAGCGCCTGCACGTTCTTGCTGCCCGCTTCCAGGTTGTTGAGGATTGGCAGCGAGAAGGCTGCGGTTTTGCCGGTGCCGGTCTGCGCCTGGCCGATCACATCGCGCCCGGTCAGCATGACGGGAATCATTTCAATTTGAATAGGCGTGGGGATTGTGTAGCCACGCTCGGCGACAGCCTGCACCAGCTCTGGGCGCAGGTTTAACTGAGTAAATTCGGTTGTCATCAAAACTCCTACTGTTTCACATCCTTCACGATAGCAGTTCGAGCTTTGTTGGATCGTTTGCGGGGGCCACAGCGGTGGGGGGGGCCACCCGACCCCAAA
>JAEYTI010000338.1 GCA_023434145.1 Chloroflexota bacterium | reverse complement strand
TGGGCCCGGGGAATCTTCGCCCCCGTGCCCCAACGCACCAACAAACGGAAACGTACTACGGAGAATTGATGTTAAAATACGTTATGTAAGTTTGTCAACAAATTCCGCAATCGATACGGGGGTAACCATGCCGCAAGATCACTTTGAAACACTCGCCATCCATGCCGGGCAGGAACCGGACCCCTCCACCGGGGCAGTGATGATTCCCATTTACCAGACTTCTACCTACGCACAAGAGGCGGTCGGGCAGCACAAGGGGTACGAATACTCGCGTACCGGCAACCCCACCCGCGCCGCACTGGAGGCGTGCATTGCCGCGCTGGAAGGGGCCGGGCTGAATGCCCCCACCTACGGGCTGGCCTTCTCCTCGGGCATGGCGGCAATCGATACGCTGCTGCGGATGATTGCCCCCGGCGATCACGTGCTGGCAGGCGATGACGTATACGGCGGCACCTACCGCCTGTTCGAGCGCGTGCTGTGCCCCTATGGTTTGGAGTTTTCCTACGTGAATATGAGCGACGTCGAGGCGGTGACCCGCGCCCTGCGCCCCAACACCCGCCTGGTGTGGCTCGAGACACCTACCAACCCGCTGCTGAAGGTCGCCGACATCAGCGCCATCACGCGGATCGCTCGCGAGCACGCCTCGCGCCCGTGGGTGGGCGTGGATAACACCTTCGCCTCGCCCTATTTGCAGCGCCCGCTGGTGCTGGGCGCTGATTTTACGCTGCATTCGACCACCAAATACCTCGGCGGACACTCGGACGTGGTGGGCGGCGCGCTGGTGACCACCGATCAGCAGGCCTATGAGCGGCTGAAGTTCTTGCAGAACGCGGTGGGCGCCGTGCCCGGGCCGATGGACTGCTTCCTCACGCTGCGCGGGATTAAAACGCTGGCAGTTCGCATGGATCGCCACTCGGAGAGCGCCGTACGGATCGCTCAATGGCTCACCACGCACCCGGCGGTGGAACGCGTGATCTACCCCGGCCTGCCGGATCATCCCGGCTACGAGGTCGCCGCGCGGCAGATGCAGGCCAACGGCAAACCGGCCTTTGGAGGCATGATCTCCTTCATCCTGCGCGGCGGGCTGGAGCCGGCCAAGCGCGCCGCCGGGCGAACGAAGATCTTCACCCTGGCCGAGAGCCTGGGTGGGGTCGAGTCGCTGATCGAGCACCCCGGCGCGATGACCCACGCCTCGGTGGCGGGCAGCCCGCTGGAGGTTCCGGCGGGGCTGGTGCGCCTGAGCGTAGGCCTGGAGCACGTGGAGGATCTGCTGAGGGATTTGGAGCAAGCGCTGGAGGAATGAGATATTGTTATTGGGTAGCAAAGCTGCCCAATAACAATCAACTGCAACCTTTTGAGCCTTTCTCGCGTAGGTATATTGAACACACAACAAAACACTGGGAGCGGGAAAGCTCATGAACAACCGAAAAATCTGGTTCATCCTGGCAGGTTTGGCCGCGCTGGTCGCGGCTTTCTTATTGTTAAACTTCCACGCGGCGTACAGCAACACCCAGGCCGAGACAAACGTGGTGACAGTCTCCAGCGGTGACACGCTGCCGGATGCTATGCAGCAGCGGGAGAAAATCACCCTGTACATCACCGGCGAAAGCCCGCTGATAGAGGCGCTGGAGCAATCGCTCACCGAGGAGATCGGTAAAGCAGGGCTGGGTACGGTGGAGATGGTGCGAGAGCTTGCCGCGGACTACCCCAACCCGGTGCTGGTCATCGATGGGGGCAGGCCAGGGGTGCTGTGGACGCCGGTCTATGGCTCCGGCAGTTTCCCGGTGAGCGCCTGGTTTGTCTCCAATGGCGATACCACCGTCATCGATGCCGAATCGGTCGGATTCGACAACAGCGACGGCCCGGGGGTGGTTATGGAGGCAGATTACAAGATCAGCGACCGTTCGTATGGAATCATGTCGCGGCCCGGATACTACCAGGCGCTCGCGGATTGGCTGGCAAGCAGCATCGTAGAGGCAGTGCAGAAGCTCTACGAGCCAAAGCTGTAGCCACCCCAAGCGGCCCCTACCGCCAGTCGACCTCCAGCACCCCCTCGCTGTTGATTCGGGCGGGGTCAGACTCCCCCTGGATGGTCCCCTCCACTTGCACGGATATAAGCCCCGCTTCCGTGGTGAACATCACCCAGCGGCGATCGGGTGACCAGGCGGCATCGAATGCCACGTCCTCTAAGATGGCGATGGGGTGCATTTCGAACCCATCCAGGCTGCTGTTGAGATTGATCAGGAAGAGCTGCGATTTCCATTTGTCGTGCAGGGCCATGCGCATCAGGAAGCTGATCCGGTTATCTTCGTCCCACACGACAGGAATTCTGCCGATCCAGCCGCGCATGCGTGCGTCGCCCAGCGAGCCCAGATTGATGGGGTTGCCGCCGCTGGAATCGATCATGCGGAGCTGGAGTTCGGTTGGCAGGTTGGCGCGGTTGTACGCCACGATGTAGGCGATTCGCCTGCCATCGGGAGAATATGCCGCGCCGTACACGTCGCCCCAACCGTCTGATTCCACCAGGGTGCGCGTGGTGGCGCTGTCGCCCGCAGCGGCATCCCCAGAATCGCCCAGGTCTACCACGGTGATGCGCGGCGACGTTTGCGCTTCGCGGTGGTGCGTCAGCAGCACGCGCGCGCCGTCCGGCGACCAGACCGGGAGGGTAATGGTCGAGGTTAGGGCGACCGGCAGGTAGGTTACTGCCGCGTCTTCCGCCAGCGGGATCACCGCGAGCTGGTCGCTGCTGTCACCGCGCAGGACGGAGACCAGCCGCGTGCCATCCGGCGACCAAATCGGGCAGTCGAAGCCAGACGCCTGGGTAGCGGTCCGCGCGAAGACGTTCCGCGCCACGCGGCGGGCGTTCTCGCCATCCGCGTCCATCACGAACACTTCGTTCAACCCCGCGTTCCCGCTTTCCCGATCCGAGAGGAAGGCGATCTGCGTTCCATCGGGTGCGACGGCCGGGCAGGAGTACGCGTGCTCGCCGGGCTGCGCATCCGCGGGCAGGGTGCGCGCGCTGCTGCCATCCGGGCGGATTGTGACCAGTGGGGCGCGCCGGTAGGTTTGGTTCTGGATCAGGCTGTAGACCACCTGGCCGCGTGTATTCCGCGCTGGGATGGCAGGCTCCAGGGCTGGCCGAGGTTGCGCCACAGCCCTGGGCGATATATTCCGCGGCATACCGGCCGGGCGGATCACCGGCTGAGAAGTCTCCGCCGCGCCATCAACGTCCGCCAGCCGTTCTACCACGTCTGGCTCCGTGCTGGTAAGGTCAGCGGGGATGCGCAGGGCATACACCGCGGATGTCGCCGGCTCTCCCGGTAAATGACCGGTCGCCACCAGCCAGCGGCCATCGGGAGTAAAACTCTCGCGAGAGAAGTCGCCATCTACGCACAGCCCCGGCAGCGTGCGCGGGCTGGCGTCGCGTTCCAGCACCAGGTGCAGGGTCACCGTCCAGCAGCCGTCCGCGTCTTCATCGAGCAGATAGGCGACGGTTTGCCCCCGCCCCTCGCGCCCCGGCAGGTAGGTAATCCGCCGTATCGTCCCCGCCCCTGGCAGGCTCTCGATTAACTGGTTGGACTCGCTATCGTAGGGTCCGCCGCCAAACTGGGCCGGGGAAAGCGTCGTGCGCGCTTGCGTGCCCGCTTCATTAGAAAGAACCCCCGTGGCGGGGTCAACCGGGCCTTCCGCTAGGTAAGCCAGCCGCCCATCGTCGGACCAGTCAAACGCGCCCGATGTTCCGGTGCGGAGCAGGCCCTCGCTGGAATCCGCCAGCGTGGCGAGGAAGAACCGCCCCTCCTCCACGTCATACATCACGATCCCGCCGCTGGATTGGTCGGCGGCGGCATATGCCAGGATTGGATCGGCGGGAGAGAAGCGCGCTGGCCCAGCCGATCCGCGGGTAAGGCCCAGTTTGCGCGGCCCGGCTCTGGCGTCTATCATACTGCTACCTACCGGAACGAGATAGACCCAAGAGTCTTCGTTCTGCGTGCCTTCATCGTATACGGGAATACCCGTCAGCGCAATCCACGCGCCATCGCGCGACCACGACAGGGGTCCGCGCCACTGCACGCCGGGGTCGTTGGTGAGCTGCGTCAGGCGGCTGCCTGCCACGTGCACCACGAACACCTCATTCTTGCCGGTGCGATCCGAAAGAAAGGCCAGCCACTCCCCATCCGGCGACCACGCTGGGAAGGTATCCGCCGCGGGGTCATTGGTCATGTTGACCAACTCGCTCTCTTCGGAGGCTACGCCAGAGTTGAGCAGGAAAATCTCCGGGCTGCCACGTTCGTCAGCCACGTAGGCCGTCACGCCGCGAAAAGTTGTGACGGCGCGGGTGGGGGCCGGGGTAAGCGTCAGGCGCAGCGAGGCCAGGTCGGGCGTGGGGGTGGGCGGAGGGGCCGTAGCCCTCCGGTACCCGGCATATAGAACACCCAGGAACACCACCACGGCGACAAGCGCGGCATAGCTGGTAAACTTCCGCACCTGCGCGCGCGAAGCACGGCGCGACTTGACGTTTGTCTCCAGCGGCCTGCGGGGACCATGGACGGGGCTCCAGCGCAGGCGCAGCACACGCCGCAGCGAGCGCTCCGAGCCATGCAAGCCAGCCTGGTACGCCTGGCATTCCTCACAGCCCTCCAAATGGGCCTGAAGTATGGCCCACTGCTCGTCTGGGATGGGGCCGTCTATTCGCTGACGGATCAGGCGCTGCGCCTGCCTGTGGGAGATTTCAATCATATCTCCCTTATTTTAGTCGAAAACCACCGCCTCGCCCCGTGCATCGCGGCAGGAAATTTAAGGTGTTTTTGTTGTTATGGGGCAGGTCTGCAGCCCGCTAATAACAAAAACATCTTAACCCGCCCCGATCTTCTCTCTAGCTGCATCCAGGCGGGCGTGGACCGCGCCTTCGCTGATGTGCAGCAGGCGGGCGATCTCGCTGATGGGGTAGTCGTGGTAGTAGCGCAGCACCACGGGGATGCGCATCTCTTCCTTCAGTTTGCGGACTGACTGCCACATGGCTTCGTCGCCGGGGTTCGCGTCGGGGTGCGCAGGGGTGGCGTAGAAATTGGACTCGCGGCTGAACAGCCCGCTCAGCGCCCGGCGGATGCGCATCGACCGCATGCGCTTGCGCGCCACTTCAATCGCGATCGTATACAGCCACGTGGTGAAGGGAATATCCTCGCGGTAGCGGGGGAGCCGGTCGAGCGCGCGGATGAAAGTGTCGCGCGTGGCGGCCTCCGCTTCCTCGACCGAATTCTGGGGGGATTTCTCGGCATCGTCGATCACCGAGAGCACGAGCTGGAACACGCCGCGCTGGTGCGTGCGAATGAGCGTCTGGATGGCGTTCTCTTCGCCAGAAATGCAGTCATTGATAAATTGCGTCGTAATCATCTTTACCCTACTTTCTCCCCCCATGGTATCGAATCTGCACGAGAAATGCAAATTAAGAAACAGGGGTTTGGTGTCCCGGGGTGGGGGGGCCACCGGGGCCCCCAC
>JAEYTI010000322.1 GCA_023434145.1 Chloroflexota bacterium | reverse complement strand
GCTCAGGAACACCCAAAGCATCCTCCTCGTGTTTTTTCTCCTCGTTAACCCTTGAAAGCCACTTTTTCATGCTTCATCCAAAATAATGTCAAATTCTCCGTATTTCATAAAAGGTCCCTCTTCGATTTGAATATCGAAGCGGAAGCGGTACTGCAAAAGCAGCCGCAAAAAGCGCAGGCCGTTGCGTACCGGCTCGGGCAGCGAGCCATACTCGCTCAGCGCCAGCACGTTGGCAATCTGGTCGTGCGTGGCGGTGGCGAGCGGCTGCGAGAACAGATCGGGGATATCGAGCACGCGCAGATCCCACAGCACCAGCGAGGCGTCATTGGTGCCGGTTGCCATAAATGCGCCCTCGTCTGAAAGGCGCATGGAGGTGAGCTGCCCCTCGGGAGAGTAGACCATGCCCTGCATCTTGCCCTCGGGCCAGCGGATAAAGCGCACCTGCCCCTCAGCCCCGGCGGTGACCACCATGGGGTGCCCCGGCAGGAAGCGGATTCCGCGCACGGGCTGGCTGTGCGAGGTGACCACGGCGTTCCGCGGGCGCTGGGTGAGCGAGGTGTGGAAGTACATGCCCACCTGCCCGTTGAACTGCCCTGCCAGCAGGTACTTGCCATCCGGAGCGAAGGCCGCATTCTGCGCCACACCGTGCTTGAAGCCATTGACACGCGGGGTGATATAGGGGTAGCCCGGCACCATGGTCAGGTCTGGCAAACGCACCAGAGCCAGCCGGTCGTGGAGCAGGGCTGCGTACTGCAAATCAGGTGAGATGGCCGCCGACCTGGCCCAGAAGGGATAATCTTTCTGAGCGATGATGCGGCGGTTCTCGATATCCCACAGCACGGCCTTCTGATCGCGACCGGCAGTGAGCAACCGGTTGTCGCTGATCGTTTCGAGCACGGTGATGGTGCCCACGTGATTGCACAGCTTGAAGTTCTCCTCGCCAGTATCCACGGTGACCATGCACATGTTCTGCGTGTTGGTGCGTTCGGCGCAAACCAGCGTGTCGTTGGGGAAGAAACTTACCTTGCCGACCGAGTGCTTGAAGTCCGACAGCACCCGCTCGATCGAGGCGGTTTGGAAGTTCCACAGCACCACTTTGCGCTGGCTGGTGGCGATTGCCAGCACCGGGCGGTGACGGGCAAAGGCCACCTCATTCACCCGCCCGCGCACCTTTACTGTGGAGCGGGAGATCGCCAGCGGCAGGGTGCGCCCCAAATCGCTTGCATTGAGCATAAATGGCTGCCGTGAGAGCTTCACCAGATCCTCGAACACCGGGCGGTCCATTTCGCCGGCGGGTTTCCAGCCGCGGTCATCCAGCGTGCGGATGATCTGCAGGCTAAAGGACAGGGCCAGCTCCGGGGCCAGCCGCCACAGGCGCTCGAACTCGCCGTTTTCGGTCAGTATGCGGATCATCAATTCGGCTTCGCCCTGGCTGACATGCTCGGCGCGCGAGCGGAAATCGGCCCCGGCGAGGATGGTGAGATAATCGGTGCGCCCGGCAGACTGCACCTGGGCGGCGATGCGCTGGCGCAGGGGGAGCGCGCCGGTCTCGTAGAGCGTGCGCAGCATCGACTGGTCAAAGTCCAGCGCGTCGTAGGCTTCGAACTGCCCGGTGAGGAAGTAGAACAGGGAGCGCAGCTCGGGTGTGCGGGGCGCATAGCCATTGGCCAGCGCGATTTCCTTTGCCAGCGTGTCGTCCGATTCAATCACGCGGACGCACAGGGCCTCGCGTGTCTCTTCATTCTTCAGCCTGTCCAGCGCGGCACGGGCGTTCTGGCGGACCACTTCGTCGCGGTCGTCCAGTGCTTCCAGCAGCACCGGCAGGCCCTCGGGCGGGGCGGCTTCAGCGGTGACCATGCGCCCGGTCTTCAGCGCCACCAGCAGGCGGATGGCCAGCGGGCTGCGCGCCTTGTAACTGGCATTTAGCAGGGCTTCTTCCAGCAGCGGGGCGCGGGTCTGCGACCACAGGCGGCAAAACTCGTCCACGGCGGGCTGCTTCTGCAAGCGGATCAGGCAGGCGCGGGCGCGGCGTGAGATTTCGCGGTCGGGGTGCTCACAGGCTTTGATCAGCGGCGAGACCATCTCGGGCGAGGCCTGCATGACCACGTCGAGCTCGTTGGCGGCAAGCGCCGAGAGCACGCGTACAGCGGGCGGTTTTTGCGCTACGTACCCGGCATCGCGCATCACGCCTTCGAGGAAGGGGTAGCGCGAATCGAGCCACGCGGAGCACACCACATCGATGGCATTGGGATTCTTGAGCTGCCGGATCACTGCTTGCGCCTGTTCGGCCATGCGCGGGTCGCGGTCGTCACAGGCCTGGATCAGCGGCATCATCATATCCGCGCTGCCGTTGGTGATCGAGCTGACCGCCTCGGGCTTGTCGAGGCTGGTTCGCAGTGCGGAGATCAGCCGCACGCTGGCGGGGTTGCCCGCCAGGCGGTTGTAACTCATCACAATGCGATCCAGCCCGGCGTGGCGGGTTTCGGCCCACACGCCCCACACCGCGTCGATCCCGGTGGTGTAGTTGATGCGGCGCAGCGTTTCACCGGCCTGATGGCGCACCTCGTCATCCTCGTGAAAGGCGTGCACAGCCGCCAGCGACTGCGCGGCCAGCCAGTTGCCTGCCAGGGCCGATTCCGTCAGCGCCGTGGTGATGCGCCGGTGCATCCAGCCGCCGATGAGCGGCACCTTCTGCTGGAGCATCCACTGCCAGCGCTGGATTTGCTCGGCGGCCTTGTCGTTGTCGGAGCCGTTCTTGCCCGGTTTTGACTGCCCGGTTGGGTACGTGTTCTGTGGCACGATCCTCCCTTAGCCCCTGGGGGTAATTTCCAGCCGCACGAACTGGTTTTCGGCCTCGCGCACCTCGGTGAACGAGGCGGACTGTGCCCGACCCTCGCGCAACCATTCGCGCAGGTAGCCGATTACCTCGCGCTGCGAGACCGAAAGCGGTACCACGCGGGTGATTGCGGCGTTGATGTCCTCATTGTTGAACTCGCGCTCTTCATTGAATCCGATATACATTGCGTCGATAATGGCCTGCTCGATTTCCGCGCCCACGAAGCCTTCGGTGCGGCGAGCCAGGCTATCCAGGTCGTAATCCTGGGGCAGGCGCCCGCGCTTGTTGATGTGGACGGAGAAGATCTCGCGCCGCTCTTCAAAGGTGGGCAGGTCGAGGAAGAAAATTTCGTCGAAGCGGCCCTTGCGCAGCAGCTCGGGCGGCATTGCGGAGATATCATTAGCGGTGGCGACCACAAACACAGGGGATTTCTTCTCCTGCATCCAGGTGAGGATGGAGCCGAACACGCGTGTAGAGGTGCCAGAGTCGAGCCCGCCGTGGGCCAGGGCTTTCTCCATCTCGTCGATCCACAGCACGCACGGCGCGATCGTTTCGGCGATGTGCAGGGCGCGGCGCGTGCGCTCCTCCGACTCTCCGACCAGGCTGCCAAACAACGCGCCGACGTCCAGACGCAGCAGCGGCAGCCGCCACAGCCCGCCGATCATCTTGGCCGTGAGGCTCTTGCCGGTGCCGGGGATACCCAGCAGGGCGATGCCCTTGGGCACGGGCAGCCCATAATCGCGCGCGCGCTTGCTGAAGGCCGCCTCGCGCAGGCGCAGCCAGTCTTTCAGTACTTTCAACCCGCCTACCTGGTCGAGCGTTTCGGTGACGGAGAAGAACTCCAGCGCCTGGCTCTCGCGGATGATCTGCTTTTTCTCCTCGGTCACCAGATCGATGTCACGGTCGTCCAGCTCGCCATCGGCCACGATTGCCTTGGCGAACACGCGCTGGGCCTGCGATGCGCTGAGTCCGATGGCAGCCTGCACCAGCTTCTCATTACCCAGTGGGGTGAGGCGGTTGCGGATGCGCGACGTCTCTACCAGGCGGTTGAGCACCTTTTGCAGCTCCTCTACGTCTGGCAGGGGTACGGTCTCCAGCACAACCTCGTCTTTCAGCTCGTCTGGCACTTTTGCGGAAGGCGTGATGATGAGGATGGATTTCTTGGTCTGTTTCATGCGCTGGGCCAGGTTGCGCAGCTTGCGCCGCACCTGGGCATTGCCCCAAAAATCGTGAAAGTCCTTGAGCACGAACAGCGATGGGGTATCGGGGTCCATTTTGTCGATCTGTTCGAGCGAGGAGAGTGGGTCGCGCGCGGAGGGCAGCGATCCGGTTCCTTGCAGCACCCATTGGAACCCTTCGGCGGCATCCCAACTGATGCACATACGGCGGGTATGCTCGCACATCTCGCGCACAACCTGCATGGCGCGCTCTTCTTCATGCGTGGTCAGCACGATCAGCGTAAAGCGTGCGCGGAGATACGTATCGAGTTCACTGTCAATGGTCATAGATTCGGTTCCATAAATTCTAGGTTGATCAAATGCGCTCTTTCAGAGTATTTTGGTTACTTTTATCGCACCGGAGAGTGACGAGTAACCAAATGTTCCGGGGTGACGGATCGGTATAATGAACATTAGCGCGGAATGCCGGTACAACCTGATTCGACGCTGCCGTCCGGCGGGGCGAAAATCCGCTCCAGACCCTATATTCTACGCCCAAACGTTGAACTTTTCAAATTTGCACCAGGAGATTGTCCATGCCCATCCCTTCGATAAGCGAGATCCGAGAGGCTCACAAGACTCTGGCCGAGTGGCGCTATGAACTGCGCCCGGTTCAGCGCGGCTATGCCGGACGCACGCTGTACATCAACCTCAGCGACAGCACGATTGCCGGGAAACCGGTCACAGAAGAAATGAAAGAGACCTTCACGGGCGGCAAAGGCTTTGGCCTTTGGCTGCTGTGGAACGCTGTGACGTCCAAAACCCGCTGGAACGACCCCGAGAATGCCCTGGTAATCGCTGGCGGCCCGATTGGCGGCATCACCGGGTACCCTGGCTCTGGCAAGAGCACCGTTGTCACCATCTCGCCGCAGACCAACGTCCCGATCGACAGCAATGGCGGCGGGTACTTTGGCCCGTACCTCAAATTCTCTGGCTGGGACGCGCTGGAAATCCAGGGCAAGGCCGAGAAAGACGTCATCATCTACATCGATGGCGATGAAGGTGTTGTGCGCATTGAAGAAGCACCGCTGGATGGCATCGACACGCACATCGTCAGCCGCCAGATGACCGAAATGTACGCCAAAGACGAGCGCGACATGCGCAGCGTCTCCGTTGTCAGCGCGGGGCAAGCCGCCGACCACGTGGCGATGTGCGGCCTCAACATCAGCTACTACGATCCCCGCCGCCAGGAAATCCGCATCAAGCAGGCGGCGCGCGGCGGCTCTGGGCGCGTGCTGCGCGACAAGCGCATTAAGGCCATCGTTGTGCACTATTCCGAGACGGGCGGCAACAGCAATGGCTGCGCCGATCTGGACCTGATCCGCAAGGCCGGGCAGCGTATCAACAAAGAGATTGTTGACTTCGACGCCTCGCAGAATGATATGCGCCACACCGGCACCCCGTACCTGGTCGAGATCATGAATCGCTTTGATCTGCTGCCGGTGGAGAACTTCCGCTACGGCGCGCATCCCGAAGCTACCAAGATCGCCGGTGAGATCTGGAAGGGCATGTTCGACACCAAGGCTCCCGACGGCTGCTGGTACGGCTGCACCATGAGCTGCGCGCACAGCGTACCGCACTATCACCTGCGCACCGGCCCCTACATGGGCGAGGCTGTGCTGGTGGATGGCCCCGAGTACGAAACCCTCGGCGCGGTCGGCTCGAACTGCAATATCTACAACCCGGCTGACATTCTGGAACTCAACTTCTATGCCGACACCTACGGCATCGACACCATCTCGCTGGGCAACTCGATCGCCTTCGCGATGGAATGCTGGGAGAACGGCATCCTCACCCCCGAAAAGACTGGCGGGCTGGACCTGACCTGGGGCAACGCCGACTCCGCGCTGGAGCTGGTGCACCAGATGGCGCGCGGCGAAGGCTTTGGCATGATCGTAGGCCAGGGCGTGCGGTTTATGCGCAAATACTTCGTTGAACACTATGGCTCCGACCCAGCCTTCCTGCAGGATATTGGCATGGAGGTGAAGGGACTGGAAATCAGCGAGTACATGACCAAAGAATCGCTGGCCCAGCAGGGCGGCTACGCGCTCGCCTCGAAGGGCGCCCAGCACGATGAAGCCTGGCTGATCTTCATGGAACTGGTCCATAAGCAGCTCCCGACCTTTGAAGCTAAGGCCGAGGCCCTGCACTACTTCCCCATGTGGCGCACCTGGTTCGCGCTGCACGGCCTGTGCAAGCTGCCGTGGAACGACATTATCCCGACCAGCAACAAGACCGCCAAAGAACCCCAGAAGGTGCCGGAGCACGTGGAGAACTACACCTGGCTGTATGAGGGCGTTACCGGAAAGAAGGTGACGATTGATGATATTATCCTCGAGTCAGAAAAGGTCTACAACTTCCAGCGCCTGTTCAACCTGCGCCTGGGCTACGGCACGCGCATTCATGATTACCCGCCGTACCGTGCGGTTGGCCCGGTGACGGTGAAAGAATACGAATCGCGCGTCGAACGCTACGACAAGCAGCTCCGTGAAGAGCTCGGCATCGACCCGGAAAAGATGACCACAGAAGCCAAGATGCAGGCCCTGCGCCGCCATCGCGAAGAACGCTACGAGATGCTGGTGGATGCGGTGTACAAGCGCCGCGGCTGGACAAAGAACGGCATCCCAACGCTGGAGACGGCTCGCCGCCTGGGCATCGATTTCCCCGATGTAGTGGAGCTGATTGAGAAGAGCGTGTAAGGCATTCGCCCGGCCCGACGATGCGTGTCCAAGGCGACACGGGAGAGTTTAGCACGTAGATTCGTGAAAAGACAGTCCTTGAAATCGGGCAAAATATTTCGTATAATAGAATCAAGAACGAACGAGGGCTGTCCAAGAAATCTTTTGGACAGCCCCAAATTTATTCATATGGGTGTATTTGATGAGGTAGGCCAGCACATGTGCTGGCCTACCTCATCAAATACACCCTTTTTAAATAATCCTTGTGGTTTAAGGGGGAATAATGCCAGGTGAACATCCCTGTGGGGAATTTACCAGTACCGTTATCGGGCATGTTCCCATTGATCCCAGCGCTGGCCGATCTTATAAATAACGAAGGAACAGAGAGTCTCCGCTCAATCCGTAGCGCAGTTGTGCTGCTGTGGGATCTGAGCCGGTGCAGAAGGAGAAGGATACCGCCAAGCGTATGGCAGTACTGGTTGACCGGGCACGTGGAATTTATCGCTGGATTGATGGGCGAAGCGGCGGGGGATTAGGAGTCCTGGCGCAGAGCATTTCTCGATTCGCGGAAATGGGCGGCGGGCTGATTGCCGCCAGCCTGGCGTATTATGCCCTCTTCGCGCTCTTTCCGCTGACCCTCTTCCTGGTCGCTATCGTGGGTTCTGTGCTGGAGTCGGATGTTGCGTATTACCAGACGCTCAACTTTATCCGCTCCATCTTTCCCTTTTCGGGAGACGTAGTAGAGAAAAACCTGGCAGAAGTCATTCAACGGCGCGGGACGGTGGGCGCGTTGGGTATTTTGGGTTTGTTGTGGTCGGCTTCGGGATTTTTCCACACGCTGGCCCTTGGCGTAAACCGCGCCTGGCCCAAAGTGAAGCTGCGCAGCTTTGTGCAGAGCCGGTTGGTGGCGCTGGGCATGATTGGCGCGCTGATCGTCTTGTTCCTGCTTTCGCTGATCACATCCACGGTCACGGGGTTGATGCCCGCCGTTCTCAATCTCATTGGGATCGATACCTGGATTCTCCGTTCTTCTGTTTGGCGGCTGGTGCTGCGGGTTGTGCCCGCGCTGTTCACGTTTTTGCTGTTCACCGCGCTCTACCGTTGGGTTCCGAATAAGACGGTGCGCTGGAAGGCTGTTCTCACCGGCGCGCTGATCATTACCCTGGCCTGGGAAGCGGGGAAGTCGGTGTTTGGCCTTTACCTGGCCAGCGGATTGGCGCGCTATGAATTTATTTACGGCTCGCTGGGTACGCTGATCGCACTGATGGTGTGGATTTACGTCACCTCTATGATGACTCTGTTCGGGGCATACCTGGTCGCCTCATTGGATATGCGCGCGGAGCAGCTCCAAGGTGTGCATCACCGCGAGTCGAAATCAGACCGTAACAGCCGATCAGGGACTGATCGCGAGCCGCCACTTTCAGACCGGGATAGACACCGATTGGACCGAGAACCGGATAGGCCTATGGAAGATTGGAAAACGAAGAAACCCGAGTACGCGGGTCCCAATGGTAAGCCGGCAAAAGTACCCGCAACAACAAGCGGCGGGCCGCCCGCGGCGAACAAAGGATTGAGAGGATAACGATATGGCATTCGATGAAGGAATTGATGAAGTTGTCAGCATTATTACCAGCTTCTACCTGGATGGCGGGAAGGATTTGACGCAACACTATGGGGACCAGGCGCCCTCGCTGGCAGGTGAGATGGCACAGATGATTGAAGAAGTGCTGCTTGGCGATACGCCCTATTCCGCACTGTGGGAAGAATACAAACAGGAGCCTCTGGCGAACGAAGCCGAGTTGATCGGCGCGCTGGAGGTGTTGGAAGAGGCTATGCCCGAGCTGACCATCCGGCTGGAGGGCTACTACGCCGCGTTCCAAACGCTTGATCAACCCGGCGTGCAAACGCTGATAGAAACCTCCGAGCCAGAAGACACCATCAATATCGAGGAGCTGGAAGGTATCAAGAGTATTGATGATATGGATAACGATGATGAGTACCGCGAGGAGAACACCTATCTGGTGGGCAACGTGGAAGATCGTTCGACCTCCGCGATGTATATCGAGGGCCTGGGCACCGATGTCGAGCCAAACCAGAGCGAGGATGATGATACCAGCCTGGGTGAAGAATGAGCCAGGTATATTCCACCGACGATACTTCTGAGCAAGTTCCGCCACCTCGCGATCAGCAGGAGGACAGTGAGCCGTTACCCGAGGAGGAAATCGCGCACGAGGCTGCACGGATCCCGGAGGATGGCGACTCTGCCGCGCCCGTAGTGCAAGTGCAAGAGGGGGCTGCGGTGGTGGTAGAAGCCTCGCTCAAGCGAGACCCGGATTCACAGCGGGCCGCCAGCGGGCGGATCTCATGGTGGTTTGTGGTAACGGCGCTGGCGACGGGGCTTGTGCTGGGCGTGGGCATGCTTGCCGCCCTGCGTTATCTGGCGCGCCCGCTCGCGATGCTGGTTCTGGCGATTGCCATTGCGCTGGCGCTGGACCCAATCGTTGACCGCCTTTCTCGGGGGCGGATTTCGCGCGGTGTGGCGTCTGTAATCGTGTACATTGTGCTGTTATTGATCGTTGTTGGCTTGAGCTGGCTGATCGTTCCGGGACTTGTGACGCAGGCCCAGGCGCTGATCGAGCGCATTCCACGCTTTTTCGGGCTGGTGCAGGAATGGATTGAAACCGTTACCTTTGTTGACCAGGAACAGATCACGGGAAACCTGTTTACCGAGCTTGGCTCGTTGACCGGCACGCTTGTATCGCTTCCGCTGCAAATCTTCTCGTCCCTGCTGGATGTGCTGCTGATGCTGTTCATTTCGCTCTACTGGCTGATCTTGATTCCCAAAATGAAGAGCTTTGTCCTGTCGCTGTGGCCAAAAAGCGAGCGGGCGCAGACCAATACACTGCTGAAAAAGATGGGCAGCTCGATGGGCGGCTACGTGCGCGGCTCGGTGATCAACGGCTTTATTGTTGGGCTGCTCACGTACCTGGGGATGTTGATTATCGGGGTGGATTATGCCCTGGCGCTGGGCCTTCTGGCAGGCATGTTAGAGGTTATCCCTATTTTAGGCCCGCTGATCGCCGGGGCGGTGATTGTCGCGTCGGCGATGCTGCAATCACCGGGGCTTGCCCTGATAGCGCTTATCTATATTCTCATTATGCAGCAGTTGGAAAGCAATATTCTGGTGCCAAACATTATGCGCAGCCAGGCAAACATCTCGCCGCTGCTGGTGCTGCTGGCCGTCTACGCGGGCAGTGCGGTCGGCGGGTTGATCGGTGCATTGGCGGCAATTCCGCTGGCAGGTGTGCTGCGCGTCATCGTGACCGATGTGATTGCACCGGCTATACGGCGAAATTCGGGCGCGTCACGTCGTTAAAAACATCGCCGGCAGAACACCCCTGTCACTGCCGGCGAAGTTGCATGTGGTAGGATCCCCTGTGATCCAGGCACACATGCCCCACGAAGTACATTTCCCCCTGTTCGCAAACTAGCCTGCGGAAAGGCTGTTATTTGCGACTGCTCCCACATTCATTGTACAACTGATTCTCCCGTTTGGGAATAGGCAATTTATAGCGTTTATAACGGCAAATGTATAAAATGGAGTAACTGCCCGGCCTTACCGGGTAGCTGCGGCCGAATCGCTCCCTTCGGGAGCCTTCAGGCAGGCGGACGAAGCCCGCGATTTGCCCGGTAGGGCTGACCAATTACAAAACCGAAAAAATTGCATCGATTTTGATATGGAATCCCAATGTCGCGCTATAATACATGTATCCGCTCGTGCTGAGACAACTGAAACACCTGTGTTTAACAACTCCTCAGCCGGGTCTGGGTTTTTGCGTTTTTCGTGAGGGGGGCCGGGTAAGGAACTCACAAAATCCACAAAAGCCGCCGGGCCTGAGCCGTGATCTCAAAGCGCCAGGAAGGTTAATGGAGGGGAGCCATGGAGCAGAAAATTCGGGTTGCGATTCTCGACGATCATCCACCGATTATTGAAGGATATGTTTCGCGCCTTAAAGTGACGTCCAATATTGAAGTGGTGGGCACCTGTTCGCGCGGCGAAAATCTAGAGCCGATGCTGGTTGAACACCCGGCGGATGTGCTGCTGCTCGATGTTCTCGTGCCTATTAGCGATACGAACCGGTCTCCGTACCCTATTCTCAGTGTCATCCCGCGTTTGCTGCAAATGTACCCCGATCTATCGATCCTGGTGATCTCGATGCACAACCAGCAATCGCTCATTCGTGGGGTGATCGAGGCAGGCGCCAGCGGGTACATCCTCAAAGACGACCCTTACTTCCTGCAAGATCTGCCGACGATTGTTGAAACTGTGTCACATGGGGGAATCTACTTCAGCCAGCAGGCGCACCAGCAAGTTTTCCGACGGGGAAACAACAGCACACCGCAGCTCACGTCACGCCAGCTTGAGGCGCTCTCGTTGTGCGCGGCATATCCGCAGGATAACACCGCGGAACTGGCGGAAAAAATGAAGGTGGCGAACTCTACCATGCGCAACTTGCTTTCCGGCGCGTATGTAATCCTCGATGTTCACAGCCGCACAGCCGCTGTTGCCAAGGCGCAGCAGTTGGGCCTCATTTCCCCTTCAGAAGAGTCGGTTAATCTGCAGAATTTGCGCGGGAAGCAGGAGGGGTAGACGGTTAGCGTGGTGCGCCGTTCACCTTCCACCGCAGCGTGATCTTCGTTCCACAGCCGGGTGTCGACTCAATTTGAACCTCAGCGCCAATCAATGCTGCCCGTTCGTAAATGCCCGCCAGCCCAAAATGGTGATTGGTGAGCATGCCCGTCAGGTTGACCGATTCCCCCGCGTCGAAGCCGATACCATCGTCGATAACAGACAGTTCTAACTGGTTCGCCGCCATCGTGCCGGTGATTTTGATCAGCTTCGGATGCCCATGCTTTACCGCATTGTGGCAGGCTTGCTGCAGTATGCGGTACACGTGCATTTCCATTTCCGGGGCATAGCGCACTTCATCGCCGGTGATGGTGAGATAAATTTCCATCTCGGGCGCATTGGGGAACTGCGTGGTGACTTCATCCGCCAGCTCGTTGATCGCGATCCGTAGCCCATAGGTGAGTGTTGCAGGGCGCAGCCCGTTGATGATGCTGCGTACGTGCTGTGTAATGTGCTGGTATGCCTCCTGGAAGGCTTGTGTGCGGTTTTCTCGCGGCATGTTGATCGAGATGAGCGCTAGCTGGCCCAGCACTTCATCGTGAAGGGTGCGGGCAAGGGCCATCTGCTCCGCCTCGTGGCGCTCGATGTTGGCCTGATGAAATTCGCGCAGCCGGCGCGCTTGCTCAATATTGTTCAACGCCAGGGCGGTCTGATCCATCAGGGATTGGAGCATTGGGAACTCAGACATCGAGTAGAAGTCATCGGGATCGCGCCGGCCCAAGAGGCACAGGCCCACGGTATGCCCTTCTACCACAAGGGGAAGCACCAGCCGCGCCCAAGGGCAAGGAGCGTCATCCGCTCGTTCTATAGTATTGTCTGGCGGCGGGCGGTATTGCCCGGCAACTTTCATGAGCGGGAAGATATCATCCCGTTTGGGAACATCAGCCTGGCTGATTCCAAACAGCGCGATGAGTGTTGGGCTGTTCGATGAATCGATTTGAATGAGCGCTGCCTGGCGAATTAGCATCGAGGGGAGAATTTCGTCGCACAACAGCCGACCCAGGCGTTCGCGCTCCAGGCTGGTGGCAATCCGCCCGGCATACGTTTGCAGTAAGCGGTCGGGCAGGGTTGGGATGCGCAGCAGCGCTACCTGCGCCCAGCGAGCGAAGCGCGGGTAAAAAACAGCGGTGAGAATGCCGATGGTCGCGATCAGCATCACGGCAATCACCGGTTCGGCGGTGGGGCTGGAGAAATATCGGCGGATGAGGAGGTAGAGTACCGGCGTGCTCGTCAGCAGCACCAGGAAGTACAGGAACAAGGTAAACGCCTGGTTGACGCGCAGCTCGATCCCGCCCAACCGGCGGCGGTATACGGTGTACAGCACTGCCAGCGGCACGCCGGGCAGGGCCAGATAGGTTAAGTTCACCATCACCGGATTCTGGTATCCGGTGGTAAGCACCGCACCGACAACCAGCGGCATCATCACCAGTGACAACACAATCACCACCAGGCGCACGTCGTGGCGCTGCGTTGGGTTGACCCATGCGTGCAGAACCATCAAGATGCCGCTGCCTACCACGGCCAGGGTAATGGCGACCAGAAAGGCGTTGATCGGCAGCCAGCGGAAAAAGTCTGCGATGGCAAATAACAGCGCCGCCAAATAGATGGTGACCAGAAACGGCCGGTCGCGCGCATTCAGCGGTTGCGGAAAATTCCAGCCGGTTTGCAAGAACAGCGGCACGCACATCCACAGCGCCAGACGGGTGATGGCTGAGGAATGGAAAATATTGAAGGGTGAAACAACGGAGCCTGCCACCCACACCGAGGTGAGGCTGTACGAGAGAATAAACACGATGTAACGGCGGTCGATCGGGCGCAAGAAGAACAGTGCAATGAACGTTACCCCCAGGATGATGATCGCAGGGGTAAACTGCCCCAGGCGCAGCACAATCAGCGACAAAGGCAGCCGGGTCATCACCCAATCCACGCGGATGACCTGGTTGTCGCGCTGAACCAGCAACTGCACGGCGCCAGAATCATCAATCAAAGAGTGCAGCGCCGGGCGGCTGCCCATAACGTAGTTCTCAAACGCCAGCGGGCCAATCTGAAGAATACGGTCGCCGGGCATCAGCAGCGTTTTCTGCTCGGGCAGCAGGGTATCGATGGAGAAGATTTCTCCGGTGTAGGGGCTAAACGTGAAGCCAACCCATGGCAGCCGGGCAGCGTATTCGAAGGCGAATAAGAAGATGAGCGCTGTGGTAGCGATCGCCACAGTGCCTAAGAGCAGCGAAAGGCCCAATCGACGTTCCAAATTCACCATTCGTCACCAAGAAACACAGATAGTAAACCCAAATGAAAGACATGGTTTTTTAGTGTGTCATGTGAGGAGGCAGCTACTCCCCCCTCACATGACACACTAAAAAACGCCGGTCAAGTCGGGTTTCAGGGAGTATTTGGTTCGTTGGGGGGTGTTTCACACCCCCAACGAACCAAATACTCCCTGACCCAGGTAAAGCGTACCTTCTATTATATCTGTGGCGTTAGGGAATAAAAGCCGACATTCTTCCCGATTTCTCGCACCCAAAGCCGTTAAATCGACAGAGCCAACCGAAAAAATGTCCGGAAGGCTCTGCGATTACACCGGGGGCTTCCCGGCAGATGTTGGTATTGATGTTTTTAAAGATGGCTCATATGTAGTTTCAAGG
>JAEYTI010000361.1 GCA_023434145.1 Chloroflexota bacterium | reverse complement strand
CCCCTCAACCCCACTTCTGAGAACAAGGGATTTGAAAAATTCAATCGACTTTGGAAAAGCCATATTTTGGGGGGGGAAATTGCTACCCAACGGATGCGGTGGGTTCTGTAAGCCTGGTTGCCTGGCGGCTAAAGCCACGGCAAGGCCAACAAAGTCCCACCTTCGTGGGACTCATTCTCTTTGGAAAATGTGATTCTAGGATCACAAATTAAAATTTTTTTGAAAACTCGTTTTTCCAAACAACTCGTAGGTTTCTCCGTACATCGAAAACCATAACTATCACTAGAAGGGAGTCCCACGAAGGTGGGACTTTGTTGAACTTGCTGCGGCTTTAGCCGCCCGGCACCTCCCACAGCCCTACCCAAAACGGGTCTGCAGCCGCGTGTAAGGATGTTGTCCGCAGCGTATGATGGTGACAGAACAGACTTATTTTTGGGAGTGAATCATGCAAGATTCTGTTGTAATCGAGACAAATGGGCTGCGTAAGCAGTTTGGCGAGGTCCGCGCGGTGGATGGGATTGACCTGAGCGTGGGCCGGGGCGAGGTGTACGGCTTTTTGGGCCCGAACGGGGCGGGGAAAACCACCACCATCGGTATGCTTTTGGGACTGGTGCACCCAACCGCGGGCAGCGTGCGTGTGCTGGGTCAAAAGGTAACTCCGGCGAACACCCGGGCACTGGCCCGGGTTGGCTCGCTGGTGGGGCAGCCGGCGCTGGCTCCGTTCCTTTCGGGGCGCGAGAACCTGCGGCTGGCGGCCCAACTGCACCCGGAGGTGGACGCAAAACGTATCGAGGGGGTGCTGGATCTGGTAGGCCTGCGCGACGCAGCGCACCGCCCGGCGGGCAGCTACTCCACCGGGATGAAACAGCGGCTGGGGCTGGGGATTGCCTTGCTGGCGCAGCCGGAACTGCTGGTGCTGGATGAGCCGACCAACGGCATGGACCCGGCAGGGATGCGCGAAGTGCGCCTGCTGCTGGCCGGGCTGGCCGACCAGGGAATCACCGTGTTCCTCTCCAGCCATCTGCTGCACGAGATCGAGCAGGTTTGCACGCGGGTGGCTGTGCTCAATGCCGGGCGCGTTGTGGCCGAGGGATCGGTCGTGGATCTGCTGGGGCGAAGGAACGGCTCGGCAGTAGGACTGCGGCTGGCAATGCCCTCCCCCACCCTGGCGGAACAGGCGGCGGCGCTGTTGAAGGCGCTGCCGAATGCCAGCAGCGTGCAGCGCAGCGGAGAGACGGTTACCCTGCGCGGACTGCGGGGCGAAGAGGCCGTCCGAACGCTGGCAGGGCAAGGCATCTACCCTAGCGAAGTGATCCGCGAGCGGGCAGATCTGGAAACGTTATTCTTAGAACTTACCAATGCGGAGGATACCCCATGATGCGGCGCATCTTTTTCATCGAGCACAATCAACTGATGAAGCAAAAAATTCTGTGGATCGAGCTGGCCGTGCTGGCAGTGATCATCATCGGCATGCACGCCCTGCTCTACGTTACCACGTTGATCCAGCTCCCCGAAGGGCTGGAGGGAACCCAGGCACAAGCCGCCGAGAACGCCCGCCAGCAGCTTGACATGATCGAGCCGATGATCACCTGGCCCGGGGCGTTTGTCAACGCACTGGGCATGACGGGCGGCGGGCTGGGCGGCATCCTGGTCATCATTCTCACCGGGGCTGTGGTTAGCCAGGAATTCCACTGGCGCACGCTGCACCTGTGGCTGGCGCGCGGCGTGCCACGGCCCATGTTTGCCGCGGCGCGCTTCCTCAGCCTGCTGCTTCCCGCGCTGCTGGTGGTGCTGGCGGCGCTCGTCACGGCAGGGGCGGTCAGCGCGGTGATCACGGCGATCATGCACGGCACATTCCGCGCAGAACAGGTGGACGTGGGGCAGCTTGCGCTCGCCACGCTGCGCACAGCGTACACGCTGCTGCCTTACACCGGGCTGGCCTTCCTGCTGGCGGTGGTTACGCACTCGGCGGTGGTATCCATCGGCGTGGGCCTCACCTACGCGCTGCTGTTCGAGAGCTTGCTCTCGCAGCTCCTGATGCTGGTCGGCGGGGTAGGCGCGGAACTGGTGAAGTTCCTGCCGGTGGCTATGGCCTCCTCGCTGATGCAGGGCAACAGCGCCATCGAACGCGGCGCGCCTGAGGCGATCAACGCGGGCATGACTATCCTGCCGGAATGGGGCGCTGCGCTGGGCATCGCGCTTTACACGCTGGCCTTCGTGGGGCTTGCCATCCTCAGCCTGCGCCGCCAGGATCTGTCGGGATAAAAGCATGTTGTTACTTGTACGTGGCGCTTCGCACCTCGTACAAGTAACAACAGCTATTCTGGATAAGGTAGAATATCTTTATGCGTTTCAACGTGCGCCCGTTCAATCGTTTGCAGTGGCAGCTCAGCCTGTCGTACACCCTGGTGGCGGCAGGCGCGCTGCTTGTCGTTGAGCTGATCCTGCTGCTGGGTATGATCCTGCTGATCAACTCGGACACACTGACGCGCTTTCTGGTGCGGACGTTCCGCGAGCAGTTCAGCACGCAGCTGCGGCCGTTTCTCGACCGGCCCGAGCCGGACATCGCCGGGCTGGCGCGATTTTTGAATGCCTATTCTCAGGACGCGGCGCAGGCGGCGGAAGAAGGCCCGCGCACGCAGTTCTGGACAGCCCAGGACGCCAACGAAAATATGATCGTGTTGGACCGGAACGGCGCGCTGCTGTGGTCGCAGTTTCCACCGGCAAGAGAGATCGCGGAGGGGGCCGTCTTCGATCCATCCTGGGTGCCCGGTCTGCCGGAAATTCTGCCCAGCGCCCTGGCAAACGAACAAAACATCGACCGGTTGTATCGGCGTAATGGTAACCTGATGGTGATCGCAGTTCCCGTGTTGAGTGATGACGGACAGCGCGTAGTAGGCGCCATGGTGATGACCCTGCTCATGCCCTCCATGACCAACCCGGCTTTTATGGGACAGATACTGCCAACCCTGCTGGTAAGTTTTGTGATCTTCACCCTGGGAGCGGGGTTGGTGGGCAGCATTTTCGGCTACTTCACTGCGCGAAGACTCACCAAGCGGCTGGCGCGCGTTTCGGACGCAGCAGACGGCTGGAGCCGCGGCGATTTCTCGCGCTTTATCAACGATCCGAGCGAAGACGAGCTAAGCGAGTTGACGCGCCGGCTAAACGGCATGGCCGAACACCTGCAAAATCTGCTGCACACGCGGCAAGATCTGGCGGCGCTGGAAGAGCGCAACCGCATCGCCCGAGAGCTGCACGACTCGGTCAAGCAGCAGGTGTTCGCCACTTCGATGCAGTTAGGTGCGGCGCGCGCGCTGCTGCCCGATGATGACTCTCCGGCGGCAGAGCGGCTGCGCGAGGCCGAGCGGCTGACCCACCAAGCGCAAAATGAGCTGACGGCGCTGATTCAGGCGCTGCGGCCCGTGGCGCTGGAGGGGAAGGGCCTCGTGCTGGCCCTGCGCGAGATGACCGACGAATGGAGCCGCCAGACGGGCATCAGCGCCAAGTTTGACTGCCCCTCCCCCGCCCCGCTAAAGCTGCCCATCCTGGCAGAACAGGCAATCTTCCGTGTGGCGCAGGAATCGCTGGCGAATATCGCCAAACACAGCGGCGCGCGGAACGTGAAGATCTGCCTCGATCACGGCGAGAACGAGGCACGACTGACGATCACCGACGATGGGCGCGGATTCGATCCGGCGCACGTCGAAGGCAAGGGCATGGGCTTGCGCAGCATGCGCGAGCGCGTTGAGCCGCTAGGCGGCCGGCTCCAGATCGACAGTGCCGCTGGGAAAGGTACACAAATCAACATCACCATGCCCTACAATGGGGCTGCCAGGAGGTAAACACATGACAGACCGGATTTCCATCCTGATCGCGGACGATCACGCGCTGGTGCGCCAGGGAGTGCGCGCATTTTTGGATACGCAGCCTGACCTGGAAGTGCTGGGCGAAGCCGAAAACGGCGCGCAAGCCGTGGAAATGGCGGCCAACCTCGTGCCAGATGTGGTGCTGATGGACCTGGTTATGCCCGGCATGGACGGCGTGGAGGCGACGCGGCTGATCAAGCGCGCCAGCCCGCGCACGCAAGTGGTAATGCTGACCTCGTATCACGAGGACGAGCATATCTTCCCGGCTATCCGCGCGGGGGCGCTCTCGTACGTGCTCAAAGACCTCAGCCCGCGCGAGCGGGCAGACGTGGTGCGCAAGGCGTCGCATGGTGAGGCGGTGCTGCACCCCAAGGTGGCCTCGCGGGTGATCATGGAACTGCAAGGGGCACGAAGGGATGGGGTCAACGCCTTTACCGAGCTGTCGGACCGCGAGATGGAGGTGCTGCGGCTGATCGCGGCAGGCATGTCGAACGCGGAGATTGCCGAAAAGCTGGTGCTGAGCGAGAAGACGGTGAAGGGCCACGTGAGCAACATCCTCGGCAAGCTGCACCTGGAGGATCGCACACAGGCGGCGGTGTTCGCATGGCGCGAAGGGATCGTGCGCAAGGAGTGAAGGGCATTACCCCGATTGTTTGCACACGGGGCAAATCTCCTCCAGCACCTCTGCCAGCGCGACCGAATAGGCCTCGGCTTTCACGTAGATGTCGTGGTGCATCCAGTTCACCACGTCCGGCCCAGCAAAATCCCACCAAGCAACACGGTACAGGTGCGGGGTAATGATGCTCCGTGCGTAGTGTTCATTATGACTTCTCCGTTGCTGTAAGGAAATTTTCAAACTAAGCTTTCTGTGCCACCCGCTCCCGCAACACTTCCATCTGACGCTTGCTCTCTTTCCTCGCCTCCTTCAGCCGCTGGTGATCCGCCCCGCACTCTTTGAGCGTATTAATAATCACCATCTCTGCGGCCACGTAGGCATCGCCCACCTCGGCGACCTCCGCCGCGATCTCCTTCGGGATGGTCGTCACCCCGTTTACGTCGGCGTGGAGCAGGTCATCCGGGTAGACCATCACCCCGCCCACGCGTACCGGCTCGTGGATGCCCATGGTGTGGCAGTAGCCGTGCGCGCTGATCGTGCCACCGGTGAAAACGGGGAACCCAATCCGCCGCACCTGGTCCAGGTCGCGGCCCGCGCCGGAGGTGATCAGCCCGACTGCACCGAAGGTCTGGTAGGTGGTGCAGACAATCCACACGCAATGCGATGAAGTTTTACTACTCGGTGGTGTTTTCATTGACCACTTTTAATATCACCTCCATCGTTGTTTCTTTCTTGCCAATCCTTTAATGACCTATATCCATTTTGTAGTAACCATTCTTCTACAGGCCATACAACGGCAAAATTATCAAAAACTGAAGGCCATTCGTTATTGGAAATGATCTTTATTACTTCATCTGTTGTAAGTCTATACAGATAGTAATCGTCATCAACTGCATCTACTGCCACATACCATTCTTGACCACAAAATTTGCATCGACATAAATCCAACCAAGGAGACCGTCTTCGCAGGATGATGAAATCCTCCGAAATCTTTTCCCATCCTGTACCATAGCTGATAGGAACTTTCTGACTATCTCTCCATGTTATACACTGACATAGTCTAGGCTCAATCTGGTCAACCGCTGCTTTTAAAACTTGCTTGATAGTCCATACGCTATTTGGTTCTTTATAGTTACAGGCGATTACCTCAAAATACAATGCAGAGCCTAACAGGTTTTCAAGCTCAGGTGTTTTGTATATCCATTGCTCAAAAACTGCGACTGGCATGTCATCTCGAATAAATTTCCAAACCATTTCAATGGCTTTGCTCATAATGGTTTTCCGATAATTCTTTTTGGTCTCCTTGCAATACAGAAAGTTAACTAACCCAAGTTGCTACCCAAGGGCGTTGATGGAGGAAGCGAGGACAAACAGCCCCACTTTCAACTCAAAGCCCTGAGCAGTGACAGAATGAATGTGTTTTGGCAACAAGCGCTCAATCATGCTGCCA
>JAEYTI010000352.1 GCA_023434145.1 Chloroflexota bacterium | reverse complement strand
ACAGAGAGAACAGAGACAACAGAGCTTAAAAAGAGAGAGAATTATTTGGTTTTTTCTCTCTTTCTTCTTTCTCTGTTGTCTCTGTTTTCTCTGTGGTTGAATCTTTTTCCTCCCTTTGCGGTAAAATACCGCGAAACGATTGCAAGGAAGGGATATGCCTGAAACCACAACCAAAACGATCCGAGTATTATTTGTCTGCCTGGGTAATATCTGCCGCTCACCGATGGCGGAAGCAGTTTTCCGCACACAGGTGAAGGAAGCCGGGCTCGCCGACCGCATCGATGTCGAGTCGGCGGGCACGGGGAACTGGCACGCCGGGCACCCCCCGCACAGCGGAACGATCAAAGTTTTACAGGCCAACGGGATCAGCGTCGGCGGCAAGCGTGCCCGCCAGATCACCCGCTCGGATTTCTCTGAATTTGATTATGTCATCGCCATGGATGGCGAGAACGTGGACGACATCGCCACCGTATTCGGGCAACGCGTGCCGCGCCTGCTCGAGTTCGCCCCCCGTGGATCTACTTTAGACGTGCCGGACCCGTACTATACCGGCGGCTTCGATGAGGTCTACCGGCTGGTGCAGGCAGGATGCCGGGGACTGCTCCAGCACATCCGCGAGCGCGAGAGGCTCTAGCAAGCGTGGCCGCCCCACTACCCGCCCCCCTGCGCGATCCGCTGGCGGAAGCCCTGCGCGGGCTCGGCGATCCTACCGCCGTACGACGCTCTCGTCCAGTCGGCGGTGGGTGCATCAACAACGCCATGAGGTTGGAAACAAGCCGCGGCGTGTACCTGCTCAAGTGGAACGCCGACGCGCTGCCGGGTATGTTCGCCTGTGAGGCGCGCGGGCTGGCGCTGCTGGCCGAAACGCAAACTGTTCGCGTGCCAGCGGTGCTCTATCACACCGAAGCGCAGGACGGCCACCCGGCCTTCATCTTGCTGGAGTGGCTGGAAGGTGCGCGAAGCGGAAATTCTGCCCAATCCGATATGGCCGCGCTCGGTGAGCAGCTTGCCGAATTGCACCGCAAAGGAACTGCACCTTCCTACGGCCTCGACCATGATAACTACATTGGCAGCACCCGGCAGATCAACGAGTGGGCAGCGGATTGGATCGAATTTTTCGCCAGCCGTCGCCTCCAGCCACAGATGGAGCTGGCTGCCCGCACCGGGCACCTTACCCCAGCCCGCCGCGCCCTGCTGGATCGCCTGATCCAGCGCCTGCCGGAACTGCTGGGTGGGGTCGAGCGCAAACCGGCTCTCATCCACGGCGACCTGTGGGGCGGCAATGTCATCCCCGGCCCTAGCGGCCCCGCGTTGATCGATCCAGCCGTTTCGTACAGCGACCGCGAGGCCGAGATCGCCTTCACCGAGTTGTTCGGCGGGTTCAGTGCGGCGTTTTATGCCGCCTACAACGCCGCGTGGCCGCTTGATCCCGGCTACACTGAGCGTCGCGATCTCTATAATCTGTATCACTTGCTCAACCACCTCAACTTGTTCGGTGAGGGGTACGCTTTCCAGGTGGATACCGTGCTGCACCGTTACGCCGCGTAAAGCTCGGGATTATCCCTATCTACCCTCAGGACGCTCCCGCTTTTTGGAGGTCACCCGGCCCGGTTTGTGCTATGATTCCGGCAAGGTGAAAAGCATGGCAAACAAACCAATCGCAAAAAATCTCAGCAATACGCCCAAACTCCCGCCCGGCACGCGCGAAGCTGCGCGCATGGTGTGGGATAACCTCTCTCCTGCAGATCGCAAAGCGCTGCAAGATCTCATCACAGCCTTCCCATCGCAGTCAAACCTGATCCAACTGCTGCTCAGGCTCGCCAGCGGGCAGGTGAAAACGGCCTTTGGGCGCAAGCATCACGTGGCAATCGTTGGGCCAACCAACGTGGGCAAATCCACCTTGTTCAACGCGCTGGTGCAGCGCAAAGAGGATAAGGCCGCGGTGAGCCCGCTGCCCGGCACCACGCGCGAAAACAAGCAGGCCGACGCCGGTTTGTTTGCTGTGGTGGATACCCCCGGGGCCGATGCAGTGGGCGAAGTGGGCGAGCGCGAGCATAACCTGGCGCTCGAAGCCGCCGTGCAGGCCGACTTCCTCATCATCGTTTTTGATGCCATCCAGGGCATCAAGCGCACCGAGCTCGAGCTGTTCGAGCGGCTCACCGGGCTGGGCAAGCCCTACGTTGTGGTGATGAACAAGATCGACCTGGTGCGGAAAGAGCGCAGCCAGGTGATCGAAGGGGCGGCAAAAGCCCTTAATCTGGAGCCCGATCAAATTATTCCGGTCGTCGCAAAGACCTCGGAGAACGTCGAGGACATCCTGATTGCTATCGCCATGATCGAACCGGAGATCGTGGCGGCGCTGGGACAAGCCATGCCCAAGTATCGCTGGCAGCTTGCCTGGCGTTCCATCGTCAGCGCGGCCTCTGCCTCCGCAATCATCGCGCTTACCCCACTGCCGGTGATCGACTTTATCCCGCTCACCGCCACGCAGGTGGTGATGGTGCTGGCAATCGCCCGCATCTACAACTATGAGATCACACTCGAGCGCGCCCGCGAGTTGGTGGCAACCTTTGGCCTGGGGATGCTCGGTCGAAGGCTGTTCCAGCAGCTCGCCAAGCTGGGCGGAATCCCCGGCTGGGTGCTTTCCGCTGCCGTCGCCGCCTCTACCACGATTGTGATGGGCTACGCCGCCTCCGTCTGGTTTGATACGGGTGAGCGCGTCTCGAACGAGACCATGAAGAAGCTAACCAAAGACCTGACCACCAAACTGCTCGACGCGCTGCGTGGTTTGGGCAAGCGCAAGCCGACCAAAGAGAAGCTTAAAGAGGCGATCGAAGAGACGCTGCAGCAGATGCCGGTGGCGGAGGATCGCACCACGCTGGAGGGCGAGCAGCCCCCCACAACGGATACGCCGGTATCCTAATTTGAGGCAATGGATCACAAAAGCGCCCCTGGAACGGTCAGGGGCGCTTTGTATTCTATGATCTCGTTACTTTTCTAAAGCCGCCTTCAACTGCTCTGCGTGCTCCTGCCCGTGCCCGGTAAAACCGAGCATGTAATAAGACAACAGCCACAGGCTAGACTTTTGCGCGGTGAGCCTTTCTGGCAGGTGAGCCAGCAGCGCCACCGTTTCTGCTTGTGCCTGTTTCACCGCTGACACCAGTTCCTCTACCGTGTTAATGACTTCCACCGTCGCAGCGCCGTACTCGTGCGAATTGTCTGGGATAGTAAGCTCCCCAGAGCTGAAGATGAAGGTAAGAATATTTGCCTGGGCCAACCGCTCGGAGTGGATCAGGTGAGCTAGAATTTCCTTTGCACTCCACTCGCCCGGCGCAGGTTTGCGTGAGGCCTGCGCATCTGTCACCTCGGCAAGGATGGGGTCGAGCACCTGCCAGTCTTGCTTATGAACCTCGGCCATTTCCGCTGCAAAGGCTGCACCATTGGTTGGCATCTCGCGCATTGGGCGGCGGGCAAGCTCCATTTCCGCCGTTTGCAGATCTGTGCCGCGGTAGAAGGTCAACGAAACAACATCCCCAGCACGCTTGCCCTGCATCGCGGCGGTTACATCTTCAAACGCGGCAACCTGCTTGCCGTTCATCTCCACCACCACATCGCCGCGCAGTAAACCGGCCTTTTGCGCGCCCAGGCCTTCAATCGTGCCATCAATCAACGCACCCTGGGTCACAGGTGCGCCATACCGCGCCGCCGATTCAGGTGTCAGGTTGCCAAAGAAGATCCCCATCATTGGGCGGTTTATGATGCGCAGATCAGGTCCCTTTTCCAACACCGCCTGGAGGTTCTCCAACCCGGTCTCCCAACCCTGTTCGGCCTCACTGCACGTCCGCGACCAGGCTTCCCCCTCGCCAAAGCCCTCGTGGAACAGAACCAGGTCTGTGGTGCCGCCCTCTTGCTGCGACATCACAACCCGCACCTGCGTCTCGCCAGGATCGCCGCGGCCCCGCCAGGTGAATTCCACTGCCCTATTCTGCTCTAGCTCGGAGAAATTACCATCCGCGAAGTACCCGCCGCGTGCCCAACCCAGGTATAACCGCCCGCCTGAGCGCGGCTCGGCAATGGCCTGATCACACAGCCACTCGCGGAACGCGAAGCCGTTGGTAAACATGCGGTACACCTGCTCCACCGGAGCCTGAATCGAACGTTCAAAGTGCAGACCGGATGCCATACCTTTCCTCCCAGAATTCTTTATTAGTATGAAGTACGTACACTTTTTGGAGTCGTGCCAGCAGACATAAACGTAGCAAATTTCGGTCAAGAATACAAGCTGGACAGTTGGAGAGCAGGGCTTTTCAACGCTCTAAAGTTGCAGTACAACAGAAGGAGGAGGAAGGCACGATGAAAAGCGAGGTTCCGGAAAACAGTTTGTTGTGGCATCTGCAACGGGTGAAAGATGCGCGGCGACGCGA
>JAEYTI010000334.1 GCA_023434145.1 Chloroflexota bacterium | reverse complement strand
CCTTTACGCCGCCCAGGTCTTCTTCTAACCCGGCGGAAACGTCGCCGATGGTGGTGCGCGTCTTGCGGAAGGCTTCGCGGGCCATCTTCGAGAACCAGCGCGTGGTGACCAGGAGCACAGGCACCATCACCATCACTGCCAGGCCAAGCTGCCAATTGAGGAACATCATCGCTACGGCAATGCCGATCAGGGCGAAGAGCGAGCCAATGATCTGGCTGAGCGCCTGCGAGAAGAAGTTGTTGAGCGCTTCGATGTCATTGACCAGGCGGCTCATCAGGTCGCCCGCCGCGGCCCCTTCCAGGTATTGCAAATCGAGCGATTGGAGCTTGTCGAATACCCGCTGGCGCAGGTTTGCCAGCACGTTTTGGCCCATCACCGCCAGAATTAAGATCTGGAAGCGTACGGAAGCCGCCCCGGCGATGTATACCGCTGCAAGCGCGAGCATTGTCCTGGCCAGTCCGCCAGGATCGCGCCCCGCAATGAATACATCGATAGCGCGTCCCATCAAGAAGGGCGCGGCGCCTTGCGCTGCACCGGCAATGACCGTCAGCAGCAGTGCGCCGGCGAGCTGCCCGGTATACGGGCGCACTGTTTCGAGCAGCCGGCGCACCACGGCGCTCTGATCACGCGGTTTTTCTTGTTCCTGCCGGAGCATTCGGCCACCACCGTGCATCATTGGGCCACCTCCTCTTCCACCGCGGCGGTCAGTTCTGCGCGGTTGCCAAATTGCGTTTCCAAGATTTCTGTATACAACTCGCTGGTTTGCATGAGCTCGGTGTGGGTGCCGCTGGCAGCCAGCTTCCCCTCGTCCAGCAGCAAGATCAGGTCGGCATTGCGAACGGTGCTGATGCGCTGGGCGATCACAAAGCTGGTGCGCCCCTGGCGCAGATCTTCCAGTGCCTGCTGGATCTTCCATTCCGTCTCGGCGTCGACCGAGGAGGCGGAGTCATCGAGGATCAGGATGCGCGGATCGAGCAGCAGCGTGCGCGCGATGGCAATGCGCTGCTTCTGTCCGCCAGAGAGGCCCACCCCGCGCTCACCGATAGGTGTATCGTAGCCCTGCGGCTGCTGGAGGATGAAGTCGTGCGCCTGGGCAATTTTCGCGGCGGCCTCTACTTCTTCCTGGGTGGCTTCGGGCCGTCCATAGGCAATGTTCTCGCGGATGGTACCGGTGAAAAGGGTTGTCTCTTGCAGCACGATACCGATCTGCTGCCGCAGCGATTCGATGGTCACGTCGCGCACATCGTGCCCGTCGATCAGCACGCGCCCATTGGATACGTCATAGAAGCGCGGGATCAGGTTGATGATGGAAGATTTGCCTGAGCCGGTCTTGCCCATCACCGCAACCGTCTGGTTGGGCTGTACTTCAAAGGAGAGGCCGCTCACTACATCCGTCTCGGACCCGGCATAGCGGAACGCGACATCCTCGAAGGCCACGTTGCCTTTCACCAGCGGCAGTGTGATTGCGTCGGGCTTGTCTTGCACGTCCGACTGCGCGTCGATGACCTCAAACAGGCGCTCCGCGGAGGCTTCTGCGCGCGATAGAGCCGAGCCAATAAAGCCGAACATAAAGATCGGCATCAGGAAGAAGCCCTGGTAACCGAGGAAGGCTACCAGCTCGCCCAGCGTCAGCGTCTCGCCAATGACGTTCAGCCCGCCGATCCATACCACGCCCACCGTGCCCAGGTTGGCGATCATGAAAATGAGCGGGAAGAAGTTGGAGAAGATGCTGATCAGGCGAACGTTCTGCTGGCGCAGGTCTTCATTGCTCTCCGAGAAGCGGTCTTGCTCGAAATCCTCGCGCGCGAAGGCTTTTACCACTCGGATGCCCGCCAGGTTTTCCTGCAAAACGGTGTTGAGCTTGCCGAGCTTCTCCTGCACCACCTTGGCCAGGGGCATCATCTGGCGAATAAAGATAGCCATGACGATGCCGATAAACGGCAGCATTGCCAGGAAGATCAGCGTCAGCACCACGCTCATCGAAAAGAGGATGATCAGCGTGCCAATCAGCAGCACCAGCGCCGAAACGAGCTGAAGCAGGCCATTCCCGGCGAAGGTGCGCACCATCTCCACGTCGGAGGTCATGCGGGTCATCAATTTGCCGGTCTGCGCCTGATCGTGGTAGGAGAAGCTGAGGTTTTGCAGCCGCTCGAAGATCACATTGCGCAGCTCGTAGGCGATGCCCTGCGACGTTGCCTCGGACCAGTAGGACTGGAGAAAGTTAAAGATGCCCCGTCCCAGCGCGACCAGCACCAGCAGCAGCGAGACTTGCCAGATGACCTGCATATTCAATCCGCTAATGCCATCGTCGATCAACTGGCGCAGTAGTTGGGGGGAGTAGAGGTTGGCGGCGTTGACGATCAGCAAGCTGAACAATGCGCCGAATGCCGTTTTCCAATAGCCCCGCGTATATCCGATAATGCGGCGGATACCTTTCATAAAAGCTCCTCATGGGGGTTGGTTCTGCTCGTGTTTCCTTTGGCACTGCCTGGGCAAACACAAGCTGAACAAACCCCTCGTATGTTCTTACTTCGCCCCGCTAAATATTTGCTGTGCTAATTTAATCGAGCCGGGCAAATGTGTCAAGGTTCTGATTTTCCTCTATTGAGTGTACGCTTATCCTGGCGATTTTGTTTCATTAAGAATCTATCCAAAAATTATTTTTTGTGTTTGTCGTTTGTGCGACCACATCGCACAAACTCCAATCCATTCAACCCTTCACGGTCTTCACAAAGTCCATTCCTGATGGTGGGGTTTGGGGTATCCGCAGCGGCCCTGCCGCTGCGGATACCCCAAAAAATTCTTTTCCCCTTCCGGCGAAGCCAGGAAGGGGGCAGAGGGATGGTTCTTGGCGCGGGTTTTCACAAAGTGTTTGATTTTGTGAAAACCCTGTTCAACCCTTTACCGGCTCTTTCACGAACCGGTGAAACACGGGTACAATAAAAGCGATGTTTAGCGCAGACGTTGCAGCCAGGATCGAAGAAGAACTCGCACGCGGCGAGTTGGCGCGCAGGGAGGGATTTGCGGGGCGGGCCAGGGTGAGCGCGCGGCGGGCGGCAGGAGCCGCCATCCGCGAATACTTGCGCCTGGCCGGAATACCACAGCCGGGGCCAAGCGCCATCGACCTGCTGGCCTATTTGCGGGATCAGCCCGAAACGGCGGCGTGGGTCACACCACAAGTGCGCCGGCTGGCGGAGAACTTGCTGGCCCAGGTAGATGAATCCTTCTCCCTGCCAGAATCGATCGATCTATTGGCCGACGCGCGCACGCTGGCGCGGATACTTGAAGAACAGTCGGCGGGACACTACTAACAGCACCCAGGCAGGGGAGGACGCGCATGACCGAATCGCAGCAGAAGATCAAGTTGTACGGGACAAATTGGTGCTATGACAGCCGCCGCGCCCGTCAGACGATGGAACAGAACAATATTCCCTTTGAGTACTTCGACATCGACGTTGACCCAGACGCACGCAAGTACGTGGAAACTGTGAACCGCGGTTACCGTAGCGTGCCTACCATCGTCTTTCCTGATGGCAGCATGCTGGTCGAGCCCTCAGCGACCGAGCTTAACCGAAAGCTGGGGCTGGGGTAAGGGACAGACCCCAATCTTTATGCTGATTCCGATCCTGCTGGCCTGCCGTGCAGGTAGCGCAGCAGGAACACCAGGCTGACGCCAAACACCAGCGCCACTGCCGCAATGAGCATCGCCAGCGCGGTCGATTCGCGGCGCTCCAACACCGTGGTGGGCGGGGTTCGCAGCCGGTTTTGCAGGTGGTCGACAAACTCGGTGCGCGGTTCCACGCGGCGCAGCGATCGCATGAGCTGTTGCTCCAGCACATCCACCGATTCGGTCGAAGGTTCAAACGCCACACGCATTCGGGTACTCCTTCTAGGGCTCTTTCTCAATACTGTTGAACGGATTCTCTACAACGCCTGCCGCTTCATCAATTGGGTAGGCGACAATTCCAATTGCGCCGGGGCCGAGGTTCGCCGCCACTGGGATTGATAGATCCGTGACGAAACATTCTTGCACCGGAAACAGGCCGCGCACCCGCTCTAAGATTTTCTGCGCGGTCTGCGAGTCGGCGGCATGTACAATGGCAAGGTGAATCTGGCAACCATCGAGCCGCTGGTGCGCCATCGCGAGGATGTGATCGAGGGCGCGCGTGCGCGTGCGAACCCTATCGGCCACGTCGAGAAGTCCATCGCGCAGCAGAATGACCGGCTTGAGCTGCAGGGCGGTGGCAATCACCGACTTGAGCGCGCTGATGCGCCCGCTGAGCACGGCGAACTCGAGCGAATCGAGCGTGAAGATGATGGTGATGCGCTGGCGGATGATCTCCAGCCGCCGCACGATCTCATCCATTCCCGCGCCGGCCTGTGCCATGATGCGCGCCTCGCGGGCCATAAATGCCTGCGCCGCCGACCCGGCCAGCGAGTCGAACACGATGATGTTGTACTCGCCTGCCAGCTCGCTCGCCGCTGCTTTCACCGTGTTATAGGTGCCCGAGAGCTTGCTGGAAATGTGGATAGACAGGATCGTATCGCCTTGCTGGGCGATCGAGCGGTAGAAGTCTTTGATCTGGCCGATGGAGGGCAGGGAGGTTTTGGGGATCATGCGCTTCTCGCGCACCATGCGGTAGAAGTCTTCCAGGGTAAAACCCTTGCCCTGTGTAAAGGTCTGTTCGCCAAACTGCACGTTCAGCGGAAGAATGTGAATTCCGTATTGTTGGCCCCATCCTGCGGGCATATCTCCAGCGCCGTCCATCACAATCCTCAGCATGAGTCCTCCCTTTCCTCTTGCTTTGCCAGTTCGTCGCGCAGGGCCATGAGGGTGCGGTGGTACAGGCTCTTGATCGCGCCCTCACTGCGCATCATAATCGTGGCCACTTCCGCGTTCGACATACCCTCCACAAACTTGAGGATGAGAAGCTGCTGGCGTTCGGGCGGCATGTGGCGGATGACTTTAAGCAGGTCTTCCATTTCCTGGTTGTCGACCACGCTGGCCTCGGGCATCTGCGCGCGGTGGGGGTGCTGCGTGTAGTCGTCCAGGGGAACTTCCTTGCGGCGGCTGTTGTCGCGGTGCCAGTTGGCAACCAGGTTGTGCGCAATGCGATACAACCACGCGGAAAAAGGTATCCCGCGGTTATCGTAATGTTGAATGTGGTGGAGCGCTCGGTGGAACACGCGCGACGTTAAATCCTCTGCCTCAGATGGGTTTCCGGTGCGGTAGAAGATGTAGTTATAGATGCGCGTGACGTAACGCTCATATAACTTGCTAAAAGCATCGGTGTCTCCCTCCGCGGCAAGGCGGATGGAGTCATCCTCGCTCAGCTCTGGCCGGTTTCCGTTGTCCATTGGCTCGTTGGATTCATTAACACCGTTGGGGTTGCGAAGTTTCGTCATAGGCGCCAGAGGTATGATACCACGGCGAACTATTCCTCGTATAGCGCCGAAGTCCTATGCGCCATCACAAAATCATTCGTGTGAAGTCCCATTGCGGTATGTGTCCACCAGTGCACAGTCACACTGCCCCATTCGGTAAGCAGGGTTGGGTGGTGATCCACCTCTTCCGCGGCCGCGCCGACCTTGTTGGTAAAGGCCAGCGCCTGGGCGAAGTTCTTGAATTTGAACACGCGCTTTAGCTGCGGCATCCCGTCCTCGGTGATTAACTCCCAGCCGGGCACTTCCGGCAAGTAGCGGTCGATCTCGGCCTGGGTGAGGGCGGGGACGTCGCCCTTACACGGAACACACTGCATCTCGGAGATTTTTGTCATTTTCTTGCTCCCATTTCCGGTAAGATGGGGTGGAGTT
>JAEYTI010000318.1 GCA_023434145.1 Chloroflexota bacterium | reverse complement strand
TCGCGTCGCCGCGCATCTTTCACCCGTTGCAGATGCCACAACAAACTGTTTTCCGGAACCTCGCTTTTCATCGTGCCTTCCTCCTCCTTCTGTTGTACTGCAACTTTAGAGCGTTGAAAAGCCCTGCCATCGCTGGTAAAAACAACATTTTTCAGTTGCAACCCAGGTATAATTAAAAAGAAGTTCGACAATGCCAGGTTGGGGATATAAAAAGGAACCGCATGCCACGTGACGGCAGTTTGAGCCAGTCTATTCAGGACTATCTGAAAGCGATCTATGAAATCTCGCCGGAGGGTGGCCCTACTACAACCAACCAGATCGCGGAGCGGCTGGGGGTAAGGCCTGCTTCCGTCACAGGCATGATCAAGCGGCTGGCAGCCCTCGAACCGCCCTTGCTGGTCTATCAGAAGCATCACGGCGTGCAGCTCACTGAAGAAGGGCGGCAGGCATCGTTACAGGTGATCCGCAAGCACCGGTTGATCGAACTGTTCCTGGTGCAGACTCTTGGCTACTCGTGGGATGAAGTGCACGACGAAGCTGAACGCCTGGAACATGCCGTCTCGTTCCAGTTTGCCGAACGGCTGGCGCGCCTGTTAGGCGAGCCCGATTTTGACCCGCACGGCGATCCGATCCCTGACCGAAACTTGGAACTGCCCAAAATGCGCACGATCTCGCTGATGGATGCACCGCCCGGTGCAAACGTCTCCATCCGGCGCGTACTCAGCTCAGATCCCGAACTGCTGCGCTATCTCAGCAAGCTGGGCGTGCAGCCCGGCGCAAAGATCAAAGTGGTAGAACAGGTCCCCTTTGACCGCACAGTCCGAATACGCGCAGGTGACGAGGATCGCGTGCTGGGCGCGGATATCTCCACGCTGCTCCAGGTCGAGCTGTTGCCATAAAAATAGACCTGCGGCGCGCCGCAGGTCTATTTTTATGGCAACAAAATTGATCTTTAGATCCAGCCGCGCAGCTGCATGGCCTTGACCACGCGGTCAATAGCAACCATATACGCAGCATCGCGCATATACACCGCCTGCTTCTCCGACATATCAAGCACGCTGTGGAAAGCGACAGTGATGCGGGCGTCGAGCTTCTGGAGAACTTCTTCCTTCGACCAGTAGAAGTTCATATCATTCTGCACGCCCTCAAAGTACGAAGTGATAACACCACCAGCGTTGCAGAGGAAGTCGGGGATCATGAAAACGCCGCGTCCGCGGATAACTTCATCGGCCTCGGGGGTGGTGGGGCCGTTGGCGCCTTCCGCAATGATGCGGACGTTCTTGTGGATCTGGTCGACGTTATCGGCGTTGATCTGGCCTTCGAGCGCCGCCGGGATGAGCACATCCACATCCTTCTTAATCCACTCGCCGCCATCCTCGATGCAGTAACCGGCATCGCTGGCCTTCTGCTTGTTGATCGAGCCGTACTGGTCGGTGATCGACATCAGGAAGCGAGTATCGATGCCGTCCTCCTTGCTGACGGTGTACGACTTGCGATCTTCGCGGTCCCAGAAGGAGACGCACTTCACGCGCCCGCCCAGCATTTCGGTGAAACCGATAGCGGCGTACTGCGACACATTGCCGAAGCCCTGGATCGCGGCGGTAGCCTTGGTCGAGTCGATGCCCAGGTGCTTCATCGCTTCGCGGGTGGTGTAGATCACGCCGTAGCCGGTGGCTTCGGTGCGGCCCAGCGAACCGCCGCCGCCCACTGGTTTACCGGTGATCACGCCGGGGGTGTACTGGCCGGAGAGCCTGCTGTACTCATCCATCATCCAGCCCATCATCTGCGGGGTGGTGCCTACGTCGGGGGCCGGTACATCCTGGCGGGGGCCAATGTTGCGCCAGATCTGGCCGATATAGCCGCGCACCAGGCGCTCTTTTTCAGAAGTCGAAAGGGTTGCAGGGTCGATGATGACGCCGCCCTTGCCGCCGCCCAGCGGGATGTCGGCAACAGCACACTTCCAGGTCATCCACATCGCCAGCGCGCGGACGGTGTCGATCGTCTCGGCAGGGTGGAAGCGGATGCCGCCCTTGTTGGGGCCGCGGGAATCATTGTGCTGAACACGGAAGCCTTCGAAAACGCGGATCGAGCCATCATCCATGCGCACGGGGATGCGGAAATGGTACTCGCGCATTGGCCAGCGCAGGATCTCAGCCACCTGCGGGTCGAGCTTGAGCTGTTCGGCTACCTTGTCGAACTGCCGCTGTGCCATTTCAAAAGCATTGGTAGAAGAGGCCATTGGTTCTCCTGTGTTACAAAACGTTGCATTGGTTGAAATTCGGCGTGCAAAATATAAGCGGGCACTACGGTCAAGTTAGCGCCCGCTCGAAATCCCGTCTATGTCGAGTTGATTATCCATCGGATCGTTCACCCGCGCTTCGGAATTATTTTGCTATTCAAAGATAACAGGATCAGAGAGGCGCGTCAATATGATGAAGTTCGCCATTACCCCGTGATGACCATCCACAAAAGTAAGACAAACATCAACCTTTGATTGATTATCTGTAACTATTCAGCCGCAGCGGCTTTTTTTACGCATCGCGTGCTCGCATTGCGAGCTACTGCTTCGCCCGCCCAAAAACTAATCTTTGAAGTTTTGTAAACGCTTCGCGTTTACAAAACTTCAAAGATTAGTTTTTGGGCTCCCGCAGGGGGCGTTTCAAAGGCATTCGCCCGGTAGGGCTGAGCAGTTATGCTCTCTTGCGCTCCGCAAGCTGCCGCTCTAGTTCAGCGCGCAGCACCTGCGGATTTGCCTGTCCCTTTGCCGCCCGCATCACCTGACCGAAGAACCACTGCGAGAGTGTTTCCTTGCCGCCCAGGTAGCCCGCCAGTTCCTGCGGATGCGCGTCGAGCACCTGCCGCACCAACCCAGCGATCAGGTCCGTGTCTGAGATCAACTGCAGGCCGCGCTCAGCGGTAATCTGCTGGGCTGTCTTGCCTGTTTGCAGCATCTCTACCAGCACCGCTTTGGCCGTATTTAAGTTGATCTCGCGCCCTGCCATGCGCAGCAGGTCCGCCAGATCATTGGGCGGAACGTGCACCTCTGTGAAGGTCTTTCCAGTTTGGTTCATCCAGCCAAATACCTCGCCGGTGATCCAGTTTGCCGCTGAGCGTGCCGTGATATTGCCATCCGCGGATTGCTGGCCCGCCCACACGACCGATTCAAAATAATCCGCGACCGCTTTATCGCCGGCCAGCGTGCGCGCGTCGATGGGGCTCAGCCCATACTGCTCTTGGAAACGCCGCGCCCGCGCGTAGGGCAGCTCAGGCAGGCAGGCTGCTACGCGGTCAACCCAGGCCTGCTCTACCACCAGCGGGGGAAGGTCTGGCTCGGGGAAGTAGCGGTAATCGTGGGCTTCTTCTTTGCTGCGCTGCGAGTAGGTTGCCCCGCGCGCCTCATCCCAGCCCAACGTCTCCTGCCGAATCACCTTGCCCGCGCGTATCTGCGCCACCTGCTGCTCGATCTGGTAGGTGATGGCGCGTTCCATCGCGCGGAAGCTGTTGAGGTTCTTGATCTCCACCCGTGTGCCAAGCGTCTGGCTGCCCACCGGGCGCACCGAAACATTGGCCTCAAAGCGGATCACGCCTTTTTCCATATCCCCAGAGTTGACATCCAGGTAGCGAACGAGCGAGCGCAGCCCTTCCGCGTAAGCGCGCACCTCTTCGATCGTATGCATATCCGGCTCGGAGACAATCTCCAATAGCGGCACGCCAGCGCGGTTGAGATCCACCAGCGAATAGCCCGATCCAGGCTCAGTTTCGGCAGAAGCAGCATGTTCCGCGCCCTCGGATGCTGCCACAGGCGCAACCGGCGCGGCAACGTGCGTTAGCTTGCCGGTGTCTTCTTCTAAATGCACACGCCGGATTCGGATATCGTGCTCGCCCTGGGCGGTAAGAATGCGCAGGGTGCCGTGTTCCGCCAGCGGATACTCATACTGTGAGATCTGATAGCCTTTGGGCAGATCTGGATAGAAGTAGTTCTTGCGCGCGAAGATGCTGGTGTGCGCCACCTTGCAACCGAGCGCCAGCGCTACCCGCACTGCATACTCCACCGCCTGCTGGTTGATCACCGGAAGAACGCCCGGCATCCCCGTGCAGACAGGGCAAACCGCCACGTTCGGCCTTGCCCCGGTCGAGTCAACCACCGGGCAGGCGCAGAACATCTTGGAGCGCGTTTGCAGCTCCGCATGTACTTCTAAACCAATAACCGCTTCAAAGTCCATACAGCAGTTCCGCTAATTGGCAAACCGGATATTCAAAATATCGCCGTCTTTGACGATATACTCTTTGCCTTCCAGGCGCAGCTTGCCGCGCGTCTTGGCTTCGTTCATGCTGCCCAGGGTGGTGAGGTCATTATAATGAACGACCTCCGCGCGGATGAAGCCCTTCTGCAAATCGCTGTGGATTACACCGGCAGCAATCGGAGCCGTCGCGCCGCGCTCTACCGTCCAGGCGCGGCACTCATCCGGCCCCACGGTGAAGAATGACTGCAAACCCAGCAGGTCATACGACAGGCGGATCATGCGGTTGAGGCTGGGCTCTTCGATGCCGTACTCCTGCAAGAACATTTCCATCTCTTCTGGCGGAAGCTGCGAGATATCCATCTCCAGCTTGCCCTGCAGCGCCACCACCTGGCTGTGCTTGTGCGGATAGGCGATCTCAGGCGCTTTCTGCCCTTCTGATAGGTTCAGCACAATGAGCATCGGCTTGAGACTGAGGAAGCCAAACCCCGAAAGTATTTTTATTTCATCTTCCGTCAGATCCAGGTTGCGCAGCGGGTTTTCTTCACCCAGCGCGTCGTTCAGGCGGTTGAACAGTTCGATCTCGCGATCAATGGTCCCCTTATCGCGCCCGGCGCCCTTTTTGCGTTCCTCGGCCAGCTTCTCCAGCTTGCGCTCCACCGAGATCAGGTCGTTGAGGATGAACTCGCTGTCCATCGCGTTGATATCGCGCATAGGGTCGATGCTGCCGTTCGGATGCGGCACATTCTCGTCATCAAACACACGTACCACGTGGATAAAGCCGTCCATCTGGGTGAGCTGGTTGAGCAGCGTGCCCGAAATGCCCGTTTTCCCCGCCGAGCCATCTAAACCGGCGATATCCGCATAGGTCACCTTCGCATAGATGGTCTTCTTGGGGTTGAACATACCCGAAAGCGTATCCACGCGCGGGTCGGGCACATCTACCACCGCAGTGTGAACTTCAATTTTTCCGGTTGACATGCCCGTGGGCTGTGAGCCGCGTGTGAGGGCGTTATACAGGGTGGTTTTGCCTGATTGTGGAAGGCCGATAATCCCGAGGCGCATAGAAATTGATCCTACCTTGACCCGATGTGAAATGATGATATACTATGGGAGCGCCGGAGTGGCGGAACTGGCAGACGCGCACGACTCAAAATCGTGTTCCGTAAGGAGTGTGGGTTCGATTCCCACCTTCGGCACTCAATTCAGATGTTGGATGAGCAGGTCTCCTTGTTGACCCATTTGGGCGCGAGGAGATTTTTCGTTGGGGTTCAGACTCTCTGCGCCGTGCTGCGGGGCTATTGTATCATAGACTGAGCGGAGAACTTCTGGCTGCGGCCCATATTTCCTCTGCTCTTTTTTTCCGCTGTCTCCCGGTTCATCGTATAATATTCATTGATCGATTTTTGCTATGGGGCTATGAAAAGATAATGCTCTTTACACATCACCAGGGGTTTTGGTAACACCAAACGCCGGAAACAACACAAGAGCCTGAGAAAAACCTTGGCTGGATATACAGAACAGGGAAGCCACTGATCAGCAGTAGGAATAAGGAGCCACATATGCCTTCTATGAACAGCATCTTAACCATAGTATTGGGTGGGGGGCGTGGCAGCCGCCTCTACCCGCTGACGAAGCTCCGCTCGAAACCTGCGGTGCCGGTGGCGGGCAAATACCGCCTGATCGATATCCCGATCAGTAACAGTATAAATTCAGGTATTTACCGGATCGCCGTGCTGACACAGTTCAACTCTGTCTCGCTACACCGTCACATTGCCAACACTTACAACTTTGATGTATTCCACACCGGTTGGGTACAAATTTGGGCAGCAGAACAGACCATGTCGAACGCAGACTGGTATCAGGGGTCTGCCGATGCGGTTCGCAAGCAGTTGTTCGAGATCAAATCTACCCGTGCCGAATACGTGCTGATCCTTGCAGGCGATCACCTGTACCGCATGGATTACGCGGCCATGGCGCAGTTCCATTGGGATCACGATGCGGATATCACCGTGGCAGTTCAGCCGGTTCCAAGAGCGGAAGCGCCGCGGCTGGGACTTCTCAAGCGCGATGAGAACTGCCGCATCACCCGCTTCGCCGAAAAACCGAAAGATGAAAAGACCCAGCAAGAAATGGTCACACGGGACGATCCGGAACGGCCTTTCCTCGGCTCGATGGGAATTTACATGTTCAAAACCAGCGTGATGATCGAGATGCTGGAGAGTAAGAGCTTTGACGACTTTGGCAGCGAGGTGATCCCATACGCCATCGACGGGCACAACGTCTTTGGCTTTGATTTCGATGGCTATTGGGAAGATATTGGAACCATTCGATCCTTCTATGAGACCAACCTGGCGCTGGCTCGCCCAAACCCATCCTTTAACCTGTACGACCCTGTTCGCCCCATTTACAGCCGCCCGCGTTTCCTCCCCGGTTCGATTATTCAAGAGTGCAAGCTCGAAAACGTGCTGATTGCTGAAGGCTGCCGCATTGAGCAAGCTGAGATCCGCAATTCCGTTGTCGGCGTGCGCAGTCAGATTCAGAGAGGCACACGCATCATCGACTCGATCCTCATGGGCGCTGATTATTACAGCCGCAGCGAAGTTGGTGAGATCCCCAATAATCCCGCCATTGGCATTGGCGCAAACTGTTACATTGAGGGCGCCATCATCGATAAGAATGCCTGCCTGGGCGAGGGTGTGGTTATCAAGCCTTTCCCGCGTGGCACCGAGATCGAACGCGATGATTGGACCGTTCAGGATGGCATCGTAGTCATTCCCAAAAACTCGGTCCTTCCAACCGGCACGATCATCTCACCAGAAACGGTCTGATACCCTCGTATCCACCGCCTCAACACGGGGTTCTGAAATTTATCAGAACCCCGTTTTCTTGTTCCATAATTGAAACAAATATCGGCAAGAATGTAACTTATAAATCACATATCGTGCATAGAAACAGGATGATGAATATCAGCAATTATCGCGAGTAAATGAAGTTGCTTCACCTTTTCCATTGTGATAGAAAGTACTTTGGTTCGCAATTTTCGTTATTGACACTTCGTATCGTTGTTGCGCAGGCGTAGATGTCGCCCGCGCAACAACAATACAAAGCACGAATAGCTTTTGGAGTAATCCATGACAATTTCAGAGAAGGATCTCGCGAAGCAAGATGTGAGCATTACCTGGCATGCACTAAGCGCGGATCAGGTATTGCAAAAGCTAGGCACGCAGCTTCAATCCGGGCTGACCACTGAGGAAGCCGTCCGCCGGTTGGAACAGTACGGGCGAAATGAGTTGAAAGAAAAGCCACGCCCTACCTTCCTCAAGATGGTGTTCGATCAGTTGAATAACTTCGTGGTCATTCTGCTCATCGTCGCTTCGATCATCTCGGCCCTGCTAGGAGATTACATTGAAGCGGGCGCAATTATGCTGATCGTGGTTCTCAACTCTGTCCTGGGTGTCATCCAGGAGAGCCGCGCCGAAGAAGCGCTGGCGGCGCTGAAGAAGATGGCGTCGCCCGAGTCGCAGGTCATGCGCGACGGTCACCGTGTCTCGGTGCCGGCGGGCGAGCTGGTCCCTGGCGACGTGGTCTTTCTGGAATCCGGCAACTTTATCCCCGCAGACCTGCGCCTGATCGAGGCTGTGAACCTGCGCGTTGAAGAGGCCGCCCTAACCGGTGAATCAGTGCCGGTGCAGAAGAATGCCGCTGCCGTGCTGGATGAACAGATAACCCTGGGCGACCGCAAGAACACCGCCTTTATGGGTACCGTGGTCAATTATGGGCGCGGGCGCGGCATCGTCACTTCCACCGGTATGCGCACACAGCTCGGCCTGATCGCCGATATGCTGCAAAGTGTAGAAGAGGAAGAAACCCCACTCCAACAGCGCCTGGAACAGCTTGGCAAGCTGCTCGGCTGGGGCGCGCTGGCGATCTGCGGCGTCGTTTTCCTGGTTGGCCTGCTGCGCAGCAACTTCTCAACCGAAGCGATTGTTGAAACATTCATGATTGCCGTCAGCCTGGCCATTGCCGCCGTGCCCGAGGGCTTGCCCGCCGTTGTCACCATCAGCCTTGCTCTGGGCATGCGCGAAATGGTTCGCCGCCACGCGCTAATCCGCCGCCTGGCCTCGGTCGAGACGCTCGGCTCGGCCACAACCATCTGCTCCGATAAGACCGGCACCCTGACCCAGAACGTGATGACCGTCACCCGGCTGTGGGTGGACGGCGTTTTGGCGGACATCTCCGGCAGCGGCTACGAATCGGATGGGCAGTTTAACGTGGAGGGCAAGGCCATCCAGTTAGAGAAATTTCCCGGCCTGACTACCGCCATGTGGGTGGGTGTGTTGAACAATGACGCTCAACTGGAGCAGCTTGGCAGCAACGGCAAGTCCGCGTTCCGCATCATCGGCGACCCCACCGAAGGCTCGATCCTGGTTGCCGCAGCGAAGGCCGGTATTTTCCAGGACAACCTCAACACCGCCTACCCGCGCGAGCAGGAAATCCCCTTTGACTCAGGCCGCAAGCGCATGGTGACCGTTCACAACATCACCAAACCCGCTGAGGAAGACAGTTCCCCGCTGCACAATGATTTGAAGCAGCAGTGGTACGCAATCGCCGTCAAGGGCGCGCCCGATATCGTCTTGAGTCTGTGCTCGCACTACCAGACGATGGACGATCGCGTGCTGCCGCTGGACGATGCCACACGCGCATGCATCACTGATGCAAACGACCATATGACCAAAGACGCCTTGCGCGTTCTGGGCCTGGCTTACCGCATGGTTCCAGAAGTGGCCGGTGAAGTGCGCCAGGAAGAAGTGGAACGCGATCTCATCTTCACCGGGCTAATTGGCATGATCGATCCTGCCCGCGTGGAAGTGAAACCGGCGCTCGAAAAGGCACGCGGCGCGGGCATTCGCACCGTAATGATCACTGGTGATTACCCCAACACCGCGCGGGCTATCGCCGAGTCGATCTCGCTGCTGCGCCCCGGGCACCACGTGCGCACCGGCGCAGAGCTGAACGAAATGAGCGATGAAGAACTGCGGCGCGAGGTAATGGTAACGGACGTGTTTGCCCGTGTATCGCCCGAACACAAGATGCGCATTGTGGACGCGCTGCGCGCCAACGATCAGGTTGTTGCCATGACCGGCGACGGCGTGAATGACGCGCCTGCGATCAAGCGTTCCGATATCGGTGTGGCAATGGGCATCACCGGCACAGACGTGGCGAAAGAAACCGCCGACATGGTGCTTACCGACGACAACTACGCCAGCATCGTAGCGGCGGTAGAGCAGGGCCGCATCATCTATGCGAATATCCGCAAGTTCGTCTTCTTCCTGCTGTCTTCCAACGTCGCCGAGATTATGATCATCTTCCTGGCGACCCTCGCCGGGCTGCCCACTCCGCTCACCGCCATTCAACTATTGTGGCTCAACCTGCTCACCGATGGCGCCCCGGCCCTGGCCCTGGCAATGGAAAAGGGCGACCCCGACGTGATGCAGCGCCCGCCACGCGCCAAGAAAGAACCCATCATCAACGAATCAATGCGCCTGGGCATCATCATCCAGACCTTCGCGCAGACAGGGGCCGTACTGGGGGCCTTCCTGCTCGGTCTTTACTGGCACCTGGGTGAGGCGATCCCTGCCGGAACCAATGCCTTCCTGTACTTGCTCCAGCACCCCTGGGAAAATGAGCCGAACATCGAGGTCGCTAAAACGATGGCCTTTGTAACCCTCTCGCTGTGCGAACTGCTGCGTGCGTACACTGTCCGATCCGAACGCGCCTCAATTTTCCAATTGGGTGTGTTCTCCAACAAATACATGCAGTATGCGGTAGGTCTCTCGATTGCCCTGCTGCTGCTGGTTACCGGTGTGCCGTTCCTGCAGCCTATCTTCAACACCCGCTTCCTTGCCGCCGGTGAGTGGCTTACCGTCCTCGGTCTGGCCCTAATCCCCGCCGTCGCGGAAGAGATCACCAAAGCATACCTTCGCGCTCGCGACCGCAAGAACGCAGTCGTCCTGGCGTAACCCCAGAGCAGTATCAACAAACAACGGTGGAGCCGCGCTGGCTCCACCGTTGTTTGTTGATACTGCTCTGGGGTTACAAGACTTCCACGCGGGAAACGCTCCCTTCGGAAACCTTGTTTACAGGCGGGCGTAGCCCGCTAGGACTTAGAAGATTCATTTGCACAATCCACTGCCGCACGGATCGGCGCGTAGCAGAAGCGGTGGATGGCGCACGGGCCAAGTGCCTCCAGCGCAGATTGGTGGCAGGCCGTACCGTAGCCTTTGTGCCGGGCAAACTGGTAACCTGGGTACTCCTCATCCAGCCGAACCATCAGCGCATCGCGGGCTGTCTTTGCCAGAACCGATGCAGCGGCAATACTCAACGAGCGCGCGTCACCTTTAATCAGCGCAGTCTGCGGCAGGGTCGATTCAGGCAGGCGAAAAGCGTCGATCAGCAGGTGTTCCGGCAGCACGGCCAGTTCTCCCAGGGCGCGGGTCATCGCCAACCGCGCGGCAGGTGCGATCCCCATTGCGTCGATTTCCGTAGAAGCGGCGAACCCTACGCCCCATGCCAGCGCATGCGCTTTGATCACTTCCGCCCAGTGAGCCCGCGCGCTCGGCGTCATCTGCTTCGAGTCGCGCACGGCCTCCAGCCGCTTTTGGATATCCGGATCGGGTGGCAGAATAACCGCTCCGGCGGATACCGGCCCCGCCCATGCTCCGCGCCCCGCTTCATCAATCCCAGCCACGCGCAGGATGCCCCCGCCCCACAATGCGCCCTCATACGCCAGGTCCGGCGAGACGGGCAGATCCAGCGGCGGCTTATGCTCAGACGGTGCGGAGCGGCGAGTCATACACCCCTCGATCGGCGTTTCGCCGAATCGTCATCAAGTCCGAAAACATGCGCAGCGAATCTTCAGCCAGGCGCACGCGGCTGTCGGGGTCAAAGTACCAGTCGATGGGCACTTCGTGGATGGTATAGCCCATGCGGCGAGCAATAAATAACACTTCCACGTCAAACGACATGCCGGTAAGTGTCTGCCGCGAAAAAACTTCCTCGGCAACCGCGGCACGGAACATCTTAAAGCCGCACTGCGTATCTTGCAGGCCGGGCAGCGCCGCCAGGCGCACCATGGTGTTAAATACGCGTCCAATCAGGTGGCGGTAATGCGGTTCGTGATAGCGAACCGAGCCTTTCACCTCGCGCGAGCCAATGGCAACGTCGAAGTGCGGCAGCGCGGGCGGCAAAAACCGGTTTACTTGCTCGATTGGCATAGAAAGGTCCGCATCGCAAATAAAGCGATACTCACCGTGCGCCTCAATCATGCCGCGCTGCACCGCCAGCCCCTTGCCGCGCCGGGTCTCATGGAGAACACGTAAATACGGCGCGTGTGCTGCGTACGACCTCGCTACTTCCAGAGTCCGGTCGTTGCTGCCGTTTTCCACAATGACCACCTCAGCCGTGTATGGCTGTGTGGTAAGGAAACGGTCAATCTTTTCGAGTGACGGTGGCAGACGCGTTTCTTCGTTGTGCGCGGGAATGACAATAGATAAAAATGGCTGCGACGACACGTTGCCTGCCGTTCCTGGTGGAGAGCGTGCTAAATTACCGGCACGCCTTCCAGCATATCACGTTCTGTTGAACTCGAAGATGTTGTAAGAACCTCAGAGCCGCCGGTGCCAGCAACCTGTACCGGTATACTGACCTCAAACGTGCCAGCCATATAGTCCGCACGATTGCCAACCATCATCTTGCGGCCCTTCTGGATCTCCTTGATCAGATCCGACCGGCGCATGATGATGTGGTCGCTCCAGGTTGGGCCGCGGCGGAGATAAACACGCACCCAATCCACCTGTCCATCAGGCCCATAATGCACGGCCTCAATGACTCCATCGTACTTTTTGTCTGCCATACTCGGGTTTTTCCGCCTGATGTTGAGAGGTTCCTCGCGCCGCCTGCAGGAAAAGGTCTCGCCCATTTCCTGCAGGCGGCGCCATCAAAAAACAGTCGGGGTGGGCGGACTTGAACCGCCGGCCCCTGCGTCCCAAACGCAGTGCGCTGCCAACTGCGCTACACCCCGTTCGAAGGAGAGTATAATCCGATTGTGACCAAAATGCAAGGAATCCTGATCCTGGTGGCCTTTTGCCTCCTCACTGCATGCAACGCTGGCGCACCCACTATCACCGGGGTCGAACAGATTTTTCCTGCTGGCACCCAATCGCCCACGCCATTCCAGGCGCACTCGCCTACCCCGCGCCCGCTGCCTACTGCCTCGCCCACCATGCTGCCCAGCCCCACGCCGCTGGCATGCTTGCAAGAAGGCGGCACGGTCGAAGAAAAAGAGATCGAATTCCGTCCTGGCAATCCGCCATACGCCTTCCGTCTGTATCTGCCGCCATGTTACGAGGAGCAAGAAGATCCCAACTACCCTGTGCTGGTAATGATCCATGGGCAAACCTTCGCGGATGACCAGTGGGATCGCCTGGGGATTGATGAAGCTGCCGACGCGCTCATTGCGGAGGGCAAGGCGCGCCCCTTTCTCATTGTCATGCCGCGCGAACGTGATACGTTCGGCGATATTTACGCCTCACCGTTCGCTCGCGGGCTGATTGAAGATCTGCTGCCCTGGATCGATGCCAACTACCCTACCTGCGCCGACCGATCCTGCCGTGCGATCGGCGGGCTCTCGCGCGGCGGTGCTTGGGCGCTGCGCCTGGGCATGGAACATTGGGAAGTTTTTGGCGCAATCGGTATGCACAGCACCCCGCCCTTCATTGGCGACCGCGAGACCTTCCTGCCCCGTTGGCTAGCGGCTATCCCCGCCGATGAGCTTCCACGCATTTACATGGATACGGGCCGCCAGGATTGGTACCTGGTTGCTACCAGCCGCCTGGAACAATACCTGGTGCAGGCGGGCGTGCCGCACGAGTGGTACCTGTTCAACGGCACGCACGATGAGGCATACTGGTCCGCCCACGTCACCGATTACTTGGGATGGTATACCCGCCCCTGGCAAGAGTGAAGCATAACGCGAAAGCAGGCCTCTGAGTTTTGCCGTGGTTGTAGGGGAACGTTGCTTCGCAACG
>JAEYTI010000194.1 GCA_023434145.1 Chloroflexota bacterium | reverse complement strand
TTCTCAGCGGAGAGGGTGGGATTCGAACCCACGGTGGCCCGGGTGGACCACAACGGTTTTCGAGACCGCCCCATTCAACCGCTCTGGCACCTCTCCAATGGGACGGTCGGATTATACCACGGAACTGTCGCGCTACAAGAGCCGGATACTACTCAATCTCCATCGTCTGCCGCGCAGTGGATAAAGACCTTTTCAATGTTCAGTTCTTTCGGATCAAAGTCGAACATTTTATTAGGCTCCCGTGTCCTCCGTTGCATATTCCTTTCATCCGGGATCATAAGTATTTACACTCCGAGATACAAAAGCTGTTCGAACTTTGTTGGATCCTTGTGCATGACCAACTTCGTTGGTCATGCACAAGGATCCAACAAAGTTTCAATATAGGGAAAGTCCTATCGATCGATAGGACTTCCCGATTTCACAGCCGTTCGATTTTGCCAGCACAATTACAGTTCGAAGCTCTGTCCCCGGTCAGGATAAACAACCTGCCGCATTCCCGCATGGGCAAGCCGCTCGCGCAGCGGTTTCGCCGCGCGCTCCTCACCGTGCACCAAGAATATTTGCTTCAACGCACCGTTCGCCGATTTCGCGTACTCCACCAGCATATCCTGCCCGGCGTGCCCCGAAAGACCACCAATCGTCGCCACGCCTGCCCGCCGCACGTATTCTTCGCCAAAGATCCGCACGCGCTCTGCCCGGTCGGCCAGCCGGCGGCCAAGGGTATGCGGGGCCTGCCAGGATACGATCAGCACTTTATTACGCGGGTCTTCGATATTGTTCTTTAGGTGGTGCAGAATTCGCCCGGTTTCGGCCATTCCCGAGGCCGAGATAATGATCATCGGTCCTTCCTGATTATTCAGAGCCTTCGATTCATTCACCGAGCGGATGTACTTCAGCCCCTTGAACTCCAGCGCCGGATGGCGGTGCTCTTTGATGAACGCCTGGGTCTCTTTATCAAAACATTCCGGGTGGCGCGCGAAGATATCCGAGGCATTCACCGCCAGCGGGCTATCGACGTACACAGGGATCACCGGCAGTTCGCCCTCGCTGACAAAGTTATTGAGCGCGTAAACCAGTTCCTGCGTGCGCCCCACCGCGAACGACGGCACAATCACCTTGCCGCGCTTGTGTATCGTATCGCGCACCACTTCGTAGAACTCCTGGTACGCATCTCGCGGGTCGCCGTGAGATTTGTCGCCATAGGTGCATTCCATAATCAGGTAATCCACCTTCTCCGGCATAACCGGATCGCGCAGCAGGTGAATATTGCGCCGCCCCACATCGCCAGAGAACCACAGACGAGTTTTCTTGTGTCCCTCTTCCACTTCCAGCAAGATCGAAGCTGAACCCAGCACGTGCCCGGCATCCACCAGCCGGGCGGTTACACCGTCCACCGGTTGGAAATCCTCGTTGTAGTCCAACGGAACCAGCATCTCGGCCGCTTCCTCAGCATCTTCCATCGTATACAGCGGCTGCACCGGCGGCTCGCCGCGAGCGGCGCGTTTTCTATTCACAAATTCCGCATCCGCCTCCTGAATATGGCCTGAGTCGAGCAGCATCAATCCTGTTAGGTCACAAGTAGCGGGTGTCGCGTATATGGCTCCTGAGAAGCCATTTTTCACCAGGTTGGGCAAATTTCCACTGTGGTCGATGTGGGCGTGGGACAAAATGACCGCATCCACCTTCTTTGGATTGAACGAAAAATGCAAGTTCCGCTCATAGCTCTCCGACCGCTTGCCCTGGTACATGCCGCAGTCGATAAGCAGGCGTTTGCCATTGATTTCTAGTAAGAACTGAGCGCCGGTAACCGTCTGCGCCGCACCGTAAAAATGGAGCTTCACGATGTATCTCCTTACGTCAGAAAATATTAGCCGGGCGCTGCCCTCCCCGGCTATGAATGAACAATATTCAGAATTTGCCGGCCAAAGTGCTCAAACCGCCACGGGATCTCGCTCATGATATCTTGCAGTGCTTCCAGCGTCTTTGGCGCCCGTTCTGCAATCACTTCCATGATATCGCGAGGTAGGATGATGTCGGATTCAACCCCCATCTCTCGGCCTGTCAGTTTACGCCAGGTGCGCAGATTGTCCAGCCGGCCCAGCATGGCCTCGCTCGGACGCTGGATGATCGGGCGGTATGCCGGTGGTCCAACAATTCCCCGCTCTATTGCAGCCAGAATCTCGTTGCCATAGCGGTCCAGCAACTTCTGCGACATCCCCCCCATCTGGTTCAGTTCTCCGCGCTTGCGGGGCATCAATTTCGCAAGCTCGAGAAGCGCCTGGTTCGAAAGCACGCGGAACGGCGGCTGGTCCATAGCGCGCGCGCGCTCCTCGCGGAAATCACACAGTTCCATCAAGACTGCTGCCTGCCGGGGTGTCAAATCCTGCGCGCCAGAGATACGCCAGCAAGAGCCGGAATCGCTGTGATGATGATTACCAGAAACGCGCGTCATGCGCAGAAAATCCTCCTGGGCCAGCGCTTCGCGTCCGGTGGCCACCAACTGCTTCGCCAGGATTGCGCGCAACTGGATCAGGAAATGCGTATCCATGCGCGCATATGACATCATCTCTCGGGTCAGCGGGCGCTGTGCCCAGTTGGCACGCTGATAGCGCTTATCCACCTGCACGCCAAACTCTTCCTCAAGGATCGTCGCCAGCCCCAACCCCGACCGCCCCGCAATCCGCGCTGCAAGCATGGTATCAAACAGGTTATTGAACTCGAACCCAAAATCCCGCTTCAGGCAAATCAGGTCATATTCTGAAGCATGGAAAATCTTCTCAATCTGTGGATCGGCAAAGATCGGCCCCAAAACCGAGAGATCGTGCAGCGAAAGCGGATCAACCAGAAAGTCTTTCCCTTCCGCTGTAAACTGAATCAGGCATACCTGCTCTTGATAGGCGAACAAGCTGTTAGATTCTGTGTCTACACCAATCGCAGACTGCCGGGAAAGCACTTCCACCATTTGTTTCAGTGCAGTAGGCCCGGCTACCCATATCGGCTCGCCCATCGAAGAAGTCATACGCTGATTATATCGAAAAACTTTACCAGCGGTGTCAAATTTATTAAGGTTATCAAGAGTTTCTTGGTATTTTTATGCGTTCTACTGCTGAACAGCGAAAGTATGGGCAGCGGCACCGCATCGACGGTGTGCCAACCTTAAACAACCAACATTATGGTATAAATACTTGAGGAGGGATTATGAAAGAGCGCATCCTGATCATTGAAGACGACGAAGGCATTTTGCGTGTCCTGCGTAGAGCGTTGTCCTATGAAGGCTACCAGGTAGAAACTGCCCTGGATGGTGAAAGCGGCCTTTCACAGGCGCGAAACTGGCGCCCCGATATCCTCATCCTCGATCTGATGCTGCCCGGTATGGATGGGTTGGAAGTGACCCAACGGCTGCGCACCGAAGGCAACGTACCCATTCTCATGCTCACCGCAAAAGATACCATCAACGACCGCGTATTTGGGTTGGATGCCGGCGCGGACGATTATATGACAAAGCCATTCGAGCTGGATGAGCTGCTTGCCCGCGTACGCGCCCTGCTGCGCCGCACCCAGTTAGAACGCGCTCCGATCCTCACCTTCAACGATCTCACGCTTGATACCTCAACCCGTATGGCAAGCCGCAATGGGCGCACCATCGCCCTTACTGCCAAGGAATACGATTTGCTGGAGTTGTTCATGCGCCACCCGCGCCAGGTGATGACGCGCGAGATGATCTTTGACCGTGTTTGGGGCTACGATTTCGGCGGCGAAAGCAACGTGTTGGATGTATACATTCGCTATCTACGCCAAAAGCTGGAAAACGAGGATGAAACCCGCCTCATCCACACCGTCCGCGGCGTTGGATATGTACTGCGCGAAAATCCCTAGTTCCGGATAACAGGCCCATGTCGCTGCGCCTGCGCCTGACCCTGCTCTATACCACGCTGCTGGGCGGTATCCTGCTCTTGTTTGGTGCGCTGGTGTACTGGCTGGTCAGCCTGGTTTTGGTTGGGCAAATCGATAACACACTTACACAGCAGGCAGCCGTGCTTACCGGGGGCCTGCTGCGTGTTGATGCCTCCAACCGGTTCGATCCGCGCGTTCTGGCCGAATACCAACCCGCCGATAGCAACCTGATCTACCAGGTGTGGGGCAGCGACCGCCGCTTGCAGCTCGAGCGCCCGCGCGGCTGGCAAGAGCCCCTGGATGGAGCAGGCCTGCGAACCACTACCCCGGTGTTCAACTCTACCCGCAGCCGTGACGTGCACCTGCGGGTGCTCAGCGTGCCGCTCGTTTCACCGCGCGGACCGGCGGGCGTGCTGCAGGTAGCACTCAACCTCAGCCTGCTCGACGCCACCCAGCGCACCCTCTCCACTGTGCTGGTCGTGCTGGCGGTAATCTTAATGGCGGTTGCTGCTATTGCCGGCTGGCTGGTAACCGGGCGCGCCCTCGCTCCGCTTGCCTCCGCAACACAGATTGCCACCAATATCACGCGCGCCGATGATCTCTCCCGCCGCATACCACTGGCAGGCAGCGAGAGTGAAGAAGTATCGGCGCTCATCAACGCCTTTAACGATACGCTGGGCCGCCTGGAAGGGCTGTTCACCAGCCAGCGCCGCTTCCTGGCGGATGTTAGCCACGAGCTACGCACGCCGCTCACCGTTATCAAAGGCGAGGTGGCCCTCATCCGACGTTTCGGGCAGATCGATGAAGAGTCGCTTTCGAACGTAGAGGCAGAAGTAGACCGCCTGACCCGCCTGGTCGGCGATCTGCTGCTGCTGGCACAGGCGGAAGCAGGCCGGCTGCCCATGCAGATGAAGCCGGTTGAGTTAGACAGCGTTCTGCTGGAGGTCTTCCAGCAGATGCGAACGCTTGCCGCAGACAAGAGCGAAATCCGCATCGAAGAGATCGATCAGATTCAGGTTTCCGGCGACCGCGACCGGCTCAAACAGGTGCTCGTTAACCTGATCGGCAATGCTGTACAGTACACGCCCGCCGGTGGCCAGGTGACACTGACCTTGCGGCGGTCTGCCGATCAAGCCCAGATCGTCATCCAGGATACCGGCCCGGGCATCCCTGAAGCCGACCTGCCCCACATCTTCGAGCGCTTCTACCGTGGCGAGCGCTCGCGCAAGCGCGCCAGCGGTGGCCAGACCAGTGGTTTTGGGTTGGGGCTCTCTATCGCCTACTGGATCGTGCGCAATCACGGCGGCGCAATTGATGCCGTTTCGAAAGAAGGCCAGGGAACAACATTTACCATCTGGCTGCCCATCGCTGTTCCCGAAAAAACATAGGGGTTGTTAAAAAGAGTGTTTGTGATGATGGCCCATCATCACAAACACTCTTTTTAACAACCCCTTCTGTTGTGGAATCGCTCGCCAACGGGGATGATGGCGGGACGATTATCTTCGATAGCGGTTCGAGCGGTCACCGTTGCTGTTGTTCACTGAGGGTCGCGCGCTCATGGAAAGGCTGTGGTAGGTGGGTTCGCGGGTGGCGCGGCTGGGCGTTTCTGGGATGTACTCTGGCTCTTCTAGCGGAGCAGCAGGGCGAACAGCGCGCGGGTTCGGATTCGCGGCACGGTTCAACGAGGGGCGCGGAGTAGCCGCCGAAGAGTTCAAGCTCGCCGGGATGCTCATTGGCTGCGTATGCTGGGGCAGGTTACGCCCGGTGTAACGCGCCGCGGCCTGAGCGGAAACGGTGCTTTGGATGGCCGGGCGGCGATGCACACCGTGATGCAGCAAGCGATCCATTGCCAGCGATAGCGTGCCGATGATCAGAATGCGGATCACCCAAACCATAATTGCCACGAAGATCGGGATAACCGTGGACAGTGTTTGTGGATCGATCACCGCCGTGCTCTGCACAGTGTGCGTTACCACCGCCATCGAAACACCCCACCAGGTGAGGATTGCGTTCATCGTTGCCGCTAGCAGCCAGGCCCCAAACAGATACCAGACTTCCTTCGGCTCATCTTCGCCCTGTTCTGGGGTAAACAGCCGGGCAATACCCGCAAAATCAATGCCGCAAAAGGCCAGCGCCAGGATCGTAGACCAGCGAAAACCGGCGAAGTGCAGATTCCCCAGCAGGTCTCGTAAGGCATGGTCAGTAGTGGTGTAGTTGAATATCTCAAACGCAAGAAGCGCGCCAAAGATCATCACCACGAAGGCGAGGTTCGGTCGGATGTGGCTGACCACATCTTGAAAATTTGGGCCTGTGCGAGCATTGGAAGGAGGCATTTCTATTTTCCTCTCCGTCCGGAGACGATTGTAAGTGGGTGGGTTCCCTCTAGGTTTTGTGGCTGCTTTTTTTGGATGATTTCCTCATCCCTGGTAATCGCACCGAAGTACCGGATAGCAATTTAGTTCTATTCTAGAACGCACGTTCCGTTTTGTCAAGAACCAATGTTCTATTCCAGGGCTTTTCAACGCTATCATTTTTGGAGAAGGGAAAGGCCAAGATCCGGCTGGGCGGATATGTCCGCCCAAGCATCCGTCATAAAAGGGTAGGCTGCCTTACGGATGATGGAGATGGCCAGGTT
>JAEYTI010000149.1 GCA_023434145.1 Chloroflexota bacterium | reverse complement strand
GCCCGCGAATGTGTTCCACCAGATCCACCTCGTTCACTGACCCGGTGAAGACGATTTGCAGCCCGTCCTCTTTCACCAGGCGGGCGGCGGCGCGGGCGTACAACTCGGGCGGGTACTGCCGCGATGGCGCGCTAACCCCCGGATGGATGATGATCCACGGATGGGTCGGAGCCAGCCCGCCGCGCAGCAGCGCCTCTTCGGCGCAGCGGCGGGCTGGCTCGGTCACGTGGAAGCTCAGCCGCTCATCTTTTGGAAAGAGACCCACCATCGCGACCAGATCGAGCTGGCGGCGAACCTCGTGCCGGATTCCCTGCTCGGGCTCGATCTCTTTCACCCAATCGGTCAGCAGGTGGTAGGGGTTTTCGCGGCTGTGCGCCAGTCGCAGCGGAATATCCGCCAGGTAGGTGAGCAACGCCGCGGGTTGGGGATTCTGGCTGAAGACCGTAAAGATCACCGCCGCGTCAAAACCCAGGTCGCGGATTTGGTCGATCATCGCTCGGTCATAGCGGCTGTTGGGGCGGGTGGGGCTGGACTTCATCCACGGCGATTCGTAGACGATGGTATCGTCGATCTCGGGGATACATCGCGCCGGTTCTGCGCCGCGCGGCGAGGTGAGCAGCGTAATACGGCAGGTGGGCAGGCTCTCTTTGATCGCCCGTAGGGCGGGTGTGGTCATCAATACGTCACCCAGCGTATCCAACCGAACACATAATACGTTCCGCGCGAATTGCCAGTCCTGTGTCCTGCTAACCGTGTCTGGCGCTGCTGCACTCATAAACGTTTATCCCGGCTTTTTAACACTTTTCGTGCTGACTGGCTCTTTGGGCGACTGCTCGCTGATCGAGTGACCCTTCACCGATCGTTCTTTCATTGTACGATCTTTTGCCGTTCGCACGTTCACAGATTTGCTCTTCTCGGGCTGGCTCTTAATTGTGGATCTATTGCTTGCCTTACGGTCAGAGATAGCCTGCTCCTTGAGCCCCAATGTGTCGCGCTTCTGCGCGTGTAATACGCGCGCTGTGTCAATCTCTGGCGCGAATGACTGCCGGATGCGTTCGATAATGCCGGTTGTTGAGTGGTTCTCGATGTAGGGCAGGATAGTCACCTTTCCACCCAGCTCTTCTACCAGCCCGGCTTCGGGCAGCCGCTCCAGCGAATAGTCGCCACCCTTCACAAACACGTCCGGCTGGATCATCTGGATCAGGCTGTATGGGATATCCTCGTCAAAGGGGATGATGTGATCGATGCAGGAAAGGGCCGAAAGCACCTGTGCCCGGTCTTCCAGGTGGTTGATCGGCCGGTTGGGGCCTTTTAACCGCTGCACGCCGGGGTCGGTGTTGATCCCTACCACCAGCACGTCGCCCTGCGCCTTGGCCTGGTTGAGGTACTGGATGTGCCCGCTGTGGAGGATGTCAAAGCAGCCGTTGGTGAAAACGATGCGCTTGCACTGGCGGCGGTAGGCCGCGATGCGCGCGGCGATGTGGAAGCTGTCGGTGATAAATTTCTCGTCACCGGAGTAAAAGGCCTTTAGCTCTTCGATGTAGCACGTGCTCGTGCCGGGCTTTTGCACCACCATGGCGGCGGCTGTCGAGGCAATTTCGGCGGCAGGGGCCGCCGACGCACCAGACGCCAGCGCCAGGGCCAGCGCACTCATAAAGGTGTCGCCGGCGCCCGCTACACGGTTGTGTTCGGCCGGGCGGGCGTAGATGCGGTATACCGGCTGCCCGCGTTCGAAGATCAGCGCGCCGTCCTGGTCCAGCGTGATGGCTGCCATCTGTGCCCCGGCGATCTCGAGGATCTTGCGCCCGTACTTCTCTATCTGCTGTACGCGCTCTTCCGAGCCTTCTTTGGCCTCCTGCCCCAAAATATTGATCGCTTCGCTGTAGTTCGGCTTCACGGCCGTTACCCGCAGCGATTGGTACGGCTTATATTGCTTGGCGTCCAGAACCACCACGTGCATAGCGCGCGCCTGGATCTCAGCCAGCGCCTCGATCACGCCGGGGGTGAGGATGCCGTAACTGTAATCGGAGATGATGATGGCATCCACTTTGCGGGCCAGCCCATGCAGGCGGCGGATCAGTCGCGCTTCGGTCTTTGGAGCGAGCGGGGCGATGGTTCCCTGGTCGAAGCGGATCATCATCTGCCCGTTTGCCAGCAAGCGGTGCTTGGCGAGGGTGATGCGATCAGAGTCGCAGAGGACATTCTCATCGCTGATCTGATAGTTTTGCAGCGCACGGCGCAGCCAGCGTCCCTCCTCGTCATCACCAATCACGGAGAGGAACAGCGGCTCCGCGCCCAGGCTGCGGATGTTCGCGGCGGTGTTTGCAGCCCCGCCGGGGATATCCTCCTTCTCCTCCACGCTAACAATCTGCACCGGGGCTTCTTGCGAGAGGCGCGTCGTGCTGCCCTTCAAGTAGCGGTCGAGCATCGCCTCCCCGATTACGAGGACGCGCAGTTTTGAAAAGGTGTCCATTAAAGAAAATAAGTTATTGCTCATGGTCGTGGACCTCCTGGCTGGTTTTTGCCCCTTTGGCCCCCACACCTGCGCTCTCGCCCGTCCCCTCCGCCAAAATAATATCGGCGGCCTCGTTGAGGTCTCGAGCGGTAAAACTTGGACGGCGGAATGGGCCGTGCAGCCACTCCGTCTCTCCGCCGTTGTCGATCAAAATCGTCCGGCAGCCAGCCCGGTTTCCGGCCTCCACATCATTGATAATGTCGCCAATCATCCAGGCATCCGCCAACGGAATGCCCAGGTCTCGGGCGGCGGCGAGCAGCATGCCCGGTTTGGGCTTGCGGCACTCGCATTCCACTGCCCACTCGCGCACGCTGCCCTCTGGGTGGTGCGGGCACCAGTAGAAGGCCTCCGGTTCCATCCCGGCGCGCTCGCGCAGCACCCGCCGCAGATGCAATTCCACCCCATCCAGCGCTTCTGGCGGAAACATGCCCCGCGCCACACCGGCCTGGTTGGAGACAATCACAAAGCGGTAGCCGGCCTGGTGCAGCCGTGCCAGCCCGCGCTCCGCGCACGGTTGCAGAACGATCTTGCCGGGGTCAACGTTGTATGGAACATCCTTCACCAGCGTGCCGTCCTTATCGAGGAAGATCCAACGCTCGCCACGGATACCGACTACGGCCATGAAGTCTCATTCAGCGGCAGCACGTTGAGCTCTTCGATCACGCTGCCGTCTGGCAGGGTGAGCAGGAAGTGGATGGTTTGCGCCACATTCTTCGGGTCCTGGAGCTTGTTGGGATCCAGGTCGGGGAAGCGGTCGAACAGGAACGGCGTGCGCATCCCACCGGGGATCAGCGCGGTGACCTTTACGCCGTACTGCCGCGCCTCGGTGTACAAAGCGTGGGTGAAGCCCAGCAGACCCCACTTGCTGGCGTGGTATGCCGATGCGTTAGGCCATGCGCGCTTAGCCGCCGTGGAGCAGATGTTGATGATATAGCCTGAGCCCTGTTCGCGCATTAGCGGCAGCGTGTACTTAGAGAGGATGAACGGCGCACGCAGGTTCACATCCATAATGCAGTCCCAGTCGGCCACGTCCAACTCTTCGATGGAAAGGGTCTTGTCGATCCCGGCGCTGTTGATCAGCGCATCTAGCCGCCCAAACTCCACCTTAATGTTCTCCAGTGCTGTCTTGATCTGCCGCTCGTCCATCACATCGAGCTCGAGGGCTGTGGCGCTGCCGCCCTGCCCGCGAATATCGTTCACGACGCCATTTGCCAGATCCATACGCACATCCGCGAGGATGACATTTGCTCCGGCCGTGCTCAATTCACGGCAGATAGCTTCGCCCAATCCGCGCGCCCCGCCGGTGACCAAAATAACTTTTCCATCCAGTGTGTTCATATTGCACATCCCTACGTTCAAATGTTTCTATTTCGCTGACCGATACCGAGTTGCGGTATCTTTTGCGTTATTTACAAAAGCCGCGTTGAACCGCTGCGCCTGAAGGGAGTTTACCGTTCGCAGCCGGGCAGCTTCGATAGTCTCGGAAATGGTTTCTTCGTAAACGCCCGCCAGCATACGCGCCACCTTCTCCCAGGTAAAATAGCGGTTGACGCGTTCAATGGCCTGGCGGCTGAACTGGCGCAGCAGCGCCGGGTCGTTGAACATCTCTGCCAGTCGCGCGGCGAGCGCGGCTGCGTCCTTCGGCGGCACCAGGAAGCCTGTCTCGCCATCCACGATAGAATATTTGATCCCGCCAACGTCGGAGCCGATCACCGGCGTGCCGCATGCCATGGCCTCTAGCGGCGTGATACCGAACGGCTCATACCAGGGAGTCGAGACAAATACGTCCGCCGCGCTGTAGTAGAACTTGAGGATCTCGCGCTGCCGCTGTCCGGTGAAGGTGACGTATTCCGTCACGTTGGCATCCTGGGCAAGCTTCATCAGCCGCATTAGCTCCGGTGATTGGACTGGGTCGGGGTTTTTCGTTTCGCCGCCCACGATCAGCAGTCGCGCTGGGATGCCGTGGTTGTGCACCAGATGGCCCAGCGCGCGGATCACGTTATCCACGCCTTTGCGCGGCACCATCCGGCCAAGCTGGAGGATGATATGCTCGTTGGAGTCCAGCCCCAGGTGCTTGCGCGCCGCCGCCTTGCTGATCGGCTGCAATTCTTGTGGGTCGAAGCCCGCCGGAACCACCGTGACCCGCTCGGGAGCGGCGTGGTACAGGGTGATCAGGTCGTGCCGGTCCTGCGGGCACTCCGCGATGATGCGGTCTGCCTCCGCTGCAACCTGCTCTTCAATCTGGAAGCGCACATCGGGAAATTTATCATTCTTTCCCTGGTGCTGCCGCCGCACGCGCCCCAGCGCGTGGAAGGTGATGGCGTAGGGTATGCCCAGCTTACGCTTAACATTCAGCGCCACCAGACCCGACATCCAAAAGTTGGCGTGGATGAGGTCATACGCTCCCTCGCGGCGGATGAAGTTGATCATAAAGCTGGTGAAGTCGCGCATGTAGGGCAGCATTTCTTCTTTGCTGATATATTTAGCGGGCCCCGCCGGTACGTGAATGACGCGCACGCCGTTTTCCCAAGGGAATATTGCTTCCAGTTCAGCGGAGTCGCGGCGGGTGAATACGTCCACCTGGTGGCCCAGCGCCGCCAGATATTTGGCAACTTGCGCCACGTAGACGTTCTGCCCTCCGTTATCTACGCCCCCCAGTGTCGCGATAGGGGAAGCGTGCTCGCTGACGATTGCAATTCTTCTCATTCTCGTTCGTCTCCAATAAAACTTAGTAGCTATCCGAAAAATATTGCTTGCGTTAGTTGATTGGGTGCCGTAGCCACCCAATCAACTAACGCAAAACAATTTTCGGATAGGTTCTTAGGCATAATTCAACCGGTAAAATAGCCCTAGAACTGCCCCAGGAGATTGTCCCAATCGCGGGCAAAGCGTTGAATGTTGAAGTGCTCGCGGGCAGTTTTGCGCCCGTTCTCGCTGATTCGCTTTGCAAGCTCGGGCGAGCGCAACAGCTCTTGCATGCAGTCAACCAGGCTGTCGAGGTTGGTGTCGATGTAACCATTCACGCCGTTGTCGATCACCGCCGACATTTCGGTGGTCGCCAGGCCGACGATGGGCATGCCGATCATCATCGCTTCGCAGACCGCCAGCCCCAGGCTTGTGTAGCGGATGGGGTTGAAGAAAAAGCGGTAGCGCGACTCGAACTGAAGCAGGTCGTTGAAAGACACCTCGCCCAGCCCACCCAGATCGGCGGCATTCATGCCCACCAGATCCAGCGGCACCTGCTCGCGGACGGCGGTAAACACATCCGGCCCGGTCCGCCGCCCGCGGCGGTTGATGTTATTGACCACCGCGATGCCTTTCTCCAGCTCACCGGTCCAGCGGACGTTCTCGGGCACGATTACGCCATGCTCGATAACGGCGGTGGGGGTGCGGTTGCTGTCCCACATCAGGCGGTTGAAGTGGGTCACATGGACGATCAGTGCGTTGGGGTCATCTACCGGATGCTTCGTATCAGTGGGGTGGCCCAGCGGCGGGTCGTGCTCCAGATACACCTGTGGCAGCTTCAACTGCGCGTCTGACAGGATCTCCCGCCGGTCGACGTTGTAATTTTTGTGCGACTGGTAGAGGATCACATCGAATTCCTGGTTCCTTACATTCTCCGCGGGGATCTCGTACATGTTGTCGCCCCACGGCAGGGTACCGGCGCGACCGCCGTATCCCTCGGGCCGGCCTTCTTTTACCGGGAGGTAAAAATCGTGGTGGGCCTGGGTGAGATAGTAAAGGTAGTTGCCGTGCACGTGCCAGGTTAAGACGCGTTTACGTCCGGTTTTCGCTGCCAAAGTTTGCCTCCATTGATACAAAATGCGCCCGAGTCTCGTTGAGCAGGTCCAATGTTGCGGTTGCCACTTCTTCCGGCGGAATATCCAGGCATTCCAGTGCGTAGGGGCACTCGAACCGGTGGCACGGCGCGCAAGGCACAGGCCGGTTGAGAATTTTCAGCGCCGCGTGCGGTGGAATCCACTGCTCGAAGTGCTCGGTGCCCGAGTACAGAATCACCGCCGGGCGGTTGAGCGCCGCCGCGATATGCATGGAACCGGAATTGTTGGCAATGGTCACCACGGATCGTCCGATCAGCGCCGCCATTTCGCCCAGGTTGGTTTCACCAATCAGGTTGAACACACGCGGGTGCTGCGCAGCCAGACTTTCCAACGTTGGAAACCGCTTTAAATCGCGCTCACGCGTACTGCCAATCAGCAGCACGGGCATGTCGCTCTGCCCCACTAGCATCCGGGCGGTCTCCGCGAAGCGGGCTTCGTCGTAGCGGCGGGCGGCGGCGCTTGCGCCGGGGGCCAGTACAATCACCGGTTCATGCGGCTTGATGCCCAATCCAATCAAGATTTCCTCTGCTGCGCGCTTATCAGAGTCCGGCACGGCAAGCTCCATGCGGTTGTCTTCGGCGGGAATACCCACTTCGCGCAGCAGATGCAGATTGCGCTCCACCTGGTACTGCGAATCGACCATGGGCCTGACCCAATGTGTCAGCAGCACGCCGCCAAACTCCTTCGACTGCCCCACGCGGATGGGGATACCTGCCATGTAGCAGGTAAATGCTGGCGGGTATGGCGACTGTGAAAAGCTGGTGAAGAGAAACGCCGCGTCGAACCGGCGCGTTTTTAGTTCCGCGATCAGCGCAAGCTCTTTTTCGGCATCGATCGTGCCATCATCCGCGATGTTCTGCCAGACGGCGCTGAGGGTGATCACCTCATCGACCCACGGCAGCAGCGGTGCGACCTGGCTGCCCGCCGGGGAGGCCATCAGCGTGAGGTGGGCGCGGGGAGCAAAGGCTTTTAGCGCGCGCAAGGCAGGGCTGAGCATCACCACGTCACCGATGTTATCCAACCGCACCGCCAGGATGCGTTTGAGCGCGGAAGCGCGGATCTCAGGCATAGGCGCTTGCCTTTGCATTGGCGCTGGCTGCGTCAATTTCTGCCAGCACGTCCTGCAGGGTAATGCGCTGGAAATCCATCAAGCCGCGGTGGATCTGCTGATTCAGCGGCCGCCAGCGCTGCGGATCCGAGGTACTGAATAGGATCACGCTGGGCGTGGCAAACGTGGCGGCGATATGCGATACGCCGGTATCGTTGCTGACCAGCACCCGCGCGTTGGCAATCAACAGCGCCAGCGTGCCCAGATCTGTTTGCCCGGCGGTATTGAGCGCGGGCGCTGCCATACGCTGCGCCAACTCCTGCGTGAGTGCTTTTTCGGCTTCTGATCCAGTCAGCACCACACGCAGGCCGCGCTCTACTAGCGAATCACCCACCGCGGCGAACTTCTCGATTGGCCAGCGGCGGGCGGCATCGCGCGCGCCAGCGTGCAGAATCGCATAGGGGGCGCTGCCCAGCCCATGGGCCGAATGGAAGGCAGCAAAAATCTCGCGCTCCTGCTCAGTGATCGGAAATTCGAGCTGCTCTCCCTGCGGCGGCGCACCAAGTGCCTCTGCCAGTTGCGTCCAGATGCGGATTTCATGCTCGCCTTCGGGGTAGGGCCAAAAGGTCGCATTCGATGGGCAGAACTGCCCCGGCAAATAATAGCCCGCCAGTTTCTTTGCTCTGCTGAGGGCCAGGATGGGGTTGGTGATCGTTCCAGCACCGTGCATTTGCACGGCCAAGTCAAACTGGCGGGCCTGCATCTCTTGTAAGAACGCAGGAATGCGCTCCAACTGCGGCGCTGTCTCGGGCAGTCCGGGCCAGCCGGGGAACTCGATAAAATCATCCAGGTATGCGGAGAAACGCTCGACAAATGACTGTGCCCAGGGCAGGCCCACTAGTGTGACGCGCGCGTGGGGATACGCTCCACGTAGGGCGCGCAAGGCGGGAACAGCACATAGCAGATCCCCCAACTGCAGTGCGCGTAGTATTAGTATCGAGGAAGGGGCTTTTGCCGATGATCGCTTCATTCTCGCGTCTATACCTTTCCAATCCCTTGCCCGGCTGGATCGTTGTAGAACTGCCTCTTCTACAACCGTTTACACAGCCGAACGTCGGTTTTCGTCGGCTTACTCGGGTATCTGCACACGGAAACGGCGGATGGTGTCTTACCTCCGGCGCGGTAACAAGGTGTCTGCTGCTTTGCATCCGTTCGGTGAAGCGCCCCGCAAGCAGGACGATTATCTGCCAGGCTAAACCCAATAGTAGGAGAGAGAAGAAAAAGCGCAAAGACTCTAAATCCCCTAAGAAAATGTAGGAGAATCCCCCGCTTCTTCTCCTACATTTAATAGCCACTCTCTTTTATTACATGGCGCCCTACAGGCGCCTCAAAAAAAGAGGAATGGTGGTGTTGAAAACGCGAAGCGTTTTCAAC
>JAEYTI010000142.1 GCA_023434145.1 Chloroflexota bacterium | reverse complement strand
CCTCAGGTAGAGTAGAATTATGGTTGTAGGTCATGGTGTCTCCTTTGTGGTGTGGTAACCTTAAGGATAATCTGACCTACACTTTTTAAGGTGCTGGAATTTACAGAAAATATTCTACGCTACTGTTATCCCAAAACTGCAATACACACATCTAGACAACAATAGTGTTCAAATGTTCCAAAATCGGTTACAATAATGATATACAAAGCCATAGGAACCGCAGCGAGGAATTCATCCCTGATGCCTTTTTCCCACAAGCGAATCCGCTGGATTCCAGATCCCCCAGAATAAATCCTCATCACAACCGATCAGCATACCAGCTCACCTTTTTATTAGGGGAGCAAAAATGAACTTACTTTCCTTCTGATCCCTGTTTGAGCAGATGGATTGTACGATTTGATCTACCCCATCTGTTGATGGGACAGCGACCACCACCAAAACCAATCTGTATTTACAAGGAGACCGCAGATGACCAAAACTGTGATCGCCGCGGCATTGGGTGAATGCGTGCATGTGGCCGGTATATCCAATTTCTTGCGCCTGGCGGAAAGCGCCGGGTGGAAAACCATCTTTCTGGGTCCGGCAGTGCCTATTGAGACGGTTATTAAAGCAGCAGAACGCGAGAACGCTGAGCTGGTAGGAATCTCATACCGGCTGACACCTGAGACCGGCGAGCGCCTGCTGGGTGAATTTGCCGAAGCAGCAGATCACCTGCACCAGCGTGGGGTGAAATTTGCCTTCGGCGGAACGCCGCCGGTCGCCGAACGAGCCGGGCGGTTGGGCTTCTTCGAACGCATCTTCGATGGCAGCGAGCCGCCGGAGATGGTGCTGGCCTACCTGAGGGGTCAGGATAAGGTTGCCGATCAGGAATCCGATTTCCCCCAGAGCACCATCGAGCGCATCCGCTGGAAGGCGCCGTACCCCCTGCTCCGCCATCACTTTGGCTTGCCAACAATGGAAGCCAGCCTCGAGGGCATAGCGAAGATAGCACAAGCGAAGGCGTTAGATGTGATCTCGCTCGGAATCGACCAGGATGCCCAGGAAAACTTCTTCCACCCCGAGCGGCAGGACCCGCGCCGCAAGGGCGCAGGCGGGGTTCCTGTGCGCCGGCGCGAGGACTACCTGGCGCTCTACGCAGCCAGCCGGGCGGGGAACTATCCCCTCTTGCGCACCTACTCTGGCACCGATGACTTTGTGCAACTTGCCGAGATGTACACCGAAACGATCAACCAGGCCTGGTGTGCCATTCCGCTGTTCTGGTTCAACCAGATGGATGGCCGCGGCCCGTGGGATCTGGAAGGCTCGATCCGCGAGCACCAGCAGGTGATGCAGTGGTACGGCGAGCGCGCTATCCCGGTAGAGCTGAACGAGCCGCATCACTGGGGCATGCGCGACGCGCCCGACGTGATCTTTGTGGTATCCGCTTTTCTTTCGGCTTACAATGCGCGCGCATTTGGCGTGCAGGATTACATCGCGCAGTTGATGTTCAACAGCCCGCCCGGTGTATCCGATGCAATGGACCTGGCAAAAATGCTGGCCGTTCTGCGAATGGTAGAGCCGCTTTCCGGGCCAAATTTCCGAGTATGGAAGCAGACGCGAACCGGCTTGCTCTCATACCCGCTGGATCCCAGCGCCGCACGGGGGCATCTGGCGACCAGCGTATATTTGCAGATGGCGCTCAAGCCGCACATCATCCACATCGTCGGCCATACCGAAGCCGACCACGCAGCCACCGCCGAAGACGTGATCGAGTCTTGCGGCATGGCCCGGCGATCCATTGAAAATGCGCTCTCTGGCGCACCCGATATGCTGGCCGACCCTGCTGTAGTTGCGCGGGCAGAACATCTTGTGGCCGAAGCACAGCGCACCCTCGAAGCAATTCGGTCGCTTGCCTCCGCCAGCGTGGCAGATCCGCTGACTGATCCGGCAACTCTGGCACAGTCTGTCATCTGTGGGGTAATGGATGCTCCACAGTTGAAGAACAACCCATTTGGCAGAGGGCAAATTGTCACCCGTATCGTCCGTGGCGGATGCGATGCGGTCAATACAGAAGGCAAATCGCTTTCCGAAAAGGAACGCCTTGCCAGCATCCTCAACAAGGGAGGGTAATACATGACCGAAAAAACACGATTCACAGTGATTGGGGCCGGACACGGTGGAAAGGCTATGGCCGCGCACCTGGCGTTGATGGGATTTCCAACCACGCTGTACAATCGCACGCCCGATCACATCGCGGCGATCAAAGAACTGGGGGGCATCGACCTGGATTACGAGCTGGGCCCGCGCGGTTTTGGAAAACTGGCATGCGTCACGTCGAATATCCAGGAGGCCGTTGAAAAAGCCGATATGATCATGGTGGTTGTGCCTTCCTCGGCGCACGCCGAAGTGGCAAAGAGCTGCGCGCCCTATCTAAAAGACGGGCAGATCCTCCTGCTGCACCCCGGGCGCACCTGCGGCGCGATCGAAGTCGCCAAGGTACTGCGAGATAACAACTGCAACTGCGACGTGACCGTGGCGGAAGCCGAGACCTTTATTTACGCCTCGCGATCCGATGGACCGGCCCAGGCGCGCATCTTCCGGATCAAAGAAGCTGTGCCGCTGGCCGCCCTGCCCGCCACACGCACCCGCAATGTGTTAGACGTTGTTCGGCAGGCGTATCCACAGTATATTGACGGCATAAACGTTCTGCAAACTGGGCTGAACAATATGGGCGCGATCTTCCACCCCGCGCTGACCATCCTCAACGCCGGCTGGATCGAGACCACCCACGGTGACTTCGAGTTCTATATTGATGGTGTATCGCCATCGGTAGCCCGCGTGCTCGAAGCGCTAGACCGCGAGCGCGTAACCGTCGCCGCCGCGCTGGGCATCCGCGGGCGCACGGCTATGGAATGGCTCAAACTTGCCTATGACACGATCGGCGAGGACTTGCACCAGGCCATTCACAACCAGCCGGGGTACTACGGCATTAAAGCTCCCACGACACTTTACCACCGCTACATTTTTGAAGATGTGCCAATGAGCCTGGTGCCAATTGCTTCACTTGGCCAGCACTATGGCGTTTCTGTTCGCGGCATGGATTCGATTATCCGCATGGCCTGTGTAGTGCACAGGACGGATTACTGGCGCAGAGGTCGAACCCTGGAGAAGTTGGGGATTGACCGGCTGAGCGTCGGCGAGCTTACCCATTACGTCAACGAGGGCTATCTGGAAGGCATGTTCTCCTGATCGCGCACGATTGAAACCCAAAAAGGGTGTAATCAATAATGCAGGCCAGCGTACATGCTGGCCTGCATTATTGATTACACCCTTTTCAAACAGGCTAGTGGAAATCTACCGTGGAGAGATCCCATTCCTCATAGATCTTCGGCACGTCGCTGATCAGGCGCTTTGTGTAAGGTTCTTTTGGATTGAGAATCACCTCATCCGCGGGGCCGCTCTCTACGAACTTCCCGCGTTCCATAATAAACACGCGATCCGAAACGTAATAGGCCAGGCCGATATCGTGCGTGATGAAGATCAGCGTCATGCCCGTTTCTTTGCGCAGATCCATGAGATAATCGAGGATCGTAGCGCGCGAGCAGGCGTCAATCATCGAGGTCGGCTCATCCGCCAGCAGGATCTTTGGCTTGAGCAAGAAGATGCGGGCAATCATCAGGCGCTGCATCTGTCCGCCGGAGAGCTCGAAGGGATACTTGTTGGTCAGCTCTTCATACTTCAAATTGACAAAGCTGCATGCCTCGGTCATCAGCTCTATTTTCTTCTCTTTTGAGAGGTGACGACCACCACGCATGTTAATGCAGTCGAGCAAAACGGCATCAATCTTGTTGAAAATGTTGTAAGAAGAGAAAGGATCCTGGAAGATCGCCTGAATGCCGCGCCAGTACTCCTGTTTCTTCTGATGAGAGCTGATGTCGCGCTTCTTATCGTGGTAGTAAATGGCGCCTTCCGTGATGCTCGTCAGGCCCAGGAGCATTTTCGCCAACGTGGTCTTTCCGCTGCCCGATTCACCCACGATGGAAATGATTTCGCCAGTATAGAACTCAAAATCGACATTGTCGACCGCGACCGTCTTGTTGCGGCCCAAGCCGTAAATTTTGGTCAGACCCTCGCCGCGTAGGATGGAAAGTTTTTCATCAGGCATTTTTGTAAGCCTCCAGCGTTTCTCTTGGCAGGATGCAGCGGTAGGCGCGGCCATCTTCGCATTCGTTCAGGCTCACATTGATCGCCCGGCACTCAGGCCGCACGTACTTGCAGCGTTCGGCAAAGCGGCAGCCAGCCGGTGGGTTTTTCAGGTTCGGTGGTACGCCAGGGATCGCCGCCAGCTTGTGGTTGCGCAGCCCGCTCTCCGGAACGATGATTGAGCCCATCAGGCCCTTGGAATAGGGATGCAGCGGTTCGAACACAGCATCATGCGCTTTGGCATGTTCCACGATTTGTCCCGCATACATAACCATGATTTCATCGGTGACGTTGTAGAGCAGCGGAAGTTCGTGGGTGATGAAGATCATCGACTTGATAATGCCCTTGTCCATCAGGTCGCGCAGCATCTTGATGACCATCTTCTGCGAGGTCACGTCCAACGCGGAGGAGGGCTCATCGGCAATCAGCACCTTGGGGAATAGGATCGTCGATACCGCGATGACCGTGCGCTGCTTCATACCGCCGGAAAGCTCTACGGGGTAGCGCTGGAGCACTTCTGGCGGGAGGTTGAGATTCTCAAAGCTGACACGCGCCAGCTCGTAGGCATCTTTCTTGGTGGCCGCGGGGTTATGCGCCTGGACGACATCTTCGATGAAGTTGATGATTTTGCGCGTGGGATTGAGCGCATTCATCGCCGCCTGAGGGATATAGGAAATTTCTGTTCCCAGGATCGACTTGCGGATGTCATCCGGCTTCATTGTCGTGATGTTCTTGCCGTCGATGATAATCTCACCGCTCATGTAGTGCAGCGGGGGGAAGTAGTAGCCCATCAGGCTGAGCGCCAGGGTCGACTTGCCGCAGCCTGACTCACCCGCGATGCCCAGCGACTTGCCCTCTTCCACTTTTAGCGAAACGTGGTCAACGGCATACACGTTTTCCTGGAAACGGGTGATGTACTTGGTCGTCAGGTCTCGGACTTCTAAAATTACTTTGCCCATGTTTGTCTCACCTAGTCTCTCAAAGCCGGATTGAATACCTGGTCGAGACCCGTATTCATCAAGTTCAGCGAGAATGAAATCAGCGCAATGGTTACAATTACGGGGAAGTATGCCCACCACTTACCGAGGATCTGTGCCTGGTAGATCATCGCCCAGTTCATCATCAGGCCCAGCGTCGGTACGTCCGTCGTGCGAGGGCCCAGGCCCAGGATCGACAGGCCGGCTTCCGCCAGAATGCCCGAAGAGATCTGCAAGATCAGCGCCATCACCACATAGGAGGCAATGTAGGGGAGGATGTCGAAGACGATGATGTGCGGGATCGAGTGACCGGACAGTTTGGACAGGTTGACGTGGTCGCGGTTGCGCAGCGAAACTACCTGCGCACGCACAGCGCGCGCCGTCCATACCCAAGAGGTTAGGCCGATCACGATAGCGACTGTGGTGGCCCCGCGCTGATCTTGCCCGATGCTGAAGGAAATCAAGATCAGCAGCACGAATGAAGGAATGACGGTAAAGAGATTGGTAATGAACATAATCGAGTCATCCACCATCCCGCCGATGTATCCGCCCAGCAGGCCAAGTGTAAGGCCGATCAGCGTAGCGATGAGACCTGCCACAAAACCAATCTGGAGCGAAACCCGCGTGGCGGTGACCAGTTCGGTCAGCACGTCGCGGCCGAAGTTATCGGTGCCCAACGGCAAGTAGCGAACGTTGGCCACCTGGTTCACGTTGACGTAATCTCGCTGTCCCACAACGCCTGTTTCTTGCAGCGCACCTTCGGTATTCGGCGCCGCAATGATCGCGCCTTCGGCTGAAAGGAGGCCATCAATCGCGCTGTCCAGGCGAATGTAGTAATTGCGCTGGGCGTTGGTGAGGCCCGGAACGCGCTTCGTGCGGTCGAAGTTATTTTCCCACAGATCCAAAAGCTGCTCGGTATCGGCCGGATCAATATCTTCTTCCTGAATACCGGCAAGTACCAGCCACTTTGCCATTTCGGCGCGATCATTATCGTTCAGCTTGCTCTCGATACGCTTGGCGTCAGCGCCATCCAGGTTGAGCTTAAACTTCGGTGCGTTCAAGCTGTCATACACGTTCACGTAGGTTCCCGGCGGGAAGAAGGTGCCCTGACCCAGAATTTGCAGCGGTGAATCTGGTATGAGAATCGGGTAAACGATCACGATCAGCAGAATGCTCACAAAAATCGCAAAGCCTACTACAAACTTGCCGGATCGAAAGATTTGTCGAAGGGTATGTTTCATTTCAAGACCTTTCTACTCGGCCTGTGCCGCTTTGATGCGAGGATCAATTAAGCCGTACAGAATCTCGATGATAAAGTTCGCGGCCAGCACCATGATTGTGATAATCAGCGTTGCGGCGGAAATGAGCGGGTAATCCCCTCCTCTCGTGGCAGTCAGGAGGGTAGATCCCAGCCCCGGATAACTGAAGATAATTTCCGCCACCAACGCGCCACCGACCATGGTACCGATCGACAAAGCCAGGCCGGTGATCTGCGGCAGCATAGCGTTGCGGAACACATAGCCAACGATCTTGTTGTCCTTAATCCCCAGGAAGCGGGCGTATTTTACGTAATCCGCGTTTAGCTCATAGATCGACATGGAACGCATGCCAATTGCTTGCCCGCCGATCGCAATCAATACGATGGACCAGAACGGGAGCTGGTAGTGGATGAGCACGGACTTGATGAAATCCCAGGAAAAACTGGGGAGTAAGTCGAAGCCATAGCCGCCGGAGGTGGGGAACCACTTTAGGTTCACCCCGAAAATTACCAGCAGGATCACGGCCATGCCAAAGGCGGGTAAATTGCTGACGAAAATACTCACCGGCAGCAGGATCTTATCAAAACCGCCCTTGAGGTACGCCGCCAGCGCACCCAGCGTGTTCCCAATTATCCATCCAACGATAATGGCCGGGAACTGCAGGGCCACTGTCCACCAGATGGAAGAAGAGAGTACTGCTGAAACCGTGCGGGGATACTGGCTAATGGAAAAGCCAAAATCGCCGCGAACCACATTACGCATGTAGATAAAGAACTGCTCGATCATCGGTTTATTGGTGCCGAACAGTTCTGTATATTGCTCATAAATCGCCTGGACGCCGGTTGCATTGCTCATACCCTGTGCCATCCTGGAGACAATTGCAGCGACCGGGTCTCCTGGCATCAGGCGGGGGAGGATGAAGTTTAAGATGAATGCGGCGACCAGGGTAATTATGAACCAGCCCAACTTGTTGAGAAAATACCTGCGATACCCTTTCAAGCCAACCTCCTGCATTAGTCTGGGTATCGTTGTGTGTGGCCGAAAACCCGGCCACACAC
>JAEYTI010000069.1 GCA_023434145.1 Chloroflexota bacterium | reverse complement strand
CACCTGGCGCAGCGTTTTTCGATGTTTCGATAGGAAGTTGCACTGCAACTTCCGTATCGCTGCTGCGTGGGCGACGCCGTCGACCGCGCAGCAGCGATACGGAAAGTATCAATTTAAGAAGCAGATTTTGGATCTACGGACGGATCGGACCATCATTGTGAAATTTCGTACAATTCCACCCATCTATCGCAAGTAACGAGGATAAATGTCACTTGCCCCTTTCCCCTCCTAGATTTTAGAATTTTATAGCTGTTCGTATTCTTTTTATCAATTCCCTGTACAAAGGATTCCCAGGCTGACTCTTCGTGCAGCCTTTTGCAGGAGCCATTAACGTACGACGGAGAGGATCGATCATGGTCAATCTTACAATTGACGGTAAGACCGTACAGGTTCCAGAAGGAACCACCGTGCTGCAGGCCGCACAGGCAGCCGGGATTCATATTCCTACGCTTTGCAACCACGACTCACTGAAGCCTTTTGGCGGATGCCGCCTTTGCCTGGTCGAGGTTGAAGGCGCGCGCACGCTCCAACCTTCGTGCACCCTGCCGGCGAGCGAGAAGATGAACATCCTCACGGCCACCGACAAGGTCAAAGCGGCGCGCAAGTTTGTTCTCACGCTGATTTTCAGCGACCGCAACCACTTCTGCCCCTACTGCCAGGTTACCGCCGGCGACTGCGAACTGCAGAACGCGGCGCTGGACGAGGGGATGGACCACTGGCCGTTCCAGCCCAACTGGGAACGCTTCGACGTGGATGCCTCGCACAAGTATTTTGTGATGGATCACAACCGCTGCATCCTGTGCCACCGCTGCGTGCGGGCCTGCGGTCAGCTGGTTGGCAACTTTACCCTGGGCATTGAAGAGCGCGGCTCCAGCAGCATGCTGGTTGCCGATACGGGCGCTCCGCTGGGCGAAAGCACCTGCGTTTCCTGCGGCACCTGCGTTTCCGTCTGCCCCACCGGCGCGCTGATTGAACGCCAGTATGCCTACCAGGGCCTCGAAAAACACCTCGACACCACCCAGACCATCTGCGCCGGCTGCTCAGTGGGCTGCGGCGTAACCGTTTACACCCGCGATAATCGCATGGTCCGCCTGCTTGGCAACTGGGAAGCCCCGGTAAACGGCGGCGTGCTGTGCAAGGTTGGCCGCTTTGAGCCGATGGAAGAGACCCGCGAGCGCATCACCACCCCGATGGTGAAGAAGGAAGGCAAGCTGGTCCCCGCTACCTGGGATGAGGCCATCACCACCATCGCCAACAAAATGAAACCGCTGGCCGGCCAGACCGGTTCTGGCGCGGCGGCGCTCGCCTCCACCCGCCTGCCCGTTGAGGCCCTCTCGGTCTTCAAGCAGGTCTTCGCCGACCGCCTGGGCAGCGACATGGTCACCAGCATGGAAGAAGGCGTGCCCACCTCGGTCGTCTCGAATGTGGCCGCCGAGCTTGGCCGCCCATTTGAAACCAACCTCGAAGCTGTGAAGACCGCTGACTGCGTGATGCTGGTTGGCGCGAACCTGGCCGAGACCCACATGGTCGCCGGGTTCCTGTTCAAGCGCACCCTGCCCGAGGGCACCCGCCTGATCATCGTCGACCCGCGACCCAACGCCATGGACATCCACGCCAACGTGCTGCTCAAGGCCAGCAAGGGCGCGGACCTCGACGTGCTGAAGGGCATCGAGGCCGGACTGGTGAAACTGGGCCTGGCTGCCGGTGATGGCACTGCCGCTGAGGCCACTCTCACCGCTGCCGCAGACGCTACCGGCATCAGCGCGGACGATCTGCTGGCTGCCGCCGGCATGCTCGGCACCGCCTCGCGCCCGGTTGTGCTGTACGGCAAGGGCATCACTGCCCAGGGCTCTACGCAGACCCTGCGCCAGCTCATGGCGGTGGCGCAGAACGCTAACGCCGGGCTGCTCTCGATCAAGGGCGACGCCAACAGCCTCGCCGCCGCGCAGCTCGGGCTGGAGAAAGCCTTCCACCTCAATGGCCACCAGGCTGTGTACGTAGCCCTGGGCGACGACACCCCCTCGCAGCGCCTGCTCCAGCGGCTCGAGAAGGCTCCCTTCCTGGCCGTACAGGCCAGCTACGCCTCGCACCTGACGGCAGAAGCCGACGTGGTGCTGCCGGTAGAAATGTGGGCCGAGCAGGAAGGTCACTTCTTGAACCTGGAAGGCCGCATTCAAGAAGCACACCGCGCGCTGACCGCGCCCGAGGGCGTACGCTCGAACCTCGAAGCGCTCAAATCGGTAGCCGGGGCCATGGGCATCGATACCAGCGAAAATTGGCAGGCCGCGCTGTGCCAGCGCCCCGCGCCCGTTGCGATCGCCCAGTAAGTTAGTGGTACGCAGAAGGAGACTAGAATGGCAAAACCAAAGATTTCCTCCGATTGGATGGCCGGTTGCGCAGGCTGCCACATGTCGCTGCTCGACATCGATGAGCGCATTGTTACGATCGCCGAGCTGGTCGACATCCGCTCGACCCCGGTGACGGATCTGAAAGAGCCCGATGAGGACGGTGTGGACGTTGGCCTCCTCGAAGGCGGCGTGAACAATACCTACGGCGAAGAAGTTGCCCACAAGTTCCGCAAGCGATGCAAGACGCTGGTGGCCCTGGGTGACTGCGCCGTGTTCGGCGGCGTGCCCGCCATGCGCAACTTCTTCACCCTCGAAGAAGCCCTGCGCCGCGCTTACGTCGAGACCGAAAGCACCGACGAGAGCGGCATGATCCCTTCGGACCCCGAGCTGGCGCAGATGACCAAAGTACGCGCCCTGCACGAGGTGGTTCCGGTGGATATCTTCGTCCCTGGCTGCCCGCCCGACGCCGACACGATCTTCTACGTGCTGAGCGAGCTGGCCCAGGGCCGCAAACCGAAACTCGAAGACGGCAAGCTTCAGTGGGACTAGGCAAGAAATAGAGGTAAGAAAATGGCAACTCAAAAAGTAACGATTGAACCCGTAACCCGGATCGAAGGCCACGCCAAAGTCACCATCCACCTGAATGAAGGCGGCAAGGTTGAACGCGCCTACATGCACGTCAACGAGTTCCGCGGTTTCGAGAAGTTCTGCGAAGGGCGCATGTACTTTGAAATGCCCCAGATCACGCCGCGCATCTGCGGTATCTGCCCCGTCAGCCACCACCTGGCCGCCGCCAAAGCCGGCGACGCGGTGATGGGCGTGACCCCGCCCCGCCCGGCCTCGCTGCTGCGCGACCTGATGCACATGGGCCAGATCATCCAGAGCCACGGCATGCACTTCTTCGAGCTGGCCGGCCCCGACCTGCTGCTCGGTTTTGACGCCGACCCCGCCACCCGCAACGTGGTAGGCCTGATCCAGGCCAACCCCGAGCTAGCGGTGAAGGCTGTACAACTGCGCAAGTTCGGTCAGGAAATCATCCACACCCTGGGCGGCCGCCGCATTCACCCGACCTTTGCCGTACCCGGCGGCGTGAACAAATCCCTGAAGGCTGAAGAGCGCGATGCGATCCTCGCCGGCCTGGCCGACGCCATCGCGACCCTCCAGGTTGGCCTGGGAGTAATGCGCGGTTGGGCAGAAGCGAACATGGAAGACATCCAGAAGTTCGCGGTGCTGCAAAGCGGCTACTTTGGCATGGTGACCCCCTCGAACGGCCTCGAGCTGTACGATGGCGACATCCGCCTGATCGACCGCGAAGGTAAGGATCTGGAGCGGTTCCCCGGCGCCAACTACCTCGATCACATCGCCGAGCACGTGGAGAACTGGTCGTACCTGAAGTTCCCCTACTACAAGAAGCTGGGCTGGCCCGGCGGCGTGTACCGCGTGGGCCCACTCGGCCGCCTGAACATTGCCGAAAAGATCGACACCCCGCTGGCGCAGCAAGAATTCCTGCGCTTCAAGGCCATCTGCCCCGGCCGCCCGGTGGAAAATACGCTGTACTACCACTATGCCCGCCTGATCGAGGCCCTGTTCGCCGCCGAGCGCGTGCAGGTGCTGCTGGATGACCCGGACATCATGAGCACCGACGTGCGCGAAACCCGCGCGAACTTCCAGGGCAAGGGCGTGGGCGTGATCGAAGCGCCGCGCGGCACCCTGATCCACGACTACAAGACCGATGACAACGGCCAGCTCACCAGTGTGAACCTGATCGTTTCGACCGGGCACAACAACTGGGCCATGAGCACCGCGGTCGACAGCGTGGCGAAGACTTACATCACTGGCCCCGAGATCCGCGAGGGCCTGCTGAACCGCGTCGAGGCTGCTATCCGCGCCTACGATCCGTGCCTGTCCTGCTCTACCCACGCCGTTGGCCAGATGCCAATGGAAGTAGAAATGCTCGGCCCCAACGGCGAGCTGGTGGACCTGAAGACCCGCGGGTAACATTCCCGTCTACAATCCGAAAAAGGCCGCCCTGTCCCCTGGGCGGCCTTTGATTTTGCAGCAGGGGGTTGCGAGTTTTGAAAACGCGCTGCGTTTTCAAAACTCGCCTTTCCTCTTCGGAGTAAAATTGGAACCATGAAGAAGACTCTCATCATTGGCTATGGCAATTTTGACCGCGAAGATGACGGGGTGGCGTGGCACATTCTGGTTGCCATCGCCCAGCGGCTGGGGCGGCCCATCCCTGGCGTCCCCGAGGACGGCTTCATGCCCGAGGGCGAGACGGTGGACCTGTGGTTCGATATGCAGCTCGCGCCGGAGATGTCGGAAGACTTCTCCCGTTACGAGCGCATCTGCTTTGTTGACGCACACACGGGTAATATCGAAGAAGAGGTGAGCTTCCAGCCCGTAGAGGGCAGCCCGGCGGCTTCATCCTTCACCCACCACCTCACCGCCGCGGCGACCATGGCCCTCACCCGCTCGCTGTACCAGAAAAACCCCGAGGCGATGCTGCTCTCGGTGCGCGGTTATCGCTTTGGCTTCGCGCGCGAGCTTTCGCCGGAAACGGCTGCCCTGGTGGGCCGGGCCGTGGATATGATCTGGCAGTGGATGGAGGCGTAGCCCATGCCCGCCCCTACCCCACTGCTGTTTATGATCACCGGCGCGCGCGGAGCCGGCAAGACAGCTTTCTGCGCCCGCATTGTGGAGGCCGCCCGCGAGGCCGGTTGGAAGGCGGCGGGGATCCTCTCGCACCCGGTTTTTGAGGGCGATACTCGCACGGCGATCGAGGCGGAAGACCTGCGCACCGGCGCGCGCCGCATCCTGGCCCGCCGTGTCGCAGCGGACGAGGCCACCCTGCCCACCCCCGGCACCAAACATTGGAGCTTCGACCCTGCCGCGATCGATTGGGCCAACAGCGTGCTGGAAGCAGCCCCGCCGGCGGACCTGCTGATCGTAGACGAGCTCGGCCCGCTGGAGTTCGAGCGGAATGCAGGCTGGCAGAAAGGACTGGCGGCAGTCGACTCGCGCCAGTACGCCATCGCGCTGGTCGTCGTCCGCGCGGAGCTGCTGGGCGAAGCCCTGCTGCGCTGGGGCGAGGCCAACGTGGTCGAGATCGAAACGCCAGAAGCCTCCGCATGGAAGGCGGAGAAGCTGGCGGAGCAGTTGTTTTAAGATCCTCACCCCCTATCGCAGTTCCACCGCGACCCCCTCTCCGGTTGTGCTGTTTGCGCACACGGATCGCGTGATGAGAAGCATTCAGAAATATGCACCGCCTCATCACGTGCTTCGCCGGAGAATACGGTATGTCCTATGGAAAACACTCACTCCGGCGAAGCACGTGATGAGGCGGTGCGTAGGCCTTAATGCTTCTCGTTACGCGATTCATTTTTAATGTACATCAACCGCCAAGCGAAAGGTATCTAGAAATCACCATGCCCCACTCCACCCGCCCTATCTCCTACCCAGACGATCTGCCCCTGCTTTCGCGCCTCGTCCACCAATCTCCTGCTTCTCACCCCCACGTGGTCGATCTGCCCTACCGGCTGGCCTCATGGGCGTTCGATGATCCGCGTAACGGGCGGTTGTGGTTTGACTCTTCTGGCGGCCTTGCGGCGTGGGCGGTGCTGCAAACGCCGTTCTGGATGCTCGACTTTGCCGTAGCCCCAGGAAGCCAATGCCTGCCTGAGATGCTCGCCTGGGCGGAGGCAACCGCCGCGGAGCTGGCAGCGGAGCCGGAGGGCCATGCCTGCTGGTTCGCGGCGGTGCTGGAGACGCAGCCCGAGACGATCCGGGCGCTGCGGCAGGCCGGGTGGGCTGACATTAGCGACGACCCCGAAAGCCCCTGGTCGCAAGTGCTGTTGAAGCTGGCGGAGGACGCCGCGCCGCCCGCCCCAACCCTGCCGGACGGCTTTATCCTGCGACCGCTGGCCGGAGCGGGCGAGGTCGGCGCGTACGTCGATTTGCACCGGCGCGTGTTCGAGTCGCGCAATATGACCCCTGCATGGCGGCTGAGAACGCTCCAGCGCCCCGAATACCGCGCAGCGATGGATCTGGTCATTGAATCGCCGGAAGGACGCCTGGCGGCCTTCTGCGTAGGCTGGTACGATCCCGCCGGGCCGGGCGGCCTGCCTGCCGCGCAAATCGAGCCGATGGGCGTGGACGAAGCCTTCCGCGGGCTGGGGCTGGGGCGCACCATCCTCAACGAGCAGATCCGCCGCATGCGGGCGCTCGGCGCGCGGCAGATTTTTGTGGAAACCGACGACGATCGCGGTCCAGCCCTGGCGCTCTATCACGCCGCCGGGTTCCAAAACCTGCACCGCATCCCCATCTTCCGCAAAGACGCGGGCTGACGCGGGCTGACGCAAACAGGCGGCACGCAAGGAACGTGCCAACCCCAGTTTGCGCCGCCTTTCAGCTTTGTTTGTTCGAAAACCGCCCTGCCCAGGTAGAATCGAAACAGGCACGCATCCACATCGTTGATAAACGTTATGGAACATCGTCCAGAAGGCCGATCCCCCACATAGGGGATGCCGGCCGGGATGAAAATCCTCGCTTTGGGGGATGCAAAACGCGTGCCAGGTGTGCCAAAATACCCTTGCGGCGGGGAAAGAAGATCACGTCGGTTATTTGATCGTAGCGATCGATCGATCGCCGATCTTCACAGCGGGTTTACAGCATCCGCCTGCTCCGCGGCGTACAATCGGTGCGACTTTGTTTGACTGCTGGAGGAAAAGGAATGCTGATCCGCGCGTATCTTATCACCGCCCTGTTCATGGGGCTACTCGGAACCATTGGCCTGCTGACTGCCAGAAGCTTTGATCCCGCGACGCTGAATGCTATTTTCTTTCTTTGTTTCTTTCCGTCAGTCGCGGCGGGGATGATTGCGTTCTGGAAGAGGAAGCCAGAAACGGCATAGGCCGCTGCAATCAAAAAGCACGGGGCTGTCTGAAAAGTAAATTCAGACAGCCCCCTTGATTCAAAAAAGTTGGTTTTGAAAAAGGAAAAAAAATGGCGATCAGGCGCTCGCCATTTTTGCGAAATTATGGGCGATGCAGAGCAGAC
>JAEYTI010000054.1 GCA_023434145.1 Chloroflexota bacterium | reverse complement strand
CCAACAAATGGTGAAGTACCCCCCGAACTGTGGTGATTCTCCGTTGGCGTAACCAATGGTAAAATGACGAGTGTTCTTTTTTGTTACGAGCCACCAATGGTTGGAGGATATCCGCGATGCGCACAATAACCCGTCGTGAACTGCTCAAACTCGCTGCCCTGGGATTGGGGGCAATGGCTTTTCGGTCGAAGGGAAGCTGGCAATCCATCGATTTGCCATCTCCGAAGCGCCTGCCCACCTTTCCGGATGCTCCACGTCTCGGACGGGTGACACAGCCGGGAATCGCCTTGCGCACGCGCCCCAGCAATAGCGATGGCGATCAAAACCTGATTGCGCGCCTGCCTGCCGATACCCTGGTGGTTTGGGAGCGGGAAGTGATCGGAACCGTGATTGGTGGCCTGACGTACTTGCGATACATTGAAACCCCAGAAGGATATATCTACGGCGGTATGATCCAGCCGGTGGGGAACCAGGTCAACACGCCAATGAGCGAAATTCCGTCCGGAAAAGAAGGATTTTGGGCGGAGGTGACGGTGCCCTACGTGGACCTGGCCCATGAAGGCGTGCAGGCATCTCCCTGGCTGCGTGACAACATCGCCTACAACTTTCCGCCGCGCCTGTACTATGGTCAGGTGGTGTGGATGGACAAGATTCGCAGCAGTAACGGGTTTGTCGAATACCGTTGGAACGAAGGCGCAAACGGGCGGGGCTATGGTTACGGCGGATATGGTGAGTTCTATTGGGCGGATGGCGCGGGCTTTCGCGTGCTTACGGAAGCGGACGTTGCGCCGCTCAGCCCAGACGTTGATCCCGAGGAGAAAACCATGCAGCTCAATCTGGATCGCCAAACGTTGACGTGCTTTGAGGGAACCCGCGAGGTGTATCACTGCCGCGTTTCCACCGGCATGGTCTATACCGATCAGGCCACCGGCGAGTTGGTGGACTTCTCGACCCCGCCCGGTAAGCTGCTCACGCACTGGAAGATCATGTCGAAAAACATGACGGCCGGCGACGAGGCCAGCGGTTACTCCACGCCAGCGGTTCCCTGGTGCACCTACATTCAAGGCGGGGTGGCGATCCACGGTGCGTTCTGGCACAGCGCTTTTGGTGACCGCCGCTCGCACGGCTGTGTGAATGTGGCAATTGAAGATGCAAAGTGGATCTTTCGCTGGTCTACGCCCTATGTGACGCTTGATACAGGCGAAGAGCGGCGCAACCTGCCGCTGCACGGTACGGTAGTGTATTCCACCCATTCATAAAGGCTGGAAGAAGGGGTGAACCCGCAAGGGATAGGATCTTCTTCGCGATCCTCTACCGCATGAATGGATTCCCTGAGGCCGGTTTTCATCGTTGTTGCTCTGTGGCAGTTGCGGCGAAGAACCGCAATAAGGAGTGTGTCATAATGGAAAAAGTGAAAGAAATCCGACCTCCGCGCGGTCTGGCGCGTTGGGGGTTTCGCTTGCCAATCTGGTTGTACCGCCTGGGACTGGGTGGTCTGCTTGGTGGGCGCTTCTTACTGCTCAACCACACCGGAAGAAAGTCTGGAAAAATGCGCCAGACGGTGCTGGAAGTTGTGCGTTTTGATCAAGAAACATCCTCCTTTATCGTCGCAGTGGGCTTTGGAACCAGTTCTGATTGGTACCGCAACATAACGGCCAACCCAAAGGTGACGGTTCAAAGCGGGTGGAAGCGCTGGCAGATGACAGCCAGCATTCTCTCTCCACAGCAGGCTGGAACGGAATTGCTAGATTATGCTCGCCGCCATCCAAAGATGCTGGAAAAATTGGCCAGTTTTATGGGATACCGGCTGGATGGCAGCTCGGAGAGTATCCGCGCGCTGGGTCATGATCTGAAAATTGTCGCTTTTCATCCCGCCTGATGTGATAGAGTTTTGAAAATGCTCTGCGTTTTCAAAACTCTATCACAACCTTTTCGGCTTCCGCACGGAGCGATTCAGGCGCAACTGCTATATTGCATTTCGCCGGATGAAATCCTCGAGAAGGCGGTTGAAAGTTTCCGGGGTATCCTGATTCGCGTTATGCCCGGCGCCGGGGATGACATGATACTGGATTCTTGGATCGGATGCTGCCCAGCGCGGCGCATCCCGGCGGATGGTGCCGGTAACATCCTGGTCGCCGTGCGTCAACAGCAGCGGAATGTTGATGTGGAAATCTGGGTAACCTTCCTGGCGGACGGCTGTACTCACCGCGCCCCAGATCGTTATCATGCTTTTGCGCTCCATCTGCCGGAGAACATCACGTACATACGCCGCTACATCGGGTTTCACGGTCGTCGTGCGCGCGATCAGGTTGATAAACGACTGCATGGGCCAAATCTTATAAAGGGAGGACGAAAAGCGCAGGGCAGCCATTTCGAAGGCGCTGACAGAAAACGCAACCGGCGTAGAGCCAATGATTACCAGCGCCTGGAAGCGTTCGGGAAACCGCCTGACCAGATGCTGCGCAACGTAGGCTCCCATCGACTGCCCCACCAGGAACACGGTTTCCGCATGCTGGCGATCCAAAATCGCCATCATATCGTCCACATAATCATCAATGGTCAGAGAGGGCAGCCCGATGGGCTGCGATTTACCATGTCCGCGCGCATCCAACACCAAAATCCGGTAGTTCTCGGCAAAGTGGATAACCTGCGCGTTGAACATGCGGTGATCCATCAACGCGCCGTGCATGAAGACGATCAAAGGCCGGTCAACCTTTCCCCCTATCCAATAGTGGATTGGGCAGCCGCGTCGCTCCAGGATCTGTTCAGATAGAATCGATGGGGTTTCCAGATACAGGTTGGTTTCTTGGGAAGGCTCTTGGCGCACGATCGACTCCTTATTCACTACTGAACGCTGCGGATCGCCGCCGCCTGATCTCGGTCGATGATCTTTTCCGCGAATAGTTCCAGTTCGGTGCTTACATATTCTTTCTCGGCTTCTGTCAGATGGAAAAACGGGCTGTCTAGCATAACACTGGTCGATTCCCGGAAGTATTGAACGAAGTCGGCGTTGCTGAGGTGCAGCTCTTGTTGTAATTCTTTCCCGGTTAGCAGCAAGCTGATCAGGGGCGAGAGGCAAAAATAGATCAGGTAGAATAAGAATTCATTGGTGTTTTTCCCGGCAGCATTGTAATCAGCATAATCTACCAGCGAAAGCAGCTTCTTTATCTGGGCCTGTATCCTTTGGCTCTTCACTTTATTGAGAATAATCTCAGAAATTAGAATTTTAATGATGTCGTAGTTGTCGAACAGAAACTGAAGCCCCGCTTTTACCGAAGAACGAATTTTTGAATGGTTTTCAACCGGATCATCAAGATAGGCTTTTTTCTGTTGGATCAGCGCTTGAAGTTTTTCGAGAAGAATTTCTTCCAGAATCGCTTCTTTGTTCTGGAAATAGTAATAAATGAGGGATTTTTGAACATCGCTGGCATTCGCAATATCCGCGATGCTCGTTCCGGCATACCCGCGCTCAGAAAAAAGCCGTACTGCCGAATCCAGGATGGTTTGTTTGGGTTGAACGCGCAAGCTGCCCTCGCTATTTTTGAAAATCGCTCTCACCATAACATATCTTGCGGATATTCTCCAACGTTGCTCGAAAGTTCGCGTTGGCAGTATTTCGCAGCAGCGGAAGAATCAAAGAATAGGGGAAGCGGTAATCGCCATAGGTTTCGCCGTCAAGTCGGGTGCTGCCCGCCTGATCCATCAAACGATAACGGACATAGGCCGTTCCGTACGATCCTTTCCACTTGAAACCAATTCTTTCACACGGTTCAAAGATATCCACCCAGAAGGTTTCCGGCCATCGTTTTTTCAATCCCAGCCCAATATCGGTAACTTTTGTTCCTAGCGCCAGCGCTCCTGGTGGATCGACCTCCAAGATTTTTTCAACGCCCCTCGCCCAACGGGGCATATTCTCGATATTGGTTACCACCTCCCAAACCGCCTCTACCGGACGTTCGATGAGAACGGAATGCGTAACGTGCACAGGACTATCGCTCATAAAGCCACCTTTTTGCGTGAATGATTTTACCGAACGGTCAATAAAATTATCCATGCTTTTTGGGCTTTTGTCAATGATCAAAGATCGCTCGCTGCCGCTGAATTTGTGGGGCGGGGCCGCCCAGGCGCTGCCTGCGCTGCGTGCTTCACGCTGGATGAACCATACGGTAAGGCAGGTAATCTACGCCAATTAATGACGCGCTGGGTGACGGCGCTGCTGCGCGCGGGAACAAGCAACCATATGCTTGCCTAATGGTCTGCATGGCCTTCTTTCTCCCATCAACAGGTGTTTCCTCAACCCCCCATAACGATTGAACCGGCGCAATTGCGCCGGTTCAATCGTTTCCATTACTTTTCTGAGGTTTACTGGACCGATACCAGCACGGCCCGCACTGCCACGCGGCTTCGGTAGGTGTCTGTGGCGGCATCATATCCGCGGCAGGTGAGCAGCGTAAGCCAGGAGCGCGTCTCAGATTTGAGCGGTGTTAGATCATCTGGGCTGGTGGTCAGCACTTCGCGCACCTCATATCGGTAAACGAGCCCGTTGGCGTGCAGCAGGATGACGTCGCCCCACTTGAGCGTGTTGAGCCGGGCGAACGGGCCAGGCAGGCCGTTCGACAGCGTCGCGTGAGCGGTCAACGCGCTGTTGCCGTCCAGCCCAGGGTAGGCAGTCCCTTCCAGCCAGCCGGCCTGATCGCCGAGCCACGTCAGGTCCCATCCCTCGGTGCCCAGTGGCGCGCCGGTGATCGGCAGTTTCACGCTCAGGCGCGGGATCTCCATCCACAGGCTGCCAAGATCCTGATAGGTTTTCTCTGCGGGCTGTGGCGGCAGCACGGTTACCGTTTTCGGGGCAAAGCCGGTTTTTGGAAGGGTCACTTCTTCTGGGATCGTGACGCTCACCGCATCTTGCACGCCGTATGTGTTGGTATCAGAACCGGGTGCGAAGCGGCGCTCCGTAGTCTGGTCGTTATAGTCTGAGGATGGTTGAGAGCGGTCGCCGGAGACGCTCGTCCAGGCCAGCGCCGCTGTGTTTTGAATCGTGATGCCGTCGCTGGTGCTGACCACCCGTGCCTGGAGTTGGATCACCGCGTTCTGGCTGCCCAGCGGAAGTTCTGCCCAACGCACTTGCAGCGTTGGCGCCGCGTTCGCGCTTACGCTGGTTGGTGCCGGCCCGCTGATGCTGATCAGACTGCCCGACACGTATTGAAGCTCTGCCGGGAGAACATCGGTCAGGAGGACGTCAAATGCTGGACTGTTGGATTTGGCGCCGTGGCCAACGGTTAGCGTGTATGTAATGATCTGCCCCGGGATGACAGACCCGACGTCGGCAGTCTTTTTGATGGTCAGATCAGGCTCGATGATGGTAACCGGCCCGGCGCTGAGATCCAGCGCGCCGCCCGTCCATGACCAGCGCGCGTGATTATCGAGCTTCACGCCGCGCGTGTTCTCCAGGTTATTCACCACGGCGACCCGGTAACGGACGGTGAGTGTCTGTTCGGCGGTGCCTGTGTTGTTCAGCGTGCCAAAATCGAGGGTCATCTTTCGACCCAGGTCGGCGGCGTTGGTAGAGGCGGTAGGCTCCTTCCCAATGGTGCGTTTCGACGCGCAAATCTGGTTCAACGGTACGGGAGCGGTCACCAGGTCCGCGCCGCTGATCATCTGGCAGTCGATAAAGGCCAGACCGCGATCGAGCACATCGACCAGCCGCAAATCGTCTAACTGGCCCGGCTCAATCGTCAGAGAGACCTCATACGTGAGAATTTCACCAATGGCGACATTGGGCGGCGCGCTAAAGGCCTGGTCACTGGCCGTTAGTTGTTTGCCCGCGTCTGAGAACGTATTGGTATCATGGCTGATATTGTCCCCCGGGTTCACGTCGGTGCCGTTCGAGCCATCATCCTGCACCTCCGCAACGTTGTCCAGTTGGGTCACGCCTGCGGGGAGCGGGTTATCGATGGTGACGTTAACCGTACGGGTGACCTGCTGCCCCGATGCCAGTTCAAAGCCGGGCCAGGTGACTACTCGCGTGCTGTCGTCAAAGGTTCCCGCATCGCTGGCCGAAACAAAAGTAACTCCGGCGGGCAGCGTATCGGTCAAGATCACCCCCGTCGCAGTTTGATTGCCCGTATTGCGCACGGTGAGGGTATAGGTCAAAGCCGTCCCCGGCGCGACCACGTCCACCCCATCGGTCTTGACGACAGAAAGGTCTGGGGCGGCATTTAGCGTTGTATCGACCAAATCCTGGTTGTCACCCGGTGTGGTATCTGATCCATTCGTGCCATCGTCCTGAATGGAAATGGCATTACGGATGATTTCGACGCCGGAAGGCACCGACGTATCCACCGTGACTGCGAATGCAGCCGTTCCCGTGGATCCGGCAGGCAGAGAACCAGCAGGGCTTCCCGGAATCAAGATGCAGGTATCGCCAGGGCCGCCACTGTCAGAGCACGCCCAGCCCGGATCACTGGCCGATGTTTCAAAGCGGGTGTGCGCCGGTACCGTCTCGGTGATCACAACACCAGTGGCGCCTTTGTTGCCCGCGTTCGAGTACGTGATGGTATAGACCAGCGTTCCACCCGGAGTGATCGCGCTGCTGTCGAGCTTGCTAATCGTGAGATCCGGCGCAGCCTCTGTGGAAGAACTTACCGTGGAAGTATTATCCCCCGGTGTCTTATCGGTGCCGTTGGCGTGGTCATCGTCGATGCTGGCCGTGTTGATGATATCGGTCACACCGGCAGGCAGCGCGGCATCGACCGTCACTGCGAAATCAACCGATCCGGAATTTCCTGCGGCCAGAATACCGATGGTGAAGGTGCACGCACTGCCAGACGCTCCGCCGCTCGCGCAAGTCCAACCCGAAGTGCTCTGAGTTGTCTCAAAGGTGGTGAACTGCGGCACGGTTTCGGTAATGACCACACCGGTAGCTTCCTGATCGCCGTTGTTGGCGTAGGCGAGTTGGTAAACCACAACGCTCCCTGGCGCAACCACAGCCGGTCCGGTTTTGATGACCGACAGATCGGGCGTAGCATCGAGCGTGGTGAGGGCGGTGGAAGAATTATTGACGGGTGTCGCATCCGGCCCGTTGGCGTGGTCATCGTCGATGCTGGCGGTGTTCGAAAGTTGTGTTACCCCTGCCGGAATGGCCGCATCCACCGTCACCGCGAAGCTGACGGATGCCGAACCGCTGGGGGCCAGATCACCAACCGGGAAGGTGCAAATGCTGCCTGCCGTTCCACCGGTCGCGCAGGACCAGCCCGGCGTGCTTTGCGCCGCGTCAAATGTTGTAAATTGGGGCACCGTTTCAGTAATGTTCACACCGGTTGCAGTTTGATTGCCCGTGTTGCGGTAGACCTCCTGGTATACGGCCACGCCACCGGGGGTAATGGAAAGCGGCCCGGTTTTCTCGATCATCAGGTCGGGCGCGGCTGTCACCGGTGTATGGGTATCATCGGTGGTATGCGTATTGGTGCTGTCGACGCCGTTGGTGTGGTCGTCGTCGATGCTGACGGTGTTATCAATCTGCGTCACACCGGCGGGCAAGGGCTGGTCGATAGTCACCGCGAAGGCGGCTGATTGGTCTGGCCCTCCAGCCGGCAGTGTGCCCACCGCCAGCGTGCAGGTGGTTCCGGCCGTTACCGCCGGGCAGTTCCAGCCGGGGTGGCTGAAGGCTGCGTTGAATGTGGTGTGCGCAGGGATCGTTTCGGTAAGCACGACCCCACTCGCCCCGCGCGTGCCGGTATTGCGGTAGGTAATGGTGTAGTTGATACCATCTCCAGGGATAGGCGCCGCGCCGTTATCTGTCTTTTCAACCATCAGGTAAGGCGCACCGGTTACCGCCGTTTGATCGCTGCTGGTGTTATCGCCGGGATTGGAATCTGTGCCGTGCGTGCCGTCATCGGTTATGCTGGCGGTGTTTGAAATTTCTGTCACGCCGGCCGCGAGCGGCGAATCCACTGTCACGGCAAAGATCACGCTCTGATCGGCTCCACCGGCGGTTACGGTGCCCAGGTTGAGCGTGCAGGTTGAACCTGGGGTGAGGGCGGCGCAGTTCCAGCGGCTGTCGGAGCTGGTTGGGTTGAAGCTGGCATTCGCCGGGACGGTTTCGGTGAGCGTGACGTTGGTGGCGGCAATATCGCCGGTGTTGTTGTAGGTCAGCATGTAGCTCACCGTTACGCTAGCCGCGGCTGTCACGCCGCCGTCGCTTTTCTCTATCCGCAGGTCGGGGTGCGTATCCAGCGGCGTATTGGTTTGGGCGGTGTTGTTGCCCAGGTTGGCATCCACGCCATGATTGTGGTCATCATCGATGCTGGCCGTGTTGACCAGGGTGGTAACACCGGCGGGCAGGGGCTGGTCAACGATTACGGCAAAGTCGGCGGTCTGAGCGGTGCTTAGGCCGGGCAGCGCGCCCGCGTTCAGGGTGCAGATGGTCCCCGCCGGGTCGCCCTCCGCGCAAGACCAGCGCGAATCAGAACCGGTTAGGGTAAAGCGGGTGTGGGCCGGGACGGTCTCTGTTATCACCACGCCCGTCACGCTCTGGTTGCCCAGGTTGCGGTAGGTGAGCGTATATACCAGCGTGTCGCCGGGCTTTGGCGTCGCGCTGCTGTCGGTTTTTAGCACCTGCAGATCTACGCTGGTGCTCACCGGCGTGGTGGTTTCCGCGTGGTTGTTGCCCGTGTTGGGATCGATCCCGTTCAGGCCGTCGTCGTCGATATCTACGATGTTATGCAACTGGCGCGGCGCGGCGGGGAAGGGGAGATCAACCCGTACGGCGAACAGCGCCGTCTGAGGGGCTGCCCATGCGTTAACTTGCGCAATACCGAGCGTGCAGGTGGTTCCGGCAGGTGCGCCATCCGGGCAGCTCCAGCCGGCGCTGCTGCTGGCAGCCACAAAGCGCGCGCCAGTTGGCACGGTTTCAATGATTTGAACGTCAACCGCGTCGCGCGAGCCGATATTATCGAACTGGAGTGTATAGATGAGCACTTCACCCGGTATAACCGCTGGCGCGCCCGGAACCTTGGTCACGCGCAGGTCGGGCGCGGCGGCGACGGTTGTTTGCGTGGTGCTGGTGTTGTTACCGGGGGTTGCTTCTGGCCCGTGCGTGCCGTCATCGGTAATGCTGGCGGTGTTGTCAATGGTGGTAACGCCAACCGGGATGATGTTGTTGATGCGCACGACAAAGGTCTGGCTTCCGGAAGCGCCTGGAGCAAGCGTGCCAACCGGGAGCGTGCAAATATCGCCGGGCTGGCCGGTCCCGGCGCATGTCCAGGGTGTAGTATTCGCAGCCGGTTCGTAAACCGCATTGGCCGGGACGGTCTCGCTAAGGATCACGTTGTCGGCTGGCGCATTTCCCACGTTGTGATATGCCAGGGTATAGATGAGAAGGTCACCCGCGGAAGGCAGCACGCCGCCATCGGATTTTTGGATGACCAGGTCTGGCCCGGTGACGGTAACCGACGCTGAAGCAGCGGCGACGTACGTATTTGTTCCTCCCGAGCCGTTCCGTTCACCATCCGGTGCGCCAGATATGCCGGGTGTGTTGGAACCAGTGGTATTCGTTGGTGTGCCGCTGGCGGGCAGCGAAGTCCACGTGGCGGTGACGTTGTTTTTCAACTCGTCCGCCAGATTGATCTGCCCAACCCCGCCCACCTGGGCGGTGTAGGTTATGGTGATCACGCAGCCGAACGGAAGCTCATCGGCGCGCGCTTCCACCGTCTTGCCACCCGAACCGGCAGTAGATAGCCCGCTGGCACACCCTGCCGGAGTGGCGACGGCGCTGATCGAGCCCAGGTTGAGTGTGACTGCCGGTGTGTCCTGAACCAGCGTATCGGTCGCAAGCACGTCAAAGGCCGTGCTGCTGCTGGCAGCGGTGTGTTCCAGGGTCAGGGTGTAGCCGACCGTTCCGCCGATGATTGGATTGAGGGGCGTGGCCGTCTTTGCCAGGGAGAGCGCGGGCTCCACAATGGTGACGATGGCGTCGTTGGACGGCAGGCCGTTCTGCGCCCCATTGACGAGGACGGTAAAGTGGTTGGTGCGGGTAACGCCTGTGGTGTTGCCGGGGAGGTTGTTAACCAGTGCGTTAAACTCGATCACTACGTATTCGGCATCAGTGTCATTATCGCTATTGACCACGTTGCCCAGGCTGAAGAAAACGGGATCGCCATTCGCGTAGTCATCATCGTCTCCGGTTGCGACGCGCGAAACAGCCTCGTCTGGAAGGGAAACGATGGGGGTAGGCGAGCCATCATTGCCGTTAACCAGCAGCCCCAGCGGAGTGCCGAGCGTTGATGCTGTGAGGCAGGGGGCAGGGCCGTTGCATACCAGCGCTACGCGGGCGGTGCCGTCGTTGAGGAAGGTCAGCCCGGCGGGCAGCGTATCCTGTATCTGGAAGTTGGGCGAGGTGCCCTGTGGAATCTGCACGACCAGGTGATAGCGCACGATTTCACCAACGGCTGCATTTGCTCCGCTCGTCGTGGGTTCAGAGCTTTGGACAATGGATTTGGCCGGAGCTACGTCGCTGATGGTGAGGTTTACGGCTGCGCCGGTGCGGTAATCATTCAGGCTTCCGCTGCCCAACAACCCACCGGACCCATCGCGTTCCACCGCGGCGGGGGCATAGGTGGAGCGAACCCCAGGCGTGCCGGGCAAGCTGGTCCAGCGTGTGGTGGCGGTGTTGCTAATCACCTGTCCTGGCGAAACCGTGTAAGCCAGCGTGCCGGTGACCTGGATGGCAACGGTGGTATTTGCCGGAATATCCAACGCGCTTGCTGTTTCCAGGGTGCAAGCCGCTGGGCATCCGGTGATGGTGAAATCTGCCGCGGTAAATCCGCCGCCTGTCACGCTGCTCAAGGCAGGGGTTAGCAGCATGGAAGGCAGCGGGTCGTTGAGGGTAACGCCGAAAGCGGTGGTGCTGCCCAGGGTGGGGCTGGCGTTGGTGGGCGGGTTGGTCAGGGCGATCGTATAGGTGACGGCATCGCCAGCGTTGTATGGCCCTGACGAAACCGACTTGGCCGTATTGATAACAGGCTCAACGATCGCAACGTTGCCGGAATACACCGCGGACATGTTGGTGCTCCCATAGGAGACCACCAATCCATTGCGCCGGTTCGTCGCCGGGATGTTTTGGTTATTGTGCGCGCCGGTGTTGAGGTTGAGCATGACCGCGCGGAACGAAATGGTGATTGTTTCGGCGGTGGTATTGTCTGTGTCGCTGTTGGTCACCGTGCCCAGGTCCCATCTGATGCGTCGCCCGCTGTCGCCAGCCGTGCCGCCAGGCGCGCTGACTAGCGGGTTATTGCCAGCGGTGGTGCTGGGGCAAGCCGAAGGCCATCCACTCAGGCTGGTGGTCACATCCGCCGGGTCGGAGATGGTGATCGCGTATGGCAGCGCCATAGCGCAGTCGCCTGCCAGAGCCAGGCCGTTGTCCAGCGTGTCTACCAGAACCAGGTTGGGCGTCGTTCCTTCCGGTATGGTGACGACCATTTGGTAATCAATCAGCTCACCGATGGTAGCCTGAGCGGCAGCGTTGTTACCGGGGTTGTTTAGTTCGGTGCCAATCAGGGTCTTCGTGCGAGTGATGTTTTTGGTTGTCAGGTTTGCGCTGGCAGTTCTCTGGTAACTGTTGATACCGCCGCTGCCATTGCGCTCACCGGCAGGTGAACCAGCCAAGCCGGTGTTACCCGAGCCGGTCGCGTTCGCCGTTGTTCCATTCGCGCCCGGCAGGCTGGTATACACCAGGTTGGCCGTGTTTCCAATGGTCTGATTGGGCGTGACGCCTATTCGCAGCGCTGCCGTAAAGGTAAAAGTTGCCGTGCAGCCGGGCGGCAGGCGGTCTACGGTTACATCCACCGTGCTGGCTGTGGTGGCATTGCTTGCTGTTGGCGTTCCACAAGCAGGTGTATATGCCACGGTAAGTGAGGCAGGGTCCAGCGTGAGGGTGCCCGGGAGTGTATCGGTCATGCGTGCCTCGAAGGCATCGGCGCTGGCGGTAACCGCGTTGCCAAAAGTGACAGTGTATGTAACCGTATCGCCATAATCGAGGCCGGTATTGGGCGTGACCGATTTGGTCATGCTCATTTCGGGCTCGCGAACAGTCACGCTCACCGGCGCGGAAGGGCTGCCAGATTGTGCCCCGTTCACATAGGTCACAAAGCTGTTCGGCAGTGCCGTACCGTTGACGTTGCCAGCCAGGTTGTTGACGAGCGCGTTGAATTCCACTACCACAAATTCGGCGCTGAGGTCATTGTCCAGATTTACTACATTTCCCAGGCTGAACCAGACCGGCGTGCCGTTGGTAAAGGTATGATCGCTGCTGGCGGCGTTGTTTGAGATCGCGGCAGCCGGTAAAACAAAGGTGGGGGCAGATGTTACTGCGCTTCCGTTGACGACCAGCCCAGTCCCATCGAGGGTGCTGGAAGTAAGGCAGGGAGCTGCAGCTCCGTCGCAGATCAAGGAGACCGTCGCGGTGTTGTCATCGATGAACGTCATTCCGCCGGGAAGCGTATCCCCCAACTGAAGGTTGGTCATCGTCCCTTCTGGGATCTGGCCCACCAGCCGGTAGCGGACAATCTCGCCCACGGCAACGTTAGGATCGGTGGTGGAGGCTTCGGAAGTGGCGACAATGGACTTTGTCAACAAGATCGGATTGCTGGTGACGACCACCGCCGTGGATTGGCCGGCGTAGTTATTCAACTGCGCCGCGCCGCTGCCATCCACACCGGTGCGCTCGACTGAGGCCGGGCTGTGCGTTGACCGCTCGCCCGGCGCGCCGCTCAGGCTGGTCCATTGGGCCGTGGCGGTGTTGCTCACGCCGCCGCTGGGGGGTAATGCCAATCCCAGCGTGCCCGATATATTAATGGTGATGGTGGCACCTACCGGGAGATTCAGGACTGCCGTGGGAGCGGTTTGCAGCACGCAAGCGCCAGGGCAGCCAGTGACCTCGAAATCGCTCAACTGTGCGGTCGTGCCTGAGGCGGTAACGGTGTTTATCACCGGGTTAGTGAAGAGCGCGGGCAGGGGATCATTCAGGGTGACGTCATAGGCGTCGGTGACCGCGCCAGTGAGGGTAATGGTGTAGGTCAGCGGGTCGAGCGCGTCCAGGCCGCTGGTAGGGGTGGCGGTTTTCGCGACCGTTACCCGTGGCTCGATGACAGTGACCACCGGTGCGGAGGCGGCCTGTGTCAGGCTGGGCACGTCATTGTTGCCAGTGTCCTTGGAAACCCAATGGAAGATGGCGGAATTGTTGAGCTGCGTGCCGCTGCGATTGCCTGTGACGTTGACAATCACAGCTTCGTAGACAATGGTAACGGTGTCAGCGACGGTATTGTCCTGGTTGGCGTTGGTGAGGGTGCCGAATTGGAAGGTTACCCGGTTACCGGTTCCGCCGCTAGCGTTTTCCACAGTAACGTTGGCCGGGTTGGGGCCGGTTCCTACCGGCGTGCTGGCGCTGACGCCATCGGAATACGTCACACTCTGCACGCCGAGGAAGGCCAGACCGGAGTCGAGCGTATCAACAATCTCAGCGGAAGGGGCGGCGCCATGCGGCAGCGTTACGGTGACGGTATAGGTGACCTTCTCACCGATCACCGCCTGGGTTGTGGCGTTAACGCTGTTGTCGATTTCCGTGCCTACCAGATCCTTCGAAATGGTGGCATTGGGAATGGTGGTGAGGGCCGTATCGGTGAGCGGCCCGCCTTCCAGGAAGTTATCACCGCCAGGCTGCGAGCGATAGCTGGTCAGCGCGGAGATGTTCTGGATTTGCTGGCCGGGGATGGCATCGGGGGCCACTTGCAAATCGTAGGTGATCAAAACGATATTGCGCCCACTGGTTAGCGAGTGTGTTTCGCACGCGCCTGTCGTGCCCGAGTCGTTCAGGCGGATGCCACTGTAGAAGAAATCGGGAATGCCGCCGCCCAGGCCGGTATAGGCAACCGCCGAGCCATCGCCGCGCAGCACTTCCAGGTTGATCCCACCCGACGGAATAACATAACCTGCCGGAAGCGAGTCTTTGATCGTCACGTCGAACGCGCCGTTGAGGCCACTGCCCTGATTTTCGATCACGATGGCAAAGCGCACAAGGTCGCCGGCATTGACGTCCGAAATATCGCTGTCGATTGGCGTGGCCGCGAGCTTCTGTGAACTGAGCGTGGTGGCCCAAGGCGGGCCGCTTGTGCCGGGGGCATTAAAGACTACCGGAAGCGGCGCGCTGATCACTGCGTTGGGGTTGTCGCTGGAGACCGCGCTCTTGGTCGTGATCAGGTAGGGTGAATTGACCGTAAACGGAACGATGCTCGTCAGGGTTTGATCTCCGGCGTTGGTTGTGCCCTCGCTGACGGAGACCTGATTGGTCAGGAACAGGCCATCGGTGAATGGGTGGCTGGTTACCTTGGCAGTAAGCAAAAGATCAATGACAGAGCTGCGGTTGGCCGGGTCGTTAAAGCTGCCATAGTCAATGGTCAGGGAATTATCGGTGACGCTGGCGCTGATGCACGGCGTGCCGTCCGCCATTCCAGGGGGAGCGGGCTGGTTCTTGCCGCCAGAGCAGGACAGTCCATTATCTCCGGCCACGCTGCGGAACGAATCCGCCGGGCCGAACTTGATGTGCCCGGCAGCCGGGGCTGCACTGCTGACCACATCATCTAGCGTCCAGGCCGGGCCGGGGGCGCCGTCTGCGTCAGGATCAGCCACATCGAAGACTGGCCTCGGCAGCAAATCGGTGAAGATCAACTTTTCAAAGTCGCTGGTGGGCAGGGTGTACCGGATCCGGTAGGTGAGCGTCTGCCCTACGGAAACCTTCACATCCGAACAGGGCTGGCTGGGGCACACATCCCCGTTTACCGCGTAAATCGATTTGCCAAGCTCGCCAAAGGCGATGGCTGCCTGGGTACTGCTGGCGTCAATCTGCTGGTTCCCAGTTGTTACACTGGTGTCCAAGACGGAAAGGATATCTCCGCCAATGGTGACGTGATTCTTGATCAAATCTCCGTGATTCACTGCCGGGTCGTTGGGATAAAACTGATCGGTAAACTGATCCTGGATTACGGTGCGGAAGACGATGCGCCCGGTGGTCGCGCCGTTATTATAGCTGGCGCAGTCTGGCGCGCTTCCGCCGGTTCCGGCGGCAGGCACGCAGCCGCCGATCAGCCGCCCGTTGGCTTGCCCGTGCTCGTTTGTGATCGCATCTGAAACCCGGAAGCTGATGATGCTCGAGCCTGTGTGGGGCGGTGAGACAAGGGTATACACCGGTAGGTTCTCAAGCGCACCGGTAAAATCCTGGGCCACGGTAAAGCTGGCGTCGGTCATTCCAGTGGGCGCGATGGCGTATCCGTTGCCGTTGATCTCTAAAACGGGCCGGAAGGAAGGGTCAAAGTGCTGCCCATCCGAGATGATATCGGTGACAACGACATTGCCGTAGGCAAAAAAGTCCGAGATTTGAAAATTGAGCGTGTATTCGATCGTGTCGCCGGGTGTGTAGCCAGAAGGGCCAAGATTTTTGACGAGCACGGCTGTCTTCTGGATCGCAATGGATTTGTCGTACAGGATATGGGCCGGAGCGCAGGCGGGGCAAGGGCCGTTGGCGACCGCGTTGCCGATCGTTCCGGTATCACGCCCATCCACCGGTGTCCAGTCGCCCACGGCTTTCACACGATTCTCCGATGTCGCCATAATGCCCGTGGCTTCTGGCAGGATGGGCGCTCCACCAGCGTTGGCGCGGGGGATGAAAAACGAATAGGTAATGGAAACGTCACTATCCCCTGGCCCGCCGGTTACAGAGGGAATAGAGACGACCAGCAAGTTATTGCTGGCCGGAATGCCGGTCGGCGGAAGCGTGGTCACAGACCCGGTAGGGGTGATGGAATCGACCGAAAGAAAGGCCGCGTTATTCGGCAGATAATCGGTGACGACCAGGTTGGTGATCGTCTGCTGGTCTGGCACATCTACCCGGATGGTATAGGTGCGCGGGAAATTGGGGCCGGTGGCCGTTTCATTTTCCGCGAACGAATAAGTCTTCGTAATTGTGAGCAGGTTGGGCGTAACGGGGGCGCTTGGGCTCCAAACACCGGCATTCGGGCGGCTGTCGCTCACCAGCGGCGCATCGCAGCACCAGTCGTCCAGCGGCGAAGTGCCATAGCGGAAGCCGCCCCGGGCGCGCAGGGTGAGCGGCGCATTGAGATCCGCCAGGTTGCTCAAGCGGGCATTGATGGTTATGGGCACGGCTGGCTGGCCTGGGACGAACGAGCCAAATGGAAGCTGCACGACCACCAGCTTATCCCCTGGGATGCCTTGAACGACGTGCGCAGCACCGTTCGTTTCGCGCAGGAAGGGGTGGAGGATTTGGCCCGTAGGCCCAAAGGTGAACTCTCGGATGTTACTGCTGCTCAACGTGCTGCCCAGGTAGGCGGCGCTGATAAAATCAATCCCATCCTGAGGGGCGGAAACCGCGCCATCGATGCCGTTGGCCGGGAAATACAAATCAATAAACGGGCCGTAGCCGGTTTCTCCTGCAGAGATGTTATCGAAGGTAACGGTAAAAGAGAAATCAGCGCCAATCTGAACGCTGGTGGGCACGTTGAGCGTCACCGATGGCGCTGGTGCCAGCGCAGGCGCCAATGCCCCCCGGCTGGGAGCAACCAGAGACTCTGGCGGCGTGGCAAATGCTGGGATAACGCCGCCTTCTCCGAATATTAAATTCATTAACACCAATACGATCAGGCCGAAGCCCCCAATCCTCAAAACCCAACGGTATAAAGTTGTCATGGATACATCCGGAGATATTGTTAGCGCCAGTGAACTGCTCGGCAGGCTCTGTTTCTGGGGTCATTGATGGAGCTGCCGCGCAGGCGCCATAATATTTCCCCCCAAAACCCGCCTTTCTTAGCAGTTACAACGTTGATCAGTATTATAAACGGGTTATTTCTTAATAACAATAATTCCACCATTACAAAACCGTAATGGCTTTTGTATAAGCTTTCCACGGTACGGCTAGTGACAAAATGTAAAAGATATGGCCTAACCCTTGTTGTTATACCGTCCAGACGGTATAATAACAGCAGAAATTTGATGGCCTACCAGATTACCCTGGCTTTCCGGTGAGAAATAAGGCTCTTTAGGAACTGCCGTGGTTTTATGGGGAGGTTTGATAGCAACCACACCCAA
>JAEYTI010000015.1 GCA_023434145.1 Chloroflexota bacterium | reverse complement strand
TCACATCCCCTTTAAAATCGGAAGGGGCTGTCTCAATGTACTTTTGAGACAGCCCCGGCCGGGGTGAGGCGTTTCCCCATGTCCTACTTCTTCCAATCCTCCTACGACATCCGCTGCGAGTGGGGGCTGGAGGGCGTGCAGCTCCTCAGCCCCACCAGTGACGCGGTGATCATCGTCGACGTGATCTCCTTCACCACCAGCGTCGCCGTGGCGGTGGGGCGCGGAGCGCGGGTGTACCCCTACGTCGGCAGCGCGGAGGGCGTGGAAGCCTTCGCCCGCTCTAAAAACGCGATCCTCGCCAAACACCGCGGCGCGGACCCCGATGCCTTCACCCTGGCCCCGTCCTCGCTCCTGCGTCTCAACCCCGGTGACGCTCTGGTGCTGCCCTCACCCAACGGCTCGACCCTTTCACTTGCGACCGGTGGCATTCCTACCTTCGCCGGATGCCTGCGCAATGCCCGCGCCGTCGCGGAGGCCGCCGCAAGCATAGGCCGTCGGGTGAGCGTGATCCCATCTGGCGAACGCTGGCCCGACGGCCGGCTGCGCCCCGGCCTGGAAGATCAGCTCGGCGTGGGCGCAATCATCCAACACCTGCCGGGGACGAAGTCACCCGAAGCAGACGCGGCGGAGGCCGTCTTCCTCCACTTCCAGCACGCTCTGCTGGCCACATTGCGCGCGTGCAGCTCAGGCCGCGAGGCCGAGGGCCGTGGAACCCTGCGCGATTTGGAACTGATGGCCGAGTGGAATGTGGACAGTTTTGCGCCAAGGCTTATCGATGGCGCATATCAGGCCACTGCTTTTTGAGGCGGTCAGATCGCGCACCTGCATGCCTCTACGAAGGTAGCTCCCATTATAAATCGGAACTACGAAAACAATAGATGTAACCATCGTGGCTGCCAATCACGAGGGAGGAATTTGCAAATGCGGGACTGCTAAATATGATATCATCCGTTGGAAACTCCCAAACCTTGTCTCCATTCGATTGATGAAAACCATAAACATAGTTATAATGTCCGCCGCCAATAAAGATCAGATCTCCTACCGAAATCGGGTTTGTTTCGTGGAATCCAAATTCTTTACTTTGCCATATTTCTTTGCCTGTCGTGATATCGAGTGCATGTAATTTTTTGGTAGCGATTATCAGGAACTCCTTTCCACTAGAAAGGCATGGGCTACAGTGAGACCCTAACTTGTATTCGAAAGTCCATCGTATGTCTCCTGACTGGGCATCCATTGCATAAAGTGCCTCACCCTCAACCGATACGAAAACTTTTCCGTCCAAAACCAAGATCGTATCTCTCACCTTTATAGCGTCAAAGGTGTGGCTCCACCGGAGTGTTCCACTGTTGATATCCAGCGCTCGTACGGTCGGGCCGTTTCCAAAAATCACAAGGCCATCATAAACGGAAGGGGTTTGGTGAAGACCTTTATTGCCCTCAAATTTCCATTTCTCCTTACCAGTGGTTGTATCGACCGCAAATAGATAGTAACGCTTTTCCTTTTCTCCCAAAAAGAACACAGTAGATCCGTCAATACACGGCGAGCTGTTCAGCATATTCGCTTCAACGTGAAAGATGATTTCGCCAGTGTTTTTATTGAGTGCAAACAATCCCGCTGTAGCACAGATATATAGGGCGTCTGGGCCTACCGCGGCAGAAGCATAACCGAATGAACGAACAGTCGGGTTTTCCCAGAGCAACTGGCCTGTCCGCAGATCAAGTGCAATGGCTCTGGTACCGGTACAGTATACCCTCTCGCCTTCTATAACTGGTCCTGTCCAGACATACACTCCATAGTTGTACTTCCATGCAAGTTCCAATGGAAGCTTGCATGTCTCGCCGGAAAGCCCATGTCGCTCAGCATTTCCCATTCGGGTCGTCCAATTATGTATTCTTTCCATATTTCCCTTGAAAATTCGGTCTTGAGTTGATGGCCGAGTGGAATGTTCGATCGTTATGGAGCAAAACAGTACAAATACCCGCCGACGTTCCCAAAGAACAGTTGACCACTGACGTATATCGCTGAATTATAAAAAAATTGTCCCTGTGCTTTGAACATCCAATCAGCTTCGCCCGTCTGCCAATTGTAGGCCACGATTTTCTCTGCCTGTCCGTAATTCACCAGATAATGCTGCCCCACGATTAAACCAATACGGGCTACGGTATCTTGCAACTGATGTTGAGAAGTGTTAAACACACTTACCAATTCCCCTTTTTTCATATCAACAACATGCACCTCATCAATCGTTGTATACATCAGATAATCAGGCGTTGCAGCTAAAGCTGCTATACCACAGGGTTGTCCCTTTCGATCAAAGACAAAACGCGCTTGATGCCGCCAATGAATTTCTCCAGTGTACAAGTCCATGCCATTCAAAGCTCTACCCCCGGGGAGCAAGACGGTATTTCCATTAATCATAACGAAAGAACCGGCAGTTCCTTTACCGGGTGAATCTGAGAAATCATGCTGCCAGATGATTGATCCACTGATGCTGTCAAGGCCATAGGCATTATTATCATCCGTGATAACAAGAATTCCTTCTTGAACAGCACCATCTATGGTTTTAATATTGCTGTCACTTGAGAACTTCCAATGTATATTTCCTTCCAAATCAAGGCAATAGAAGGACCGCTTCCAATTTTCCATTCGATCCTTCGAGCTAATGTAAATGCGATCTTTGACAATGCATGGAGAGACCTCAAAAGCGCCGATCTTATCCTTTGTCCAGCGCAGCTGCCCAGTCTCCTTATCAAAGCAATAGAGCCTGCCGCTTAGGTCAGTACAGTAGACCCGATCCCTGTACACCGCCGGGGCTATTTTCATCACGTTCATCGGAAACCCAGAGGCTTCTAATGCTGGTTGAGACCAGCGGATCTCGCCGGTATTCTTATCCACACGATAGCAGGTGGACATCGAGCAAACATACAAGTCCTCTCCATCGCTGACCGGCTGGCGGTGGATCATCGTATCCAATTGGGTGCGCCAAACCTGGTGTAGTGGAAATGTCAGGACATCATCGACAAAGGGGCATCGGTTAGGTCCTTTGCCTAAAAATCGCCACTCGCTATCGTTGCTTGTGGTCATTGTTCAACCTCAATATGAAAATCTGAAACTTCTCAAAAACAAACATCGTCACGTGGATGGTGAACTATCCTTAAACCTACTATAGCATGATCCCCAAAAGTCACCCTCTCCATTTCGCCAGAAATGGAGGCCTTCGCGGGGAATCAATTGGTTGAAGCAGACGAGAGGTTTCTCCCGCGAAGGACGGCCGGGGTGAGGCGGTCGCGAGACAAGCGCGCTTATCCCCTAATAAATCGGGCAAAAACTCTTATCCCCCCGCACCGCCACCGCACCACCAACCCCAACAAACCCCTCCATCGAGTTCCACATCTGGTACGGGAACAACTCCTTCAGCGGACCCTTGGGATCGATCAGCACCGTTGCGAGGTTAGCCCTCTCCTGCCACTCCCAGCGCACGGACTCGATCAAATATCGCGCGGCTTCTTCCTGGCGGATGCGGTACCACACCCGATCCATGTACACTTCGCGCAGAACGCCATCGGCGGGGACCACTTGAAAGAAGCTGTTGGCCAGCCGGAGCGGGGCGGGCATATTGCGCACTTCCAGCGTTTTGAGCCGGTACTCTTCCAGCACCACCATACCCGCCAGCATCTGCCCGTCCTCATCCAATGCCACGCGGATATGCCGGACCGGGCTGTCGAACGGCGTGCGGGCCAGGTTTTCCTTCAGTGAAGCAGCAGACTCGGGGATAAACAAATTGGTGCTGCCGTAGAAGTTGTTCAGCGCCCCGGCGAACACGGCATACTCGTCTTCCTCCGCGGCCCGCACAGTGACGCCCGGCAATGGCGGGGGAGGGGTGATGCGCGTTTTGTGCAGCACGTAGCGGGTCGGGCCGATCACTGCATTGATCCACGCCCCGGCGGTCTTGCGCGGATAGGCGTTGCCCCGCTGGAAGTTTGCCAGCAGCACCGCCTCCTCCCCCAACCGCTCGCGGACGTGCTGCAAGCGCCATTCCTCGATCCCCGCCGCGATCCCGCGCCCGCGGTAGTCGGGGTGGACGATCAAGTTGTTGAGCAGCGCAAAGGGCCGTACTGCTCCCTCGTACTGGCACGTTCCGTAGCGGATCAGCCCCACGCCTAGAACGCGCTGCTGGTCGGGCGTAGTAGCGACCACCCCGCTCATATCGCCGTGGATCACCTGCACCGCGCGAAAGGCGTCGATCAGATAGTTGGCGGTGTAGGCGATCTGCCCCGCATCGGCGGCAGAGAACGACAGCCCTGCAAAAGCGGGGCCATCGTTTTCGGTCATGGGGCGGTAGCGGATATTTGCAGCCAAGTTTTCGATCATTCCAATCTGAAAATTATTTTGTGTTTTGGTGCGCGATTGCGTCGCGCACCAAAACACAAAATAATTTTCTATATCTTTATTTTTGCCAGCGCTTCCAGCCCGTCCAGGTCGTCCTGGTCGAGCCACTGCAGCATCACGCGGGCGGCTCTGGCCTCGCCCAACCGGGCAAGCTGATCGGCCACCGCGCCGGGGGTTCCCACCACCATGCCGCGCTTGCGCAGCGCCTCGGCGTCGCGCGTGCCCAGCCGCTCGCGGAACTGGCGCTCGTCTTTGCCAAAGACCAGCCCGGTCATCATCGTGCGGCGTACCTCCTCAGGCCTGCGGCCCGCCTCATCCAGCAAGGCATCCAGATGCCGGTTCAGTTCGCGCAGCCGCTCAGGCGGCAGGTAGACGGCGTTCCACTCGTCGGCGTAGCGCACTACCATCGGCAGCGTGCGGCGCGGACCGTTGCCGCCGATCACTACCGGGGGGCCGCCGGGGCGCTGCGGGCGCGGCAGCAGGATCGCTTCGTTCAGGCGGTAGTACTGCCCGGCAAAGTCCACCGGCTGGTCGCTGTCCATCAGCCGGGTGATCACCTCCAGCCCCTCCTGGAAGCGGGCAAAGCGCTCGTCTGTGTCCAGCAAATCGTAGCCGAAGTTGTGGTGCTCGCGCTCGTTCCAGCCCGCGCCCAGGCCCAGCCGCAGCCGCCCGCCGGAGAGATCATCCACCTGCAAAGCCGTCCGCGCGGTGAAGACCGGGTCGCGGAACGAGACGGGCGACACCAGCGGCCCGAACTCGATCCGCCGGGTGTTCGAGACTAGCCACGTCAGCGAGACCCACATCTCCAGCGAGTCCTTGTCGGGCGGGCTGGCATTGGTGAAGTGGTCCGAGCGGTACAGCCCGGCAAAGCCCAGATCATCTACCGCCCGGGCGATCCGCTGCCAGCGCGGCCAGTTCAGTCCATCCTGCCCTTCGATCATGATTGCAATCTCGGTCATCATCCACCTCGGGAAGAGATTTACCACAGAGAACACAGAGATAACAGAGGGAAGAAGAGAGAAAAACTGTTTGTTTTTGCTCTTCTAAAAATTTTCTCTTTCGTTTTCCCCCTCCTTCCTTTCTCTGTGATCTCTGTTTTCTCTGTGGTGAAAACTCTTAATACAACTGCGGGTTCTTGAACGGGATCAGCGCCAGCACCACCGCCGGCGCATAGAACCCCACCCGGTCGATCACGTCATCCGTCAGGATGCCGACCGCGCCGTTCTCCTGCTTGGAATTGCTGCGCCCGAAGACGATATCATCCGCCTCGCCCAGCTCTTTGCCCGCGCAGACCAGTTCGGCCACCTTTGGCGGGAGGAAGAACGTGCCGGAGCGGCCCTTGCCCTCCATCCTGCCGTCGGTGACGACAATCCACGCGAAGACGCTCATTAGCCCGGCGGTGAGGTCGCCATCCGGCTCCATTTCCACCGCGCCTTCTACCCCCACCCAAAAATCGGCTTCTGGCATGATCCGCCGCGCTCCCTCCGCCCGGTTGCGCGCGCCCAGCAGCCCTTCGCGCGAGGTCATCGGCTGGTCCGCCACCCCGGATGGGGCCGGGACCGCGCGGACTTCAAACGCCTCGCCTGGGAACAGCCGCGCGAAGCCCTCGCGGACGGCTTGCAGCTTGACCGGGTTGGCAGATGCTACGGCGACGATCTTCATTTCACGTCCAGGATTTCATTGACCTGCTTCACTTCCTCAGCGGTCAGTGCCCAGTCGGAGGCTTTGGCGTTCTCCTGCATCTGTTCCAGCCGGGTCGCGCCGGAGATCACCGAGCTGACCTCGGGCTTTGCCAGCAGCCAGGCGTGTGCCAGATGACCGATAGTGTGCCCCCGCTCCTGCGCAAAAGCGGATAATTTCTCCACTTTCGTATAGTTATCGTCGGTCATGTACTTCTGCACGTAGGGATTGCTCTCGCCGCGGCTGCCCTCCGGTGCGGGTTTGCCGCGCTGATACTTGCCTGTGAGGAACCCACCCGCCAGCGGGAAGTAGGGGATCAGCCCGGTGCCGGAATAGCGGCAGTAGGGGAGCATCTCGCGCTCCATCCCGCGCTCCAGCATGTGATAGTGCTCCTGCGTGACCACAAACGGCGACCACCCGCGCAGTTCTGCCAGCGTGTTGGCGCGCGCAAGCTGCCACGAGAGGAAGTTCGAAGCGCCGATGTATCGGATCTTGCCCGCTCGCACCAGGTCGTCCAGCCCGCGCAGCATCTCGTCCATGGGCGTTGTCTCGTCCCAGGAGTGCACGTACAGCAGGTCGATGTGATCGGTTTGCAACCGGCGCAGGCTGGCCTCCACCGCGTCATACAGGTGGTAGCGCGAGGCCCCTGTGTCGTTCGGCCCGTCACCGGTTTTGCTCTTGTACTTGGTGGCGATCACAAAACGGCTGCGGTTGTTGCCCAGCGCGCGCCCGATCGTCTCCTCCGAGCGCCCGCCCTGGTACACGTCCGCCGAATCGAGGAAGTTGATGCCCAAATCCAACGCCGCGTCCATCACGCGGTTGACCTCATCCTGCGGCATGCGGTCATAGCCAAAGCGATTGGTGCCAAGCCCAATCACCGAAACGCGCACACCCGATTTCCCAAGCTGGCGATACTGCATGAATTTCCCTCCTGTGGATATTTTCTACGGTGCTTATGGCAAACCGCGGTTTGCCATAAGCACCGTAGAAAAAATTCTTAGATTCTAATTCTACAGGTTTTTCCCGCCTCTGGGGGTGATCGCCGGGGAAATTTGGATGATATTTTGATGATTAAGGTTTTTCGCGGGCGTTTATCGCTCAATTTCGGTGACCACAAACGTCCACGGCCCGGTCATGCTACCCTGAACGATCGCATCCAATGCCTGCTGTGCCGCTGCCCGGTCTACCGCCGCGTCATGTTCCATCAATTCCACCGAGAACTGCGTCCCGTTGTCGAACTCCTCGCACTTCACCTTCAGCCCGTATGCTCTGGCTTTGGGGCTGGTCTCCAGCCGCGCCTGAATGTTATCGCATGCGTTGCCTTCTCGCGGAATGGCAAAGATTTCTTCCACCCCAAACCGGAGGGGCGTGGTGATGGAGCCGGTATCATCAATTTTGTATCGTACCGCCACACAGCGTTTGCCGTACTGGTTGCCATCGGCGCGTTCCTCGCTCAAAAATTCAAACTCATCTGGATAAATCTCCTGGCTTCCAAAAAAGAGATGTTCAAAGACCGGGTACCAATCGCCGCTGTCGGGTGTGGTATAACAAACACCAATTTCCACGCCGGTAGCGATGATTTTTGCGTGAGTCACTTCAACAAGAATGTCCCCCACTTTCTGCGGGGACGCTGGCGTCCCGTTGTCCCGCGTCTCTATTGTAT
>JAEYTI010000382.1 GCA_023434145.1 Chloroflexota bacterium | reverse complement strand
TTGGGTTGGTTTGGGTCCCCAACACCCCCCAAAAACCTGACAACTTTTTCCCACACCCTTCGGAAGATACTTTTTGCTAACGGCTGCTCGAGCGAGTAGAATAGGGCTACAGCTTCTCTATCATTCTTTATCGGAGGCATCGTGCCAACCTCTCAGAACATCCGCGATTTTTACGAGGATCGCTATCGATCGCAGAAAGAGAAAAACCCTGCATTTCACATCTACGATGATCTGCGGGTGAAGCGCATCCGCGAACTGGCGCAGAACTGCCAGGGCCCGGTGCTGATCGTGGGGTGCGGCTCGAACCGGGACTACACCATCGTCCCAGCCGGAATAGTGGTGTATGCCTTCGACCTTTCTTATGAAGCAGTACGGAACGCCAGGGCGAACGATGCCTTTCTGTTCGCCGGAGACGCATTGAGCATCCCCGCCCCGGCAGAATCCTTCGGCCTGGTGATCTGCTCCGAAGTGCTGGAGCATATCCCCGATATACACCGGGCGATTTCAGAGCTGCGCCGGGTGCTGCGGAAAGATGGCATACTCATCGTCAGCTCGCCGAACTGGAACAGTTGGTTTGGGCTGGCCCGGTGGGTGTCGGAAAGCCTCACCAAAAAGAAGGTGCACTCCGATGACCAACCCTATGATGACTGGAAAACTTTGCAGAAATTCCGGTCGGAGCTGTCGCCAGGGTTCGACGTGACCCAAGCCAGAGGGGTGTGGTACCTGCCGCCAATGCATTTCCGCAAGCGCGGCGCGCCAGCGTGGTTGACGCGCTCTATCTACTTCCTCTTCTCTCCCTTCGAGCGCGTTTTCAGCAAGCTGTTGCCCGGGTACGGGCACATGCTGGTGCTGCAGTGCCGGCCAAAGTGAGCGAGCGGACTATTCAGAAGGCATAGCCCTCCGCCACTGCCGCACGATAAGAACCAATGCGACTATGGTGAGCATGATCGCCAGCACGGCGGCGAGCCAGTAGGGCGGGATGATGCCATAAGCCCACAGCAGGAAAACCGCCGTGGGTACTGCCAGCGCGCTGAGCACTGCCAGGAACGCCCACCAGTCTGAACAACGGCGTGTATCATCGGGCTCTGCGAATATCAGCAGGCCCATGATCAGATACATCAGGCCCAGCGCAATCAAGGCGGCGAAAAAAATGACTGGGGTAAGCATTATCCCACCGACAGGACTTCTTATTTCTTCGATTGTTAGTATCAACGCGATAGCCGCGAGTAACCAGGGCAGCGCGAACCATGCCGGATGCAAGGCCCACCGTGGGCGCGCCGTACTCCAGCGTACCCAGACGGAGAGTACCGTATACACTAGCAGGCTCAACATGCCAGCGTAGATAAATTCCCAGTAGATCGTGCTAAAAGCTTCTCCAAGTCTACGCGCGCGGATTGGAGTGGGGTATACATAATGTTCGATACCCACGCGCTGCCAAAGACCTTCCGGTTTGCGCACCACAAAACCTTCATTGCCCGCCGCGACCACCACAGTTCCATCTGCAAGTATCACCAAGTCATAGGTGCGCAGTTCGGGGATCTTTCCACAGGCACCAGGCTGCGGCTGGCGCCGGAGGAATGTCTCGCGAACGGACGAAATCTCCCAGGCGGCGCGCCACGTTTGTTCGCCATCAGTCGATTCCTGCACCTTTGCGGAGCCGTCAATGCGATAGCAGTGCGTGGGATTCGACGGGGAGCAGGCGGTATACGGTAGTTCTGGCGGAGAAGCCATCAAAACAGGCGTGGAATTGTTCACACTCTGCCAGTGAAGCGCGTCTGGCTCCGCGATCGCAAATTGCAGAGTACCTTCCGATTCATAATAGGGTATTCCAGCATACAATTTGCCGTCCATGATTTCCACACGCACAACACTGGTTCCAGGCATGCACGGGCTGGTCGCCATGCTTGCCAGCGCGCCGAGGGCGAAGGCCGCGTAGGCTGCCCTACTCGATGGCTTCTGCGCGTAGCCAACCCCTTGCTTCCCCACCCACCACGCGGGGATCAGCATCACCAGTGCCATCAGATCGCTCGGGTCGCGTACCACTTGCACGCCCAGCGCGGAGGTATACAGGGCATTCGCCGCGGGCAGGGTCTTGATCGTGGCGAACAGCAGCGCCGTGAAGGCCAGTGCCAAGGGCAGGGCGTAAGGTGTTTTCTGCTTGAATCGGGCAGCGGCAAGCTCAATCAGCGCGCCGAGCAGCAGCGGGAAAAAGAACAGCCCGGCAAAATCGCTCAGTTTACCGGTGAGCCAGGAGGGGGCGGCGGCCTTCAGCACGTGGTCGTTGACCAGCAGCACGGCGATGGCAGCGATCACCGCGGGGCGGCGGAAGGCGTGGATCAATGGCAGGGTAGGTGTTGTCGGCATAGCAGCCCTCCTGGGGTGGTGTATGCTTTGATCTTAGCACCGGTTTGCGATCCGCGCTTGACACAAATCTGACAAAAATCTGAGATTTCGAGGGCAATCTGGCGAGAAAACACCGTTCCTCTTCAGTACGTCGCCTTGCGCCCTACCTGTGCCTGGGGGATTCAACCGGATGGCGACGGGTGGATTAGAGTCACCCTGGTTACGCGATTAATTTGTAAACATTCATCAACCCCCAGGCACAGGTGGCATGCAGTAGTGAAGAAACAATAACGCCATTCTTATTGACACAAATGGTTTTTCCCTCTATTCTTAAATGTATTAGCATTTGGGAGGAAACCTATGGTTGAACAACCGCAAAACGAACCCATTTCGGGCGATCGCGAGAGGCACGCCCGGCATTCTGGCGCTTGGGTTGGCGGTTTGATCCTGATCGTGCTGGGCGTGGTATTCCTGCTGCAAAACACGATTGGCTTCGAGCTAGACAACTGGTGGGCGCTGTTTATCCTGATCCCTGCCTTTGGCTCTTTCGAGCGGGCGTACCATCAATATCAGGAGGATGGCCGGTTGAGCGGCCGCGCTCGCGGGCAGGCAGTAAGCGGTCTCATTTTCACCGTGATCTCTCTCGCCTTTTTGTTGGGTGGGTTTGGCCAGTGGTGGCCGCTGCTGCTGATCATCGGTGGGGTGGCGCTGCTGGTAAACGCCCTGCTGCCCGAGTGATCATCGGCGCGGGGATCTGCACGATATCGATGAATTCACTGAACTAGGAGAAGATCGTGCGAGAAGTTGATATTTCCACCATGGTGGCTAGCGGCTGCCTGGACTTGAAAAGCCTGGAAGATCAGTGGTTCCTGAAAGTGAACCACAAACAGTTCGATTGGGCGACCGGCTGGAATAATATCTTACAGATCGCCCTGTACCAGAAAGGCCCCGAGGCCAGCGAGATTGGCTCGACCTGGCTGGAGAACTTGAATGATATGCGCGCGCTGCGCCCGTTCAGCATCCCCGAGGTCAATACGCTGGGCGGTGAGGATGCCTTTTTGGGCAATGTGTGGGTGAGACCTGCCACAAGCGACTCTTCCTTGACCAAAGCCCCGGCGCGCCCCACCAGCATCCCGTGGACGCTCGATACACGCGTCATCTCGTACCGGCGCGACCTGTTCGACCGGGCGAAGATCAACCCCGCAGTGGCGTTTGCCACCCCCGAGGCATTCCACGATACCCTGTGCCGCCTGCGCGCCGCTGGAATCCAGTACCCGCTGATGATGGCAACGGGCGGGCTCTCCATCCACAATCTGGCGACCTGGGTTTGGGGCCGCGGGGGTCACTTCCGCAGTGAGGATTTCCGCAGGATTACGCTGGTGGAACCTGAGGGCCGCCAGGGCATGTTCGACTTCTTCCGCCTGCACGAATTTATCGATCCGCAGACGCGGGGGATGAACTACACCAGCACTGACGAGCTCTACTTTGGCGGGCGGGGAGCCTTGCTGCTGGGCGGATCGTGGGCGATGAAGATCTTAAAGACCAATGACCCACGAGTGACGCCGGAAGTGCGGGCAAACACCGGCTTTGCCATCCCGCCCGGCATCCCCTACATTGGCGCCACGCACCTGGTGATCTGGCGGCACACGCTGCACGATCAGGAAGCACTGCAAGTGATCGGTCACCTGGTTTCGCCCCAGGTGCTGGGCCGCGTGTTCGAGGAGACGGGCAACTTCCCGGCGCGTATCTCCGCGTTGGATGGCGCGCCCTTCACCACCGATCCGGATTACCGCCTTGCCGCCGAATGCTTGCGGCGCGGACGGGCCTTCCGTTCCTCGCGGCTGTGGGCCGGCGTAGAAATGCGCCTCAACCAGTTGTGCGACCAACTGTGGATCGATCTATTCGCCAACCCAGCCCTGAACCTGCCCGCCGAGATCGAACGGCGCGTTGGCGAGCTGGCAACGCGGCTGGAAAAAACGTTACTGGCAAACTGGTAATTCCTTGAAACGATTTCTTCGCGGGCTGTCGTTTGACAGCCGCTTTTTCCCTGCTTTTTTGCTGCTCATCACCCTTCTGGCGTTTGGGCTGCTGATCCCGTGGTTGGGCTTTTACTGGGACGACTGGGCAAAGATCCTGGTTAGCCGGTTGTGGGGCCTGGGCGCGTATTTTGCCTATTACGCCGATGATCGCCCGGCCTCCTCGCTGACGCACATTCTGTTCACGCCGCTGGTGGGTGAGTCGCCGCTTGGCTGGCAGGCGCTAAATCTGATACTGCGCTGGTTGAGCGCCTGGGGTATGTTCTGGGCGCTGAACGGGCTATGGCCAAATGCCCGCCGCCAGAACGCCGCGGCTGCGCTGCTGTTTCTGGTCTACCCGGTCTTCTTGCAGCAGCCCGCGGCGGTGACCTTCTTCCAGCAGTGGCTGCAGTTGGCGCTGTTCTTCTTCTCGCTGGGCGCGATGATCGTGGCGGTTCGCGGCAGCGGTGGCAAAGCCCGCGCCTGGACGGTGGCTTCACTGGCGGCGATGGCGGCGAATTTCTCGGTGACAGAGTACTTCGTATCGCTGGAATTGGTCCGCCCGCTGATCCTGTGGTATCTGGCGGGGGACGCAGGCGCCATCCGCCGCGACCGGCTGGCACAGACGATCCGCGCGTGGCTGCCCTATGCGGTGGGGTTTGCCGCCTATGCGGTGTGGCGTTTGTTTGTCTTCATCCCCCCCACGGGCTCGGACCCGTACCGCGCCGAGACAATCTACAACTTCGTCGCCGACCCGCCCGGCACGCTGCGAACACTGGCGTGGACGGCGCTGGTGGATCTGCACCACATCGTGATCGGCAGTTGGGCGTCGCTGCTTTCAACCGATCCGCCCGCGCTGGTGATCACCCAGTGGGGCTTTATCGCGGCGGGCCTGCTGGCTGCCCTGGCGGTGACGGTGGTGCTGCTGCGGCTGGATCATTCCCAGGGTGACACGCCCGGCCCCAGCCGCCCCTGGCTTGGGCAGGCGCTTGCGCTGGGCTTGCTTGCTTTGCTGCTGGGACCAATACCTGCGTGGATCACCGGGCGGCAGGTGGTATTCGATTTTCACTCCAACCGCCACGCCATGGGCGCCATGTTTGGGGCCGGGCTGCTCTTCACGGCAGGGATCGACTGGCTGGCGCACCGGCGGCTGCAAAAGGCGCTTGCGCTGGGCGTGCTGGTGGGTTTCTGCGTGACGCTGCACCTGCAAATTGGCAACGATTATCGCTGGATCTGGACAGAGCAGCAGCGCTTCTTCTGGCAGATTGCATGGCGCGCGCCGGGTTTGGAACCGGGCACCGCGCTGCTGACGGAGTACGAGCCGTTCCCCAACCAGGGGCTTTTTTCCACCTCGGCTGCGCTGAACCTGCTTTATTCACAACCCGGTGTTGAATCGGGTGAGACGCTGGGCTATTGGGTCTACACCCTGCACCCGCGCTATACCAAACCGCCCGATACATTCGACCGCCCGCTGAATTCCACCTTCCGCACGCTGCATTTTGAGGGCAGCCTGGATGACAGCCTGCTGGTGTACCGCGATCCACGCTTTACCAACTGTGTGTGGGTGCTCAGCGAGCGCGACCGTCTGCTGCCCTACCTGCCCAGCCTCGTGCGGCACTTCCTGCCCGCCTCCAACCTTTCGCGCATACGCGCGGAAGGCACGCCCGGCTACCCGCCCGAAGATTTGTTTGGCGCGGAGTTGGAGCACGGCTGGTGCTGGTACTTCGAGAAGGCCGAGCTGGCCGTGCAGCAGGGCGATTGGGACACGGCAGCGCGGCTGGGCGACGAAGCGCAAGCAGATGGCTTCCACCCGGACGACTCGCGCTCGAATTCACCGCGCGAATGGATGCCGGTGATCGAGGCGTACGCGCGCACCGCGCGGGGAGAAGAAGCGCTAGATCTGGCAGCATTTGCGCTGACCGTTGACCCGAACTATCAGGCAGCCATGTGCGCCTTATGGGACGGGCTGGAAGGCGTGCCGCCGCTCGACGGCTGCGAGAACTGAAGGGGCGCTAGTTCGGCGCGTCGAGCACCACCACACCGGCCAGATTTGCCAGGGTTTCCGCATCCAGCATGATCTCTGTGGTGCCGGGGCGGGTGGCTCCGCCCGCTGCCTGGATAAACGGTTCCACCGGCTGGATGGGGAAGGACATGGCAGGCGTTTTGTAGTGCATAGGGATAGTGACTACGGGCCGCAGCAGGTGCATCAGATCGATCGCCTCACCGCAGCCGATGGTGTACGTGCCTCCCACCGGCAGCAGCAGCAAGTCCACCCGCCCGACGCTCTCGGCCTGCTCGCGCGTGAGCACGTGCCCCAGGTCACCGCAGTGGACGACCGCTAGCCCGTCGAGGGTGATGTGGAAGAGGACGTTGTCGCCGCGCTGGTGCCCTGCTTCGGCGTCGTGGAAGGTGGGGTAGCCGTGAATTTCTATGCCGTGGGTGTTGAAGCTGCCGGGCGAATCAATCACGGTGAAGCGCCCCTGCACGATAGCGGTATAGTTGTGGTCAGAATGCTGGTGGCTGACGGTCACCACATCTGCCGGTACGGCTGGCAAGGGGTAGCCAACCTTCTCGTTAAATGGATCGGTAAGTACGCGCACGCCGTCTTCGCCGGTGAGCAAGAAGCAAGAGTGTCCAAACCATCGGATTTTCATTTGTCGCTGTCTCCAGACATAATCATAGCGAAAATCCCAAATAGGGGAGCAAAAAAGGTGGGGCAGTTTCCTTCTAGGGATATGTTTCCATTTTTGGGCGCGGAGGCAAGTTGGCGCAGTCAACTTGCCTCCGCGCCCAAAAATGGATTGACAAACCACCCGCGGCGCATTACGCTAGAGATAGGTTTCTGAGATTGTCTGTTCGCCCCACTTTGTGAAAAGGTGCGTGAACCATGACTATCGAGATCGTTCTTTCCGCCTTGCTGCCCGCCGAGAACTTTATCCGGCCGCTGCTGGACCGGTTTGAAGCGGAGACGGACATCCACGTGCGCGTGCTGCTGCAAGATTGGGAGACGGCATGGACGGAGCACGTGCGCACAGCCCTGTATGGCGACGGCCCGGACGTGAGCGAGATTGGCACCACCTGGACGGGCGACCTGATGGCCATGGACGCTTTGCGCCCCTTCAGCGCCGCCGAGCTGGCACAGATCGGTCCGCGTGAAGCACTGCTGCCCGGCGCGCTGGCGCCCGCAGGTGTTGAAGCAGACCGCGCCTGGACTATTCCCTGGGTAACCGGTCCACGGATGGTGTTCTACCGCCCAAACCTGCTGAACGGCGCCGGCCCACTGCCGGAAGCGTTAAAAACGCCCATCGCGTTTACCGAGGCGCTGCGCGGCTTGCAGGCGGCGGGCGTGCGCTGGCCCTGGGTGGTGTGGCCCATCAACCCCCGGCAGATCATTCAGCATGCTGCAACGTGGGTTTGGGCAGCCGGTGGTGCATTTTTGCGCGCAGACGGGCGCTCGGTGGCCTTTGCGGACCCAACGGCGCTGCAAGGCTTTCGTGAATTCTTTTCGCTGCTGCGCTACGACAGCGGAACGCAGCGGAATGAGGTTACTCCAGACGCCTTCTTTCTGGCAGACCATGGCGCGGCGATGCGGGTGAGCGGAACTTGGCTGTACAGCGCTGCGATGGCTCCGCGCCCCGATCCGGGCGTGATCGCCGCCACGCCGCTGCCCGGCCCCGGCTTCTTTGGCGGCTCGAACCTGCTGATCTGGAAGCATACCCGCCACCCGCGCGAGGCCGTCCGGCTGGTGCAGTTCCTGCTGCGCCCGGACGTGCAGGTGGAGCACAGCCAGGCGGTGGGGCTGCTGCCCGCCCGGCTCGATGCGCTGGAGATGCCGCCCTTCTCCGACCATCCGTTCTGGCGGGTGGCGGCGGAAGCCCTGCGCGGCGGGCGCACCTTCCCGGCGGTGCGCATGTGGGGGCTAGTAGAGGAGCGGCTCTCGGCGGCGCTGTTCGCGGTGGCAGTTGCGTTACGCAAGGAGTCCAAAGCAGATATCGCGGACTTGCTGGCGCACAATCTCGTGCCGCTGCAAAGGCGGTTGGATCTGCTGCTGAAGGAGCAGGGAGATTGATGCGTCCTATAAACTTTATGTTACAATCATTTTAATATCAAAAATACACACAAATAGAATTTGCAGGAGACCACCATGCTCCATCGCCGCCTGTCTCGCCTGGCTGCCGCAATCGCGGCCTGTTTGATCCTGTTCCTCAGTCTGCCTGTTTCAAATAATGCCAGCGCCGAGGGGAATATCATCCGCGCGGCAGAAGGCGGTGCGACCAGCGGTTCATGCGGCGCTGATTGGGCCAACCCCTGCGATCTTCAATATGCCCTTATTACGGTGGCCCACCAGGGGGATGAGATCTGGGTGAAGGCGGGGATGTACTATCCTACCAGCAACCCAACGGACCGGAACGCTTCCTTTAGCCTGCGAGGTGGGATCAACGTTTACGGCGGGTTCGCGGGTACCGAAACGGATCGCAGCCAGCGCGATTGGGTAGTTAACCCCACCATCCTCTCCGGCGACATCGACCACAATGATCTCGCCAGCCCCGCCGAGACAGCCGACCAGGTCGTTGGCGGCAACAGCCTGCACGTCGTCTATGCATATGACTTGCTGGTAGATGTCTACATGGATGGCTTTACTATTACCGCCGGGCTGGGCAGCAGCACAGAAGGCGGCGGCGTGTTGCTATCGGTGTCCGGCAACAATCCCCCCTTCCCGGGCACGGCCCACCTTTCTAATGTGCACATAATGGGCAGTCGCGCTCTCATTGGCGGCGGCGTGTATTTCAACCACACCGGCACCCTGACTGATGCGCTTGTCTCCGGCTGCGCGGCGGATCAAGAGGGCGGGGGCATTGGCATCCACGGCGAGCCTACCCTTACCCGCGTGACCATCAGCGGGAGCACGGCTGACCGGGGCGGTGGGATGGGGATCACCTACAGTTCACCAATTCTCACCGATTTGACCTTTGCCGGCAACACCGCCTCGCACCAGGGCGGTGGGTTGTATGCGAATTACGCCGACCCGGCCATCACTGGGGCCGTGTTCCAAGACAATTTCGCCGGTACAGAGGGCGGTGGTGCGTACTTCAGCAACGCCAAACCCGTAATCACCGGATCGACCTTTGAAAACAACCGCACCAATGAGAATGGCGGCGGAGCCTACAATGATTATAGCGTTCTCACCCTGCGCGACAGTTTGATGGTGGGCAATTCTGCGGTGAACGGCGGCGGAATGTACTCTTTTGAGACCATCGCGGACCTGACCAACGTCACCATCACCGGCAATACAGCCAGCGGAGAAGGCGGCGGTCTGTACCTGGATGGCGGTACTGCCGACAACGCCCAGGTGATGAAACACGTGACCATTGCTTACAACACTTCTGCGAATGGCGGCGGGCTGTACGTGACCGGCGCCAAACCGTCGGAAATCTATAACAGCATTGTGTGGGGTAATCAGGGCCCGAACTACACGAACCAGATTGTTGGCACTGTCACAGCCAGCAGTTCGTTAATTCAAAACGGCTACACCGGTGGGTTGAACATCCGGACCAGTGGTGCTTATCTTGGTCTGCTCAGCGATGTTGGTGGGCGAGTGCGCGTGCACCCGCTGCTTCCTGGCTCTTCGGCCATTGACTTTTCTAACGCGGCATACTGCCCCGAGGCCGATGCGCGCGGAGTCGCTCGCCCGCAGGGGGCAGGCTGCGACGCGGGGGCATACGAGTCGCGTCCGTTCCATATCACCATTTTGGGTGGCGATGAGCAGAGCACGCCGGTGTACCGTTTCTTTCCGCAGCCACTGGAGGTGTCCGTTACCAGCGCGTACGGCGAGCCGGTGGACGGGGGGCAGCTTTCCGTCAGTTATCTCGCTGAGAAATTCAAATATGGAACATCGGTGCTGACGATCAGCAGTGGTAAGGTGAGTGTTTGGGCGCGCGCGGGTTCAACCGAGGGCGCCCACACCGTATGGTTTCTGCCTTCGCCTATCACCATTCCGGGCGACCCCGGAACCGCCGCGTTCAACCTGACCAATACGCCGTCCGTGCCAGCCGTTTTTCGGGTGGCTTTGACCACCCGCAGCGGGTTGTGTGGTGATCGTTGGGATCGTCCATGCACCTTGGAACAGGCGTTGGCCTTCTCCATCCCTGGCGATGAAATCTGGGTGAAGGCTGGAACGTACCGCAGCGCAACCGAGAAACCGATTGATTTGCCAAACGGACTGGCGATTTACGGCGGCTTTGCAGGCGTCGAGACCACGCGCGAGGCGCGCGAATGGCAGGCCAATCCTACCATCTTATCGGCTGATTGGGACCGCAACGACCTGGCCAACCCCATCTCCGACCTGTCGCAGATAATGGGCAATAACAGCGTGTCTGTCTTGTCGATGCAAAATTGCGGACCGTTTACGCTGGACGGTTTTACCATCACAGGGGCGCGCTCGCGGGGCGGCATCCGAATGCGCAATTGTGTCGCCACCCTGCGCAATTTATTAATTCAGGGCAACATTAGTAACGAGGGTGGCGGACTTTATGCCGAAGATACAACGCTCCAGATCAGCAATGTCACTTTCCGATACAACAGCGCCTCACAGGAAGGTGGCGGCTCGCACACCCAGGGATATAAGGACTTGCAGTTTGAGAATGTCACCTATGAAAGCAACACTGCCGGGACACGCGGAGGCGGCGCCTTTGTTTACGGCCGGGATGTCCAAATAAAAGGTGTTACCTTTATTGACAATACGGCAGGGCACTCAGGCGGCGGGCTGCATATCGATGCTCATGGGGAAACCAGACTGGAAGGAGGATTGTTCCTGAGAAATCAGGCGGCTACAGGCGGTGGATTGTCTCTGGATCATGCGGAAGAATCGCTGCAGGTGCAAAATATGACATTTACAGAGAATTCTGCCAGTACTTACGGCGGAGCGATGGTTTTGGAACGCTATCAAAATTACTATGGCTGCGCTATTCGGCACCTGACGATAACGGGGAATGAGAGCCCCAGCGGCGGAGCCATCTACCTCGCCTCTGGGAACTACCGAATGTGCGGCAGCATCCTGTGGAACAACACCCCCGATCAGATTTTCCGATATAGCGGCAGCTTATCTGTTTACGACAGCATCGTGCAAGACGGATACCCGGGCGGGGCGAACATCCTCACCGCTGACCCGCTGCTGGCTCCGTTGGGTGACTACGGCGGGGGCACGCAGACCTTCGCGCTGCTGCCCGGCAGCCCGGCGATTGATGCGGGTCAGGAAAACTACTGCCCTGAAACCGACCAGCGCGGCGTGACACGCCCGCAAGGCGCTGGCTGCGACATGGGCGCGTTCGAGTCACGCGGGTTTACCTTATCCATTGCCGGTGGGGACAGCCAGTCCACCGGCCTCACCCAGGCTTTTGCCAATCCGCTGGCCGTCACCGTCAGCAGCGCGTCGAACGAGCCGGTGGAGGGCGGTCTGGTAACGTTTACCCCGCCTGCGCAGGGCGCCAGCGCCAGTATTGGCGGCAGCCCGGCAGGGATCAACGGCAGTGGCCGGGCATCGGTCACTGCCCAGGCGAATGAAACGGGCGGGGCGTACTCCGTCTCTGCCGGTGGGCCGGGCATCCAGCCGGTCAGCTTCCACCTGACCAATCTGCCCGCCGCGGCGACGATCGAGGCGAGTATCGATAAAACTCCGGTCGTGCATGGCGAAACGCTGTCGTTCCGCGCGCTGGTGCAGTCCAATGTGGGCACGCCAACCGGCAAGGTGCAGTTCCGCCTGGACGGAGTGGACCTGGGCGCTCCGGTCGATCTAATGGGCGGTGTGGCTGTGCTCAGCTGCGATCAGATCGTTCCGGTGGGTATGCATCAGCTTACCGCCGCGTACCTGGGCAGCGAGAGCCATCTCGCCGCATTGACTGAGAACCCGGTCGAACTGACCGTTCAGCAAGCCAATACCTCGCTGGCGATCTCTTCCTCCGCGAACCCCGGCGTGTTGGGCCAAACCATCACGCTGACGGCCACGGTAAGCCCGATTTCACCCGGGCGGGGGCTACCCACCGGTGAGGTGATCTTCACCATCGACGGCGGGCCGGAAATCGCTGCCCTGCTGGTGGAAGGGGAGGCCATCATGGCCCTACCCGTACTGGCTGCTGGCAGCCACACCATCACGGCAGCCTATGTTGGTGATGTTAACTTCTCTGCCAGTCCAACGGCTAGCTTCACCCAATGGGTGCAGAACCCCATCCCAACCATCACCGCCCTCAACCCTGGCGCCGTGTTTGAGGACAGCCCAGGCTTTACGCTCATCATCACCGGCACAGGTTTTGTGTACGGAGCCGTCATCCACTGGAACGGCATCGAGCTGCCTTCTGAGGTGATGGATTCCACCACGATAAAGGTTGCGGTTTCAGCCGAACTCCTGGAGAACCCGGGTGAATCGCAGATCACGGTGTCAAACCCCGCTCCCGGCGGGGGCGAGTCAAGCACGGCGGTTTTCACCGTGCTCGAACGAATGCGACTGTACCTGCCGTTGGTGTTTGGGCAGTAGAGGACTCGGGCATGGTTGCTTGTAGGTAACAGGGAGGCGACTGGGGGTAAACGAAAATCATGGGGATGAGGCGATCTCGGCAGGCTATGCCTCCCGCCCTAAAACAACGTCGATGGATTGATGAATGGCTGTTAGCAATAGAATCTCTGGTGGCATACGCTCTTAACCCCACGAAGGTGGGGTTTTGTTCTGTTGCCGCGGTTTATGATCATTAAGAAATGGATCGCGTAACGAAGATGGCTCTACCCCCTTATCGCCTGGCGGTTGAAACCGCGGCTATGTACCAAAACCCCACCTTCGTGGGGTTGAAGAATGGCTGTGAGATGAGGCTTCTCTGCTGTCTCGGCCTCTTAGCCCCACGAAGGTGGGGCTTTGCTGTCCTAGCCGCGGTTTCAACCGCCAGGCG
>JAEYTI010000044.1 GCA_023434145.1 Chloroflexota bacterium | reverse complement strand
GAGTTGGAAGATGCGGAACTGTCGCAGATTGGCACCGGGGGGCTGGTGAATGTGTGGGGATACAAGCGCGGCGACCGGCTGATCGCGGAAACCATCGTGCTTGAGATCCTGCCGTAGGAATCGTAATGCGCGAGATGAATGACGAACACAACATAGAGGAGTATATCGAACATGGAAACAACGAGTGAAAACACAACCTCCCCTGAACCAACGGATGAAATGACCATCCAGGCAGAGACGGCTACTGGAGAACCGGTAGCAGTTGTAAGCCCTTCGCCAAAGAAGAAGGCTTGGGTCGTGATCGCGATCCTGATAGCGGTATTGGTGCTGGCCGGGGCGGCTTTCTTGGGCGCTCGGCTGCTTGCGCCGCCGGGCGAGATTCAGCGCAGCCTGGGCGATGGTGGCGGACCGCGGATCGCGATGAAACAGGCAGGGGGCGGCATGGCGGCGGAGACCAGTCTGGGCATTCAGAACGCGCGGGAAATCCCACAGCTTGCGCCGGATATGAGCGGCGCGGTGACCGAGGTGAAAAACAACAGTCTTATGGTCAGCGACGTAGAGAGTGTTATGGTGCGAATGGATGAGAACGGCCAGACCGAAACAGACATCGATTACCGGGGCACGGCCACCGAAGTGGTAGTGACTAAAGAAACCCAGATTTACTTTGATACGACCTTCCAGAATATCGATATTAAAGAAGAAATGCCAAAGGAGGGCGAGACGATTCAGCAGACCATCGAGCCGGCCAGCTTTTCGGAGATTGGGTCGCAGAGCATGGTTTCGGTGTGGGGCTATAAGCGTGGGGACCGCCTGATTGCCGAGGTGATCCTGGTCAACCAGATGATGGCCATGAAAAAGAAGTAATTCTGGGGTGCTTTTGTTGTTTTTTTGGCTGCGAAGCTTTCCAAAAAACAACAATCAGTGGCAATGTGAACTGCCTTCTGAGCGAGAGAGTGAATTTGGGAGGCGTAGTAGAATCAAACTATGAAATACAACTCGATTCGCTGGAAGTTATCGCTGTCGTTCGCTGGCATCGCCTTGCTAACGGCGTTGTCGTTGGGCCTGGCGCTGCTGGCTCCGATGCGCGCGTATTACCGAGACCAAGAACGCGCCTACCTGGAAGGCAACGCGGTTTCGATTGCGCTGGGGCTTGCGCCGCTGTATGGTGATGGTCAGGCACAGGTGCAAGATCTTGAAGCGCACATCAAGTTCTTATCCTTCCTGGCCCAGGCACGCGTACGCCTGATGGACATGCAGGGGTACTTGATTGCCGATTCGGGCAGCCCGAACCTTTCTGGTACGGTGAAGATGGCGGCGCTGCGTGGAGGTGAATCGAGTGTGGCGGTGTCGGGGCCAAGTGACCTACTTGTTCGCATTGAGCCAGATATAAACCTGCCGGGGGAAGATACTTTCTTTGGGCACGTTGGCGCAAGTGAGGCGGTCCCGGCCCTGATGCCACAGCCAATGCCTGGCAGTGAAGAGAGGACCGTCGTGCAGGGCGAGGTCGGCGGTCTGCGCTTCTTCTTCTCGCGGCGCGAACCAGACGGCAGCGAAGTGGCCTATGGTGTGACGGCGCTTCCGGACAGAACGCTGATCTCGGTTGTGCCGGTTTCAAAAACGATGTTCGGGTTTGAGCTGTTTAACGGCGATTTGCCCAAGGCAGTGCGCTCGGATCAGGTGCTGCGTGTACAGGTTTTCGGGGTGGGTGGCGAACAGGCAGGCTGGGTGGAGCTTTCCGAAGGTCCGGCATACGGGCGACAGATCGTTGATAATGTGGCGCGCGGCTGGGCGCTGGCCAGCCTGATGGCGGTGCTGGTGGCGGCCACGGTGGGCTGGTGGATCAGCCAGCGGATGAGCGCCCCTGTAACAGCGCTGACGGGCGTGACTCGGCGCATGGCAGGCGGCGATCTCTCTGCGCGGGCAAACATTACCCAGGTAGACGAATACGGGGAGTTGGGACGAGTCTTCAATGAGATGGCCAGCCGAGTCGAGGGGACGGTTTTGACACTGCGGCGTTTCGCTGCCGATGCTGCTCATGAATTGCACACGCCTCTGACCGCGCTGCGCACTAACCTTGAGCTTGCGCAGACTACTGAAGACCCGCGTAAGTATCTGTCGCGTGTGGCCGAGCAGGTTGAGCGGCTGGAACACCTGACCAGCGATCTGCTGGACCTGTCGCGTATCGAAGGCGGAGCGCCAGAGCCTGAGACGGTGTGCCTCGACCTGGCACAGCAGGTGGCGCAGATCTGCGAGCCGTTCGCGGCGCAGGCCGAGCAGGCCGGGATCGACTTCCGGCTGGAAGGCGCTAGCGAGCCGGTGTGGGTGCAAGGGCAGGAGAGCCGCCTGACCCAGGCTGTGAAGAATTTGGTGGAGAACGCGCTGAAATTCACCCCATCCGGCGGCTGGGTGGCAGTTGAACTGGCAGTGGAGGATAGGCGCGCGGTGTTGCGTGTGGAAGACAACGGCATCGGAATTCAAGGCGATGACCTACCCGCGCTGTTCCAACGCTTTCACCGCGGGCGCAACGCCACCGGCTACCCGGGCAGCGGGCTGGGTCTGTCGATCGTCAAGGCAATAGTGGATGCTCACGGCGGCAGGGTGCGGACGGAGTGTGAGTCAGGGTGCACGCGGTTTATACTGGAACTGCCAAAAGCGGAAGAATGAATTGTGGGTTGCTCCACCGTTGACAGGGGATAAAGCTAACGATAGCAGCGACCACGCAAGCCGATGGTACTGAAGCCTAAGTGAGATTACTATCGCGTTATGGATGAACAGATCCACGCGCTGGTGGCAAGTGAAATACATGGCACGCAGGAAATGAGTCTACCGGAAAATCGATTCCCTCCGACGCACAATTAACCGGGATGGTCGTTAATTTTGTCGCAAAATTTTATACACTTTTGAAAGTTTCCATTAATTTTCCTATCCGGGTGATACAATATTTCGAAAGGTCTTCCTTGTTTTCTGTTTGCTCCAGGGGGTATATCTTTTGTAAATCCCCGTTAATAACCTGCTTTTGTTGATCTTGCACATTCATAGAATGGCAAGATTCTTTGCTTTACACTTTCATTTCGCAGACCGTTTCGATAATTGATAATCGCCAAGAGCGCGAAGGAGCTAGCAATGCGGAAAGCTACTGGCCAAAGCTGGAAAGTCTTGTTCTACGGAACACTGGCATTGTTCGCTGTTTTGGCAATTATCTGGCTGGTAAATTCCTGGCTGGCCCCTGCAAAGCCTGATCTGGCAGTACGCCAGTCGTGGGAGCGAATGCAGCAAGCCGGGCGATATGAGTTTTCCTCTACTGTTGAGCAGGTTACCTTTCCCGCCCCGGCGCTGGTAAACGTTGGCCGATCCAGTACCAAAGAGGTTTACTATACCAGTGGAGTCTCGGATCTGCACAAGCGCCTGATGCAAATTGGCATCTGGCAGAACGATGGCTCTTTGCTGAATGCACAAGATGCGGTGGAAGTGCGCCTGGAGGCCGACCACGCATATGGGCGCGTGAATAACAGCGAGTGGCAAGAGTTGGAAGATTTCTCGAGTGCATCCTTTGCTCCCGGCCAGGATGCTTCGGCGTTTCTGGTAGCGGCCAAAAACACGCGCCGTATGAATACAGAAACCCTGGTTTTGGCAGATGGAACGGAGCGGCAGGTGACAAGGTACGCCTTCAACCTGGATTCCAGGCGCTTTGCCACCTATATGCGAGACCAGATGGTTGCAGAGCTGCAGCGAGCTGGCAATCTGCCGATGGGTATGGAACTGAGTCTTTCAGACAGCTACCTGGGGATGGAAGGCAGCGGAATGCTGTGGGCCGATCATCTCGGGCTCCCCCTACGCCTGCAGGTAAATATGAAACTGCAGCCAGCGAAGAGCGGTGAGCAGACCGAGATTCGTGTCACCACCGACTTTTTCAACCATGCTAACGAGAACCTGCTGGCAAACCAGCCCCTCCATGGGCGGCTGATGGGTATGCTTAGCCTGCTAGGAACCCGCTTCGATCTGGGCGAGATTGCCTTGATGACTGGCTTTTCCGCGTCTTTGCTGGCGCTGTGCGCGCTGGCAGCGATCTACTCCCGCAGCCGTCTTGCTTACGCAGCAGTCGTGACCTTGGTTATCACCTCGATGCTTGTCTCGCCGCTCTGGCAAAGCGTAAAAGCAGCGGATTTCCATCAAACAATGCTGGTGAAACAAAAGAGCAATGCCGAATTGCAAGAAAATGCCGCCTTGAAGCGCGAACAGGTGCAGGAACTGCTCACCAGCCAGTGGGATGCAAACCTTAACCCGCTGGAAACTGCCGATACCAATTCCCCATCTGCCGCTGAGAAAATGCAGGTTCCTTCTGCGCTATCGGTCCGGCACGCGCCGCAGGCCGCTGCGGCGGTCGAGGAAACCGTCGAAGACACAGATGGTGATGGGCTGACCGACGCTTACGAGGCGGAAGTCAATGCGGAAGCCGCCAATCTCGGTTACCAGGTGCTCAACCCTAACAGTGCCGATACCGACGGTGATGGTTTGTTCGATGGCGAGGAAGTGCGTCTCAGCCTGGCGCCGGCGAGCAGTGATACCGATGGAGACGGCATTATCGACCTGCACGAGGTGACCGGTTTCTACTACGGCAGCGACTACTGGTACAGCAACCCGCTTGATAAAGACACGGACAAGGACACGGTTCTGGATGCCATCGAATGTAATGAGCGGGTGATCAGCGCAACTGGCGTGTGCCGCGACACGGATATGGATGGCATTCCTGATATTTTTGACACCGATGACGATGATGACGGCGTGCCTTCCGCTGCTGATGCTTCCCCCTATTCGTATACTGTCTCGAAAGATGTATATACGGCCGACAAGCCGTTCAATTTAACCGTGGACAACCTGGACACAGGCCGGAACATTTTCATCACCTACCAGCTTCGTCCCACTGTTGCCGAGCACCTGACCTATGCCTTAAACGTGCTGGACTGGCCCAGCAATGATATCGATGGGCAGATTCAGCGAATTTCTGAAAATACCTTTGCCACCAGCATGAGCGCAGAGGAAAGAGCCGCTGATCCACGGGCGGCGAACGGCGATATGCGCCTGGTGCCCATGCTGGAAGTCACGCTGAAGGGGAGTTCGCTGCCCCTGCCGCTGACCGATCGCTATACGTTTGACGTGCAAGAGGGCGGTTTCAAAGCCGATTTTTCGTTGATCGCTCAGAGCGAAAGCGTAACCCGCTTAAGCATGAATAACGTAACCGGCTACAGCGGCAGCATGACGGTGATCCTTGCGACCGGGAATTGTTCGGCCTACACCGGTGGTGTGACGTTGGGCAGCATGGCTGTTGGATCGGTGGCGGATGTGGAAAATTCGCTGGGTGTCTTCGCAGATGGCGGGCGGACGATCCTGGTTAAGAAGGGTGATGGCGGCGTGCTGGGCTGCGGCACGATTCCCCCGGTGGCGCATGGTTACCAGGTTCAGCGCGTTGTGGATGATGCTTTGCTGGCCAAATACGGCGCATCTGCCCGCCAGAACGCGGATGGCTCGGTGCTCGTTTACGCGCCGCTTTCGCTGGTGCACACAACCGCAGGTGATGTGGGGGTAGCATTTTCCTCAACCATCCCATTCACGAATGAAGACGAGCGCTTCTCCGAATCGACGCAAGAAGTGCGCATGGTCTGGCTGCTGAACATGCTGACGGATATTTGCAAGCCGCAGCCGGCTGACGATACCAGCTCGGATTGGTGCAGCGCCGCGCAGCCATCTCACTGGTACACCGACCTGCCAACCGTGGTGCATACATACAATGATGACTTCAAAATCACCGGTCTTACGGTGAATGAAGAGCGTGGTCTCGATATGGCCGTGATCTTTGAGGACCCGCGGAATGATCCGGAACCAGAATACAACGACCCAATATGGATGATGGCCAAGGGGTTGGAATCCTCGTTTGTGGCGGGCCGGCATTCGTCAGGCGAGCGCGATATAACGATCGATGAAATCCAGCACCGCTTTGACCCCAACTTCAACACGGATATTCCCGTAGGTGATGCAAGACTGTGGGGCCAGGCGAAAAATGCCTACCAGGTGAAGCGCTACCAGTATGCTTATGCCGACGAAGTCTACAAATTTGTCGAAGATGAGATTGTCCCGCTGTTTACAGAATATTTTTCGGGGCTTCCGGCAGATAAGCAAGTTACGGATACCGTGCTGCTCTTTGCGCGAGAAGATACCAGCCGGCAGGTGGCGATCGATAGCGAAGGCGTTACCTGCACCAGCGGCGGCTGCAGTTTTGACTTTACCAGCAGCCAGGTGATGACCACCGCGGTGCTGAACTGGTCTCCATATCAGTTTGATGAGACTGCTGGATGGCAGCCGTACGAGTTGGAGAAGTACCTCGACCTGCTGGAATCAAGACTGCGCGACCTGGATACCTTCCAACCGGCTGACGATACAGGTGAAGCGCGCGATGTTGTTGATGGACAGATCAACATGGCGCGCCTGTATTTCCATGGCCTGTACCGGGGAATTTCCAAACTGGTTTCGCTGAATGGCACCCCGATTGTGAATGAACCCGATGTGGTGAATGATAATGACATGCTCACCCAGTTCTACGATGATGCGGGAACCTACCTTGTTATCGCCAAAATCACTCAGTTTATCGCCAAACGGATCCTGACGGGATTGGAAGTGATCGCAAAAATGCCGGGAAGGGTCAGCGTCAGCACCATGGACGATGTATATACCGCCTTTAAGACTGGAGACGGCAAGGACGGTTTATACAGCGGATTTTCAAAAATGGGTACCTTCTCGAAGGTGCTGATCTCGATTGCGATTGCAATTATCGTCGTCGTAATCGTTGGCTCGTTAATCTGGTCGATGTACAGCCCCGACAGCGCAGAGGGCCGGATTGCCGGGCGGGTGTTTGGCACCGGTATGGGGTTAATCACCGCCGGGATATTGATGCGAAGCGCCTATACCACCTATCAAGCGGTGAAAGCCGGCCAGTTCGCTGCAAGCGCGGCTTCAAAGGCTGCTGTGATTGGATTGGTCATTGGCATTGCAATCACCTGGGGTGTATTTATTTCCTCTTGGGTCGATAGCGGCGCCAGCGCGGGCAGCCTGGAAGTCAATAATATGGCAGCCGATGCGATAGCGACCACGATCATGCTGGTTCTCATGGCAATCCTGGCATCTACCGGTGTTGGCGCGATCATCGTTGCCATCATCGGTGCCATCGATGCCCTCATTATGGGTATCTGCGCGGCTGCTGGTTGGAACGAGGAAGGCGCAAATGAGGACGTCCAGCAGTACTTCTGCATTGGTATTTCGGGATGGATCACAAAGGTCATCAAGTGGACTATCTATGGCGTCCAGTTCTTAATCAATTATGATGATGCGGATCGCCTGGTGTTCTCGAACCTTGAGCAGGATGTGACGGACCCGCTGAAGGGCATGACGACCGGCAATAAGATGACCGCTTCGCTGAAGGTGACCAACAATATCGAACTGTCCGACATTCCCTATGACTGGAAAGCAGCGTTTTACTTCTGGCAGTACAACGACAGCAACGCCAAATCGGCCAGTTTCGCATACAAACTGCAGCCATCCGAACTTTCTATCCATAATGGGATAGAAAGCGGTTCGAACACCAGCCTGTGGGTAAAAAATGGCAACCATAAATGGAAAGGCGATTTCACCGCGGCAACCGACCCGACCGGGATCAGCATGCCAACCCCCGGTATCAACCGCGACCCGGTCATTTTTTTTAGCGAAGGCAGCGCTGTGCCAGTGCAGGAGTGTATCGCGATCCCTATGCCATTCAGTCCATTCTATGGGCTGTGGCCGATCTGCTGGGTGCGCACGGAAAAATCCAGCACGCATTCATCACTCAACACCAGCTTTACCATGGACGTGTTCCCCGACACGCTCGATGAATTCTATGCTCTTACCACCACGGCGTCCGGTGCGCAAACCCTGGCCTGGGGGCAGGTTGGTACAACAAAGTTCCCGGCGCAAAGAGACGCGGACGGCGATACCCTGCTGTCGAATGCAACAACGGGCGGCAACGACCCGGATGATTCACGCTATGACAGCGACAATGATGGAATTTCGGATGCTGGAGAGCTGCGGGAAGGCACAAACCCGTTACTGTACGACACGGATGATGATGGTCTGTGGGATGTGCAGGAATTGGCACTCGGGACATCACCGCTGCGCAAAGACACAGACGCCGACGGCCTGACCGACCAGGAAGAGATCGATGGCTGGTACTTTACCTACGGTTTCAACTCGGATGGATCGCCGCGGGAAACCATGGTCTACCCCGATCCCCTCTCAGCGGATATGGATGGCGACGGTCTGACCGATTTCCAGGAACGATTGTACGGTTTCCACCCCAGAATGATCTCCAATGCGAACGTGCTGGAGTACGAGATCAGCATGAGCGAGCGCGATGCACCGCTGATCATGCTGCGGCTGGATGAGACGGGCAGCCCGATGATGTTTTCCGACTCCAGCAACTTCGGTTTCTCTGCTGCCTGTGAAACGGCAGAGCAGTGCCCGGCCAGCACCTCCGGTCGTTACGCTGGTGCAGCGCTGTTTGACGGAGGCGATGCCCTTTCCCTGACCACTTCTGCAGGGAGCATAAATTTCAATGGAAGCCAGGCGTTTACCCTGGGAGCATGGGTCTATCGCACCGGAGAAGGAACGGTGCTTTCGAAATGGAGCGAATCCGCGGGCGGGCTGCGGCTGTCACTTACTGGAAGCGGTAGTATCGAAATTGCCAACAATACAGGAACTGCTTCCAGCACCGGGATCGTCAACCTTGATACATGGACGCACATTGCTGTCAGCTATGACGGCTCGCAGGCGGCGTTCTATATCAATGGTACGCAAGCCGGCGCAAACGCCTGGTCCAATGATCCCTCGTTTGCAGAAGGAATCTCCCCCACGCCATTGATGGTTGGCGCATATTCCACTACCGCTGGCGCCAATGGATATTTCAACGGTCGCCTTGACGAAGTAGCGGTCTATAACCGCGCGTTGAGCGGAGAAGAGATCAATGTCCGGTTGGTGCAGGCGCGCTATAACTTCAATGACAATTTCGTTCGCCCCGGCGAGCAAATTGATTACAGCTCGACTGTGACCAACCTGCTGAACAGCCGCTTTGCATACGGGCTGCTCACCACAACCATCGACCGGGTAGAAGCAGTGGTCGACTGGGCGTCGAAACTGCTGCCGCGCACGTTTGTGCTCTATCCCGATAACCCGGTAGTCACGGGGGTGAACAGCGCCACACTGACCGATACCCTGGAGATCGCCTCAGACGCCGAATCTGGGCAACTGACGATTTCGCAGGAGGTCAACGCGCAAATCGTTGACCGGCGGACCGAGTCGAACCGCGCCGAGTTGTGGCTCAAGTTCAATGGGAACGCGGGGCTCACTACCTTCGTTGATTCTTCGGGCATTATGCCCCCGCGCGATGCCCGATGCAGTGCATCTCTCTGCCCGACAAGTGGAGCATCTGGCGTGTTCAATGAAGCCCTCATGTTTGGCTCCGGGCTGAATACACCGGTCAACCTTGGCACCCTGGGGCAAATGAGCCTGGTTGACCACGGTTACACCATTTCTATGTGGGTAAAACCGGCAGCAGCAACTTCTGCGGGCACGCAGATGCTGCTGTTCGGCAGCGACAGCAGCGGCTTATCGCTTGGCCTCAGCCGGGTGGACAGCGGGACTGTATCCGAGGTAGGGAACTTCACCCCAACGCTTACAGTAAATGGGAGCACGGTAGCCCTGAGCACGGGGCGCAACCTGATCCGCGGTTTTTGGAATCATATTGCCGTTCAGTACAACGATCTGACCGGCAGCCTGCGCATTTATGTGAACGGCGCGCCGTCCGCGTCCGCCGCTTCGGTTCCGTCCGTTCTGAGTACATACGAAACAAGCGCGGCCCGGATTGGCGGCGCACCGCAAGGCGGGAATTACTGGATCGATGATGTGCGCATCTTCAGCCGCCCATTATCGATGCTCGATATCAACCGCCTGGCGGAGCGCCCGGTGCTGAAGCTGTATATGGAAGGCAATAGCTTCGTTGACACGTCCAGTTATGGACAGACGGTCACAGCCCCATCCAATGGCGTCCCGCTGCCGAGCCACAGCAGCAACGCAATCCGCGGGAGCTCGATGAGCCCGGGCTCAGGCAGCGGTCTTGGCTATCTGATGGTGCAAGGCAACTCGCTGCTCGATCTGCGAGATGGCGCGTTTACTATCTCTACCTGGGTGTATCCCAATTCCACCAACAGTGATTATTACTGGGAAGGCATCTGGGGGAATAAAGAATTTGATAACGCGCCGGCAGCGAGTGATTATGCCACCCTGGAGCGCAGGGGGACTAGCTTGCGCTTTGGTTTCGATGATGGCGTAAACACAGCCTACCAGCATTCAACCACGGCCAACGTTCTGACCGAAGACCGTTGGAACCATGTAGTGGTAACCTTTACCCCCACGGAAACCAGCCCGGTTCAGTACGCCTATAAACTTTACGTCAACGCCGCCTTAAAGGCTTCGTATCTCTTTGGCAGCGCCCCACGCGGCGCTCCGAACAGCAGGCCGACCTTCTACGTGGGCCATTCCAGCCAGAAGTTCACCACACATGCCTGGTCTTACTACATGTCATCCTCGGATGATGCCGGAAGTGCGGCAGAACCCTATCTGGACGTTTCGATCGATGGCGTGTATTACGATTTTGTTTGGGGCGGCTCGGATGGGCACGATACCTATGATGGAGATACCGTGTCCATTGGCCGGACGGATACTTTTTATGGGAAACACACCATCTCCTATTATATATATGAAGAGGATAGCACCAGCGGGGACGATTACTGCGGCGGAATAACGTATAACTGGTACGATTTCCCAAAGACAGACAGCACGTCTATGTCAGATGGGTTTAATGGTTCGTTCTCCACAGAATTAAAACGGCCTTCGATCTATTTCCGCGGCAGTATTGATGAAATGGAAATGTACCGCTACGCTTTAGACAGCGAGCAGATATACGATCTATACAATTCCATCCCCATTGCCGCGCGGTTGACGCTGGACGACCGCCCCGCATCTGATACCTTCGAGAACCGGGCATCGGTGGAGAGCCTGGATGATGGCCAATGCACCGGCATGTCCTGCCCGGCAGCCGGTACGCTGGGCCTGATCAACCAGGCAGTCCGGTTTGATGGCGTCGATGATGTCATTAAGGTGCCGGTAACCACGACGCCAGATTACATGGTATCGCTGTGGGTCAATTCGACCTGCGCTTCATGTGGCATTTACAGTTTGCAGTCAGGAGAGACTGCGCTTCAGCAGATCTACCTGTACAAGGGCAATATTTGCACAAAGGTCGGGACAACCTCGCTGTGCACGCGTGGTGGAGGGTACGCGGATGGCGAGTGGCACCATGTTGTTTATGCCAACAACGGGACCGTTGCCAATCTCTGGTTGGATGGACAAATCGACAGCGCGCTGGCGAACCTGCCTCGGGTGAATCCGGTAGACAACGAGCAGGCATGGTTGGGCTACGCATCGGTGGATGAGGATAATAACCCTGCGACTACCTCGGTCATCAATCCGACGTTGAATGGACAGTTGGATGATGTGCGCGTTTTCCTATACAGCCAGGCGGAAGATGTGGTGGCACAGTTGAACCGGCGCGCCCCGCTGTTCCTGGCCCACCTGGATGAGGATGAGACGGAGATCAGCGCGGGTATACGGGATGCTACCCCGCGAGATTGGTCCTTGACCTGTGATCTAACGGGATGCCCACAAGGGGGAACGCAGGGCCGCCTCGGCGCTGCCCTCCAGTTCGATGGGCAGAATGATGTTGTTCAGCTTTCTCAGCCAGTGCTGTCCACTGCTTTGCAGTCCTTTAGCCTCTCGATGTGGGTGATGCCGACTGCCAAGGTTAACCGCCCCCAGACGTTGTGGGCGGCGGGCGTTCAGGCGAACAGCAGCTACAAGTATTCCATGGCGCTGGCGCCAAACTCAATGAAGCTTTGCATTCTGAATAGTGGCGCTGCGACCACCTGCGATGAAGAATCTGCGGCCGAACTGGTGATGAATAACTGGAACTTTATCACGCTCACGGTAGAGCGCGGCGCGACCGGTGAGAATTACCAACTCTACATCAACGGCTACCTCGATTCTACGGGTACTCGCACCACCACCAGTGATGGGATGGGCAAGCTGGTCCTGGGCAACACCCTGGCTGCGTTTACGGGTCAGGCGGGCGGCGCATTTGCCGGTAAGATCGACGAGGTGTCGTTATATACACATGTGCTGAACGAAATCGATGTGCGGGATGCCTTCCAGTACCAGATGTCTGAGGTGGAAGAGCGGGAATCCCTGACCCTGATGATTGACGCCGAGCTACCCGCGACGCGCTTTATTTCCTACAATGCCAGCTTCCCTTACCTGGCGCAGCGCGATATTGTCTTACAGGTGGAAGCAATCGATCTCATCTCTGGCATTGGTATGTTAGAAATGAGCGTCGCGCACGGCAATGATCCCGTCCAGTGGCAGGTTGCGCCGCTGTGCCAGGATTCAGCTTCGGGCACCTCTTTCTGTCCAACCTTTATCCCAGGAGACGAGGAAGGCATCTACAAGCTGACTTTCCGGGCAGTGGATCGGGTCGGTCACCAGTCCCAGCCAGATACCTACACGCTGTACGTGGACGGAAAAGGACCGCGTATTACCAGCAACCTCCCAGAAGGCTCGCTCCAGCCAGCACTGCTGCACAAGGAGCAAATGCATACCTGGATCCTGGCCCTCTCCGGAAAGATGAGCGATGAAGAAATTCCAGGCCTCGATACACCTTTGCCGGGCAGCGGGTTGGATCCCACTTCGGCGCGCGTCACGCTTTACAGCGAGGCTGGTGAGCCGGTAGGCAACGGAACTCAGCTCCCGGTGCTGGTTCGCAATGGCGAAGAATACTTGTGGTCGCTGGAGTACATGCTGCCCGAAAAAGAACCCACCGGTAAGTTGCGCATGGTGATCGAAGCCAGCGACAAAGCAGGCAACCGCACCACCAGAACCGTGAACTTGTTGGTGGATGCATCTTCACCCGCGGCACAGGTGCATGGCGGCCTTCCGCCCGAACCCGATAACACTACCCTGGTAGGCGAAGATAATCGAAACCCAATCCTCACCGGCGGCAGCTTGCATGGCGACAGCAGTGATGTGCCACAGGATGGACTGCCGTATATCACGCAGAATGGCAAGGGCGCGGACGCAGGTGTAGAAAAGGTGGAAGCAGCGTTCGCACCATCTGTAGAGGCATCGGCTCTGTTCAACGAGCCTTACCCATCCGGCCTGCTCGCCTGGCTGCCGCTCGACAGCGCCGATGTTCCATTGGATGATGCAGGCAATCCCAATCCGAATGCACAGATCCGGCGCTTCCTGGACATATCTCCGTATCAAACGATGGGTGTTTGTGAAGTAACCAGGTGCCCAGATGTGATGATGCGCGCTCATAAAGCGGGCTCAGCCTATTTCAACGGCAACCTGCAGTATATCAATCTGGGCCAGCAGGTGGATCTCGCGCAGCGTTCGTTTACCGTTTCCGTCTGGGCGCAGCGCGACCAGGCCGAACATGCTGATCCGATCTTGTGGCAGGGCCCAGTTTCCATGCCAGACCAGCGTTTCTTGTTTGGCTTGAATGAGGAAGATCGTTTTGTATGCGGCTTTGGTGGCACGGATCTCAAGGCGCCCGAAACCTACCCGGACAGCGATTGGCATGCCTGGGCCTGCACGTATGACCTTGAGTCAGGAGCGCGGTCCATTTTCCGGGATGGTGTACTGGTAGCGCATGATATGGCTGCTCCGGTTGCCCGTTCCAATGAAAACCTGTACCTGGGGCTGGCGCCGGTGGGCAGTTTCAAGGGCAGCCTCGACGATTTGATGATCTTTGATCGCACCCTGGCAGCCGGGGAAGTGCGTACGGTCTTTACAGGCTACCAGAGTGTATACCACCTGGCGATCGACAGCGACTTCCTGGTGGATGGCAGCCCGGTTGTGGATCGTTCCGGTTTCTTCCATACGGGTATCCTGCACGCCGGGGATCGCGAGAACCGGGTGGTTCCAGGTGGGGCAGGAGATTATGCCCTGCGCTTTACCGGCGGCGACCGGCTGGCGGTGCCTTCCCGGAACAGCCTGCTTCTTGAACGCGGCGCATTTACGCAGTCTGCGTGGATCTATCCTCAGGGAAGCGGCGAGCGTGATATTTTCAGCGAGCGTGACGAGAATCCGGAGCAGCGGTACCCGTCGCTGATTCTGACCGGCGACCACCGCCTGAAGGTTGGGTTTGGCAACGGCTATGCCTGGCTTGAAGATGATTCCGAGCCGGATGTGGTAACACCTGGAACGTGGAACCACGTAGCGAGCACCTTCGATGGGAAGGTATACCGCGCCTATGTGAATGGCGTAGAAGTTCTTTCATCCGTTATTTTCACCGGTCAAATCCCCTACCCGGCGGACCGCTTTAACCTGGGCCAAAACTTTGCCGGTCAGATCGATGAGGCTATGGTCTTCACCCGGGCGTTAGCGCCGCTCGAAATTCAGGCGATGGCTGTGCAGGGATGGCGGCAGGCACATCTCTTTGGTGACCAGACCTGGGAGGGCAGCGTGCCTGCCGGGCTGGAGGGGCCTTATCAGCTTCACGTGCGCGGATGGGATGCGTTCGGACACGTGCGCGCCGATAAGACGGTGCGCAACCAGTGGGGCGGGCTGGTGGATACACTCGCGCCGCGCATCACACTGGAAAGAGAATTCCGCGACCCGGATCAGGAATTTCTTGCTACCTATACTTTTACAATTGAAGATACCATGCTGGATGAAGCCACCATCCGCCAGAACCTTTGCCCTGCAGTGAAGCTCGAAAGAGAATACTACAACAGCAGCTGGTTCCTGGCGTTGGGGAACACGGCTCCGAACAGCGCCGTGTACCGCGTACAAGGCCAGTGCGTTGGCGATACCCGCACCATGGATGTGACCGGAGTGTATGCCTGTGACCAGGGCGGCAACTGCAACGCGCAAACGGTGCCACCGTTCTTCGAGAACCGCATTTACCTGCCCATGATCAGCGCGCCGGGTGGCAGCGGCGCCGCGCCCGCCCCCACACCGCCAGGAGCGGATGAAGCCCTGCTTGCCCTGGCAAGCACATGGCAGCCCCTTTCCGAAAGGATCGCCTTGCAAGCCCCGGGGATGCCGCCAATCGTGGAGATTCTGACAGATGAGGTAGGCGCGAACCAACTGCGCAGCCTATTCCATTTGAATTTGCAAGGCAGGGTCTCTGGCGAGGTTGGGCCGTTCGATGTCCGCTTCCGCGTTCTTCAAGGTGGGCAGGAGGTTGCTTCAGGCAAGGCATCGGTATATGGCGAGCTTTGGAACGCAGCCTGGATTTTCACCCCTGGGCATCCACCGGTGGATGGGCTGTACACCCTGGAAGTAACTGTCACCGATGGCGCAGGCCAGCAGGCCCAGGCGCGGCGGCAGATCAGCGTGCGTCTCAAACCATGAGCAGAGGGAACCAGGCGCCCATGAATTTCATTCTCCATTTCCGTTTGTTCTGGCGGCGAGCCAGTTTGCTGGTGCTGGTGGTCTGCCTGCTGGTGGGCATCCCGGTGGAACTGGCTAGGGCGGCTGACGAGCTGACACTCTCCACCATTTATACGTTCCCGGATGATACCTACCCTTCCGCGCTGGTGTATGGCCCGCAAAACGCCTTTTGGCTGACCCTAAAAAAGGCGAACGCGCTGGCACGGCTCAATGTGCCAGGCGAACCGCAGTTGCTGAGCCCGCCTACGGCAAACTCGACCCCGTTTGATATTGCCATCGGCCCGGATGCGAACGTGTGGTTTACCGAGCAAAAGAGCGGCGTCATCGGGCGAATTGATGCGGATAACCAGATGGTGGAATTTCCAATGGAGGACACTACGCGCCAGCCATCTCAGATTGTCCTGGGCCAGGATGGTGGAATGTGGTTTACGGAATTCCTGGGTAACCGCATCGGGCGGATCGATGTGGATGGGGTGATTACCGAGTATGAGTTGCCGCATCCCAACAGCCATCCTCTGGGGATCACTTCGGATCAGGAAGGCATCCTTTGGTTTACGGAATGGTACGGGAACCGCATCGGTAGAATCGATACCCAGGGCAATATCACGGAATACCCGCTGCCTGCCGGCCTGGCACGCCCCACCGAGATTGCGCTTGGCCCTGGCCCCGACTACGCGGTGTGGTTCGTTACCGAGATGGGACAATACCTGACACGCATCGACCGCGCTGATGGAACCATGACCAGCGTACTCTTATCCACCGGCAATGCGTCATTCCTCGACCTGACCAGCGGGCCAGATGGCAGGCTGTGGCTGCTTGGCACAAAGGCGATCAGCCGCCTGACCCTGCCACTCCCAGAAAGCGGGCCTCCTCTTCTGGAAACCATCCCCCTCGACAAATTTGTTTTTGACAGCCAGGGACGCTCGCAAATCATCCCTGGCCCGGGCGCAGCGATGCACCTGGTCAACGCTCGCAGCCAGGATGTGCAGCGCGTGAGCATTCCAGGCGCTGACGGGCGCGATTTGCAGGTGTTGGTTCATCCTTTTTCCCCCATCATGCTGATGGGCGGAGTATTTGAGATCCGCATCGAAGTGGCAAACTGGAGCACTAGCCCGGCGGAGGCGGTAGAGATCCAAATCCCTCTGCCCGAGAACGTCACTTTCCGGGAGGTCGGGTCCTCCAGGCTGACCTGTGAGACGGTATCCGATGTACTGATCTGCCGCCTGGATACGCTCAACGCAGGCGAACGCATCGCTGCCCCCTTTACCTTTCACTTTGGCCGCGCCCCCGGGGCGAAGGCCGCCAGAGTCTTCGATGTTCGCGTGAGCAGTGCATCCCTGGACTACCTACCCGCCAACAACCGGGCATTTCGCGGGCTGGTGTTCCAGCGCACGATGAATTACGACAACGATTTCTCGGTCACAGCGGGCGAGCACTGGTCTCACGACAAAATTACCAGCCCGGATGGCAAACTGCAATACCTGGGCGGCTTTGATAATGATAACGTTACCCTCACGTTTCGTAACCTTCCCTACCATGACCGGGCTGACCTGTGTTTTGACCTGTATGTTCTGGGCGCCTGGGACGGGGATCAACTGGTAGACCCGCAGGATACCGGCGAAAATCAGCCTTTGATCGGTCCAGATCTGTGGGCGAATTACATGGATGAAAACAAATTACGGGTGACCACCTATTCGAACCAGCAGCGGCTAACACAGTCATATCCGGCTGAATATAATGAAGGTGTATTCCCATTCCATACTGGTGCCGCGGAGACAGGCAGTTTTGACAATGACCGCTCGGTAACGGATAGCCGCTACCATTTCTGCATTTACAAGCCCCACACGCGCTCCGAATTGAAATATACCTTCTATGGCGCTAACCTGCATGGCGACAGCGGTGAGCAGTGGGCCCTCGACAACATATCCGTCCGGTTGTATTACTTTAACGCGTTTGACTGGCTTTACCTGCCGCTTCTGGTGCGATAACGTTCAGGAAGGTGTGCTTTGCTCCGTGTGAAAACACTCATTTCTCTCCTTTTGGTAGCCGCCGCACTGGCGGGGCCTGGCGCTGCCTGGGCCCACCCCTTGCAGCAGACGGGCCCGTTCGAGGTTGTGGTTGCGATTACATTGATTACGCCCAGCCCATCATTTGTTGGGCAGCCCGTAACGGTGACGGTTCAGGTGAGCACGGTTAACCCGTCGGGGGGTATACCGGTTGGAACAGTCAACCTGACCTCCAGCCAGAGCACGTTGTGTACCATCACCCTGGATGCCACGGGCGGCGGCAGCTGCGTAGTGACTTTTTCCACGCCTGCAACCGTTCCATTACGTGCCATTTATCCGGGCGCAACCGCCTACCTGCCGGGCGCTTCCGCCGAAACCTATCACCAGGTCCGCTCGCGCTTTCCCACCAGTGTAACCATTACGAAGCACGATCCTTTCCCTTCGTCCCTTAACGAGAACGTGGTGGTTCAGGCCAGTGTTTCCTCGCCCGGCTATCCAGTCACTGGTTCACTAACTTTTTACCGCAGTGACGAAACCTGCGCAGTCCCACCGCCTGGTTTTAGCGATCAATGCACAGCGCCGCTTGCTGCAGGCAGCGGTTCCTGTTCGCTGCCGCTTTCAAAGGCTGGCGCTGTTACCATCTGCGCCGCTTACAGCGGAAACGTGGGCAATTTACCCTCCGTTGGCCAGGTGGCGCATTGGGTAAGCAGCGGCAACACTGCGTTGGGCATCCAGCGCGTAGATCCCTCGCCTTCACTGATCAATCAGGCGGTCCGGGTGTATTTCACGCTCACCTCGCCGCTCGGCGCACTGCCTGCCAGCAGTGTCATTACGATTACAAGCGGCGAGGAACAGTGTTCCGCTACCCTGGCTGTCGGGTTCTGCACGCTTACCTTGCGCCAGCCGCATCTGCAGCCGGTGACAGCCACATATTCGGGCAGCTCAGGCAGCACGCCGGTGTTCCAGCCGGCCACTTCCAACGTGTGGATGCAGCGAGTTAATGCTCCACCGACCAGCCTGGCGTTAAGTGAAGATGCTGTGGATGCGTTTCACCCGGTCGGCTGGTTGGTTGGCACGTTTACCACGCAAGACCCGAACCCCGATGAAACCCATTCCTATTCGCTGGCAGCCGGCGCGGGTGCCAGCGGCAACCAGTATTTCGAAATTGTCGGCAACCGGCTGCAACTGCGGCGCGCGCTACCATCCGGCGGGGGGACGCTGTCGATCCGCGTACGCACTACCGACCCTGTGGGGTTGTTTGTTGAAGCGGTTTTTATTATCCGGGTGGATCGGGGGGAACTGCCAGCCACCGGTTTTGCTCCCAATGTACGAACCCACTTGCCTGTCCAGCCGGTGGGGAAAACCTATACCCGCCTGGATGCGATCAGCGTTACGATCCCACGCCTGGGCGTCTCGGCCAATGTAGTGGGGGTTCCACTTAACCCGGATGGTTGGGATGCTGCCTGGTTAGCGGAAAACCTGGGCTGGCTTAATGGTACGGCGTTCCCCACCTGGCAGGGCAATTCCGTACTGGTAGGGCACAACTTCCTGGCAGATGGTTCAGAAGGACCATTTGTTCATCTTTCCGCGCTTCGTTTTGGCGACCAGATTACCGTTCAGGCTTTTGGCACCTCAGCAGTCTATGAAGTGCGCTCGGTCGAGCGGCTGCGCGCAGGCGATGGCAGTGCGCTGCGCCATGAGGAGAAAGCCTGGCTGACTCTGATCACCTGCCGCGACTTTGATGAGAAGCTGAACATCTACCGGGAGCGGGTGGTTGTCCGGGCAATTCTTGTATCAGCAGAGACACCATAACTGTTTTTGCGCCAGAAGCAACCGGCCGGGTTTACCTGGTGGGGGAGAATGACCAATGAAAAAAAAGGTATTTACCGGGCAGTCAAGATCCTTTCATAGGCTTCTGCTGGCGCTGGCTTTGGTTCTGGCTGGGTTGGCACTCCTGCCGCCGGGCGCGGCGAACTCGCAAACAGCGATCACATTTAACCCGGCTACATGCTGCACCGCACCAGGCACGGTAGGGGTAAGCTGGTCCTCCAATGAGATTACCATCAGTGGAGGAAAAACGCCCTACACCATCACCGTCAGCCCATCCTGGGTTTCCTATTCACTGCGCTCCGGAAACAGGGTGACGCTTTCAGGGACACCCCCGCGCGCCGGTTCCACTGCTATCACCATGCGGGTTACAGACTCAGACGGGGTAGTGGGAACCTTTAATGGTACGCTTGAGGTCAATAAAGCCGATCCCACCATTCAGATCATTGATGTCACCAGTTCATATCTCGGTGGGGCCATCTATATGGTCAACTTCCCGGTTACGGTCCGGGTGCAGTTCACCGGCAGCGCCGTAGCAGATCCTCTAGAAGCGATCGTGGTTAGCGGCAGTGATGCCGACGGTCCATCTTGCGGCGCGGTGATTGATGCGGATACCCGGTTGGGGGAGTGCGACCTGGTGTATACCACGGATGGTCCCCAAACGATTTCCGTCACTTACCCCGGTGACGATAACTATAACGCTGCTCCCTTGGATCCGCTTCCACCGGTGACACAAACGATCCATGTGGCGCCATTTCACGTTCCCCCTGCTCTTACCGCCGGGCGTACGCACACCTGCTTCCAGAACGCCGATGGCAAATATTCCTGCTGGGGCAAAGACGACGCTGATTTCTTGGATTCGGATGGCTACCCAGAATTATTCCAACCCATGCTGGCAGTCAGCGCAGGTGGGTACCACAACTGCGGGATCAATCTCGATGGAACGGTGCAGTGCTGGGGAGATACGCCAGATATTCAAACCTATCCGAACCAGCCTGGGCGCAGGTTTATCGAGATCAGTGCAGGCCGTGACTTTGCCTGCGCGATCGACACGCGTGGAAACCGCTACTGTTGGGGAGATCTTCCGGCGGGGATAACAGCGTATAAAAAGGGACCATTTAAAAACATCAGCGCCGGGTCTCTGCATGTCTGCGCCTTAAACAGAGGTGATTCCAGCCCGGTTTGTTGGGGAGACACCGCGTATGAAAAAACAATCCCGCCCCCCGGGCTGACTGGTCTAAAGGCCATTTCTGCCGGCAATAACCATACCTGTGCTATTAAAGCAGACGGTGGGTTATCCTGCTGGGGGAAAACTTTCACATCCACGCCTACCCCTGCGATCACCGGCTTTACTGAGGTGCAGTCGGGCTTCGACTACAGCTGCGGCCAACTGACCAGCGGCAAGTTGATGTGTTGGGGAGACAGGCCCCCCACAGTGAATGAGAACCTGGTGGTAAATGGCTTCACTTCAGGGTACGCGCATACCTGTGCCTGGATTGAAAACACCCCCGAGAAAACCTTAAGCTGCTGGGGTTGGAATGATTATGGCCAGGCCCCACGGCTGTGGCTTTCGCCAGCAGTGCTCACGGAGAATAATACCTATATTCCGCTGGGATCAGCCTGGAGCCAGGCATTCACCTATGGTGGTGGTAGGCACTCCTATTCGCTGACCTTGCAGCCGGGTGCGCCATCCGGAATGGCATTGAACGCCGGTACAGTGACCTGGACCCCTACCGACCTTGGCGATGTTCCCTTTTCTCTGACCGTTTCGGAGGTTTTTGAGACCGGAGTTCAGCGTCGACTGCCGCTGGAATTGTATCCATTAACGCAGTCCTATCCGCTGCGCGTGCAAAATCCCGTCACGACAACTACGCTCAGCCTTGAAAATGTCGACCCAGGTAATCCTACGGCAAACGCTGGTACTGAGGTGGTCATCAAGGTGCAGGTGAGCAAAGCCCAGGCCAATGCCGTGCCGCTGCTGAGTGGAACCGTTTTTGTGCAGAGTTTGGATGGCGCACATTCCGTTTCTTGTCAGGCTGAGGTAAACAGTGCTGGGATGGCAAGCTGTTCAATCTACTTTGCCCATGAAGGCGCAAAGGCCATCCAGGCTTCTTATTCGGGGAATACCTTTTACCATGGCAGCACGGCTTCCCCTGCCGCGTCTCTCAACATTCTGCCGGTCACTGTTACGCCGGTGGTAAGCGCGGGGAACCAGTTCAGTTGTTCGATCAACAGTGAAGGGGAACCGGATTGCTGGGGAAAAAGCGATACCGGGCAGACGGCGCCGGAAGAGAGCATCTACAGCCAGATCAGCGCCTCGGATGCGTTTGCCTGTGGGAGGACCCTCAGCGCCGCCGTTTATTGTTGGGGCTGGAATGGTTATGGGCTGAACAATCCGGTCACGGGGACAAATTTTGCCCAGGTAGCCACTGGCTCCATGCATGCCTGCGCGCTTTCCTCGGATGGCACGCGGATATCGTGCTGGGGGAACAGCGCGGATGGCAGGACTACCGTTCCCGCTTCCGGTTCTGTTTATACGGCCATGAGTGCCGGAAATAACCATACCTGCGCCTTAAAAAGCGATGGCAGAGTTACCTGCTGGGGTCAGAATACCTATGGTCAGGCGTCTGCGCCCGCTGAAGCCTTTACAAGCATCAGCGCTGGCGGCACCTTCACTTGCGGAATACGCTCCGGCGGCGGGCTGTCCTGTTGGGGGGGAACGGGCGTTATCGATTCGATTCGCAGCGTGCCGGCGGGTAGCTTTCGCGCGCTCGACGCGGGATACGCACATGCCTGCGCGGTGCGGGTGAATGATGGCGATACAGATCCAAATGATGGTGATGACACAGTCGTTTGCTGGGGTGACACGGCAAATGGCAAAGCGGCTGCCCCTGCCTATACGTTTCGATCGGTGAGCGCCGGGCGAGACCATTCCTGCGGCATCCGCGAGAAAGACGAAACACTCGAAAGTGATATCTTGCAGTGCTGGGGAGGCAATGCCTGGGGACAGGCGCCTACCGTTACCATCGCACCCACTGCACTGGGCAGCATCAGCGCTGGCGAAAATACCAGCATACAAATCACAGCCAGCGGCGGGCGGACCGGTCAGTTTAGCTATACGAGCAGCACGCTGCCCGATGGGCTGCATATTGTTAATTCGAGCAGTAAGGGATTCATTAGCGGAACGCCAGTCGATGCCGGGGACTATAACTTCACGGTACAGGCCATCGAGGGCGGCGTAACTCCCGCACTCATGGCGGAAGCCAGCTATCAGCTCATCGTCCGTTCTAGTGTGAGCGTGCAAATTCAATCCGTTACACCACTGGCTGGCATGGTGGGCAAGCCGGTCACAGTGCAGGTGCAGGTCCGTGAAACGCCGGGAAACTTCTTCAGCACCCCACCGTTAGGAACGGTCACAGTACAAAGCTCGGATGGCAAAACCTGCCAGGCTGCCCTGGCTGTAGGTGATGGGGTAAGTGAGGGAATCTGTACCATCTTCTTTACCACCAGCGGAGCAAAAGAATTAAGCGCCGTCTACCCGGGCGATCATCATTTCTTGCCGGGCAGCACCACTGCGCCGCAGGCTGTTAATATCACCGCCTTTGCCCATGCACCGCAGGTGCGCACCAGCGCGCAGAAAACCTATTTACACTTCGCGGACGGCAGTAGTGTCTGCCTGGGAACTGGGTGTACAGCAGGCGGGCTGGCGGTTCCATTAACAGCGCTGGATGTAAGCGATAATTTGGCCTGTGGGCTTGGATTGGATGGTCACGCGCGCTGCCGGGACGGGATCAGCCCGTCCGCCACCGCTGCGGCCGTATTGAATCATGGCCCATACCTGGGATTGGCGGTTGGGGCTGCGCATGCCTGCGCAATCCAATTAAATGGGGCCGTGTTCTGCTGGGGCGATAACACCGCGGGACAGGCCAGCCCGCCGCCGGGGGTATTTATTGCGCTCTCAGCGGCTGACGCGCGCACGTGCGGTATCCGCTCGACGGGCGAACTTGCCTGTTGGGGCGGAATCGGTATGCCTCCGGCTGGTTCGTTCACCCAGGTGCGTGTGGAGAATCGACATGCCTGCGCAATCAACCAGGCAGGAGAAGTGCTCTGCTGGGGAGATAACACCAGCGGCCAGACGGATGCGCCTGCAAGCGGCGTGTTCCGGTCGGTCAGCGTGGGTGACGAACACACCTGCGCGTTGGAACAGGCCGGGCAGGTGCTGTGTTGGGGCCAGAATGCGGACCTACAAGCCAATGCTCCGTACGGTGTTTTTGCCACCCTGGACTCGGCCGGCGACCATTCCTGCGCACTGCGCGATGCTCCCGAAGGCCCAAGGCTGACCTGTTGGGGCGGCAATCTGTCTGGAGAAGCGCCGCAAATCCTTGTCAGCGCGCTGGACCAGACCGAGCTAGTCGCCGCCCGGTCCTGGGAATTTGCCTTTAACCCAACCGGAGGAAATCGGCCGTACCAGGGCAGCAAGCCCACGGGGCAGCTTCCCATGGGCATCGAAATGGAAGTCACGTTGAGCCCGGCGGGGGTGAAATTGTATGGTACACCGCTGGTTCCCGGAGATTACCCGTTTGTGATCCGCTGGGAAGATACACCTTCGAGTGCTCGCCCAATTCCCCTGGTTTTGGAGAAGGCCTACACCCTGCGCATAACAGGGGCGGATCTGGCAGTGCGCATTACTCCAGCCGGAAAGGTTGCCATGCTGGATAATTCATTCCATTTTGTTTATACTTTCCAAAACCTCAGTGCGCTTTCGGTACCCTCCGTGCAGGCTGCCATAGCGGTGCCACCGGAGCTGGTGGATATAACCTGGACGGGCATCGATGACTGCACGTTGTTGGAAGGGACGCTGACATGCAGCCTGGCGATGCTTGATCCGGGCGTTGACCAGGCATTGACGCTGACCGGAACACTGCCTCCCTTTGGTGTTGAAAGCCTATCCACCTCTGTCGAGGTCCAGCCGCTTTTAGAGAACTGGCCCGAGCTTGCGCCGGCCAATAACACTGCCGCGCTGACTATTCCGGTCGCTTACCAAACGGTCATCTTTACGGATGACTTCGACTGCTCGGCTCGAGATGCCGCCTGGAGCGCGGGTACCTGCACAACAGCGCCCTCAGAGATCACCTACCTGGGCGATTTTGCTGGCAGCAGCGAGATTCGCTTGCAGGTCGGTGATCTGACGCCCCACAAGTGGGTGGAGGTTGCTTTCGACCTGTACGTAGTAGGCCCCTGGTCGGGTAACAATCCCGCTGACCCGGAAAACCCAAGCCGCTGGTTTTTTGGCGAAACCGGCCAGCCTGCCCTCCTGGACACAACCTTCTGCAATGACTCGAGCTGCGAACAGGCGTATCCGCGTGGTTACCCAGAAGGTGCTTATCCTGGGCAGACAGGTGCGGCAAACACCAATGCGCTCGGGTATACGGATACTGCCGACAGCCGCTACCGCATGGTCATGCGCTTTGATCATACCGGCAGCCTGCTGGATGTCACCTTTCGCGGCGCTGGCCTGCCGGAAGGCGCGCTATGGGGTATTGATAACGTCCAGGTGACAATCGGCTCGGGAATTAAATTCCTATATCTACCGGTGCTGATGCGCTAAAAAGCTACTCGTACTTCGTATCGTTGTTGCGTGGTCGACAAAGTCGACCACCCAACAACGATACTGAAATTATAAATATAGAAGAGAGCGTTCAGAGCGGCTGGTTTTGATAATTTTGCTGTGGAATTATCCACCTTCGTTTTGCCCAAATAAATGACGACCTGCTCTCAGGAGAGAAGAGCAGGTCGCCATTGGATCAGTGCAAGTTTTGATCGAGAATAACCACTCCCACTTTTGGCGATTGGAGAAAGGGGTGGGGAAGAAGCCTGCTTGGGTGCTGCTGGGCGGATTCCTGTATGGATAGGTCATCTTGGTAGATCAAATTTCGATAAGATAATTTTCATCTGTGGTCAAGGTGGAGGAACGAATTGTGCGTACGGCACTGCGCCACTTTATCCATTTCGAATGTGGGCGGAGAGGAATGACTATACCGCTAATGACTTTTCATTCTTGACGTGGATGGTTATGGGGATGAAGCAAGATTTGATTACCGGGCACTTTAACCAGTGACGACTGCTAGTTACGGTACACTATGGTTTTTCCCGCCAAGGAAGAACAGGGGTGTAGCCGTGGGTGAAAATCGTAGCATGTATCGTACCATCAAGCAGACATCGTGCAATTGTATCTGTTTGGGACTGGCTTTGCTCGATCCCCTCCTAAATGAGGAGCTACTTATCCCGGTCCCCTTCTCTTTGTTGGAAACAAAAAGTGTCCGGTTATCAACCTTTTCACCCCAGATTCGGATGCTGAAGCAGCCTAGATCGACATAATTGAAATAGCTGCTATATAATTGAGATATCAAATCCGTTTTTCTATCGATCCCCTAAACGAGGTTTATCACCTTTGCCCCAGGAACCGTATCGCATTGGCGTTGAAATCGGCCCTTATGACCCATACTGGGTAGAGGCGAACGAAGTTGTCTGTCATCTTCTCCAACGCCAGAACGTAACGCTGGTTCCACTGGAGATTGGAGAATCCAACAAAATTTACTTCACCATGGATCTCGACCGGCTGGTCGACCAGCTGCTAGCACTGGAACTGGATGCCTTTATCTTCGTAACAATGCCAATTGAGGTGATTCGGAGCCTGACCGACTATGGGATACCAGTTATCAGTTTAGGTGAGCACACCTTTAAACATCCCTTATTTGCCTGCCTCACCGGTTTGTACGAAAGCGGCTGTCTTGCAGGCAAATTTATTGCCGAAAAACTGGGTGGGCAGGGTGAAGTATTAGGAGTAGGTGGTTTTGTAGATGTAGGACATGATAAAGGCCAGTCACGCATCCGGGGTTTTTATGACGCTCTGGCGAATTTCCCTCAAATTTCCGTCCGCTGGCTGCCTGCCGATTGGGATTATGATATTGCATATAAACAAGTCAGCGCTGCCTTACGAACCAATCTAGAGCCATTCCAGGCAATTTATGGTTTATCGGACTCTATGGCGCTGGTTACCCGCGATGTGCTGATCCAAATGGGGCGCTTTGATCCAGCGACCATCATCGTTGGCATCAATGGAGATGCGTTGGCAATGGCATCGATTGCCGAGGGCCGTATGACGGCAACGATTGGGCCGCATGCCCAGGAGATCGGCCGCCTTGCGGTTGAAGCGGTCATGAAAGCCGTGCAGGGTGTAAAGCCCTTACCGGACTTTAACCTGCCCTCGTTTATTATCACTCGTGACAATGTGGCGCAGTTTGCCCTACCCAAATTGATCGCAACGGCAAGCCTGCCCACCAAGCTGGTGGGAGTAAACCGCAACCAACAAAAGAATCGGGTACGGCAGTTAGAAACCAGTAGTGCAATCAACCAACGGGTAGGAGTCATCCTCGATCGTAAACAACTCGCCCAGGAAGTGGCGCAGTTGATCCATTTGCATTATGGGTTCGACCTGGTGCACGTTTTTTTGGCAACGAACAAGGATATCACCTTGCACTTGGAAGGATCCTACCCTGCTGACTTACCGATCGCCCTGGTTGCAGCCCGCCAGTCAACCCTTTTGCAAGAAACCTTACGGAATGGCCAGGTGGTCTGTATCCCTGATACGAAAATCAGCCAGCGTTACCCAATCGATCCACTTTATCCGGACACGCGCGCCCGGGTCTTGATGCCAATTCGCCTTGGTCAAAACATCTTGGGTGTACTAGATTTGCATAGTAACCACCCGGTGTTTGATATCAGCCAGGAGATCACCGGATTACAATCTTTATCAGATTACCTGGGCATCGCTGTACGCAATGCCGAATTATACTCAGAGGCGGTTAGCGCCCGCCAGCAGGCTGAAAAAGCCGATGAACTCAAAACACGTCTATTGGCCAATGTCAGCCATGAACTGCGTACCCCGCTCAATGTCATCCTGGGCTATTCACGCTCGGCAATGCAAACTCCAGGACCCTACAACACTCAGCTGCCAGATGGCCTACTGCGCGATTTACAATACATCTATCAGAGTGGGGATCACTTAATCCATATTATTAATGATCTGCTCGACCTATCACGCGCGGAGATTGGCGAATTAAGCCTGTTTCCAGAGACCATCGACCCACAACCGTTTTTGAAAGAGGTTTTCACCTCTTTTTCCAGCAGCGTCCAGCCAAACCCAAACCTGGAATGGCGATTAGAAATTCCCGATTGGCTGCCGGTGATCGTGGCCGACCCAGTTCGCCTGCGCCAGATTGTGCTCAATCTGTTGAGTAATGCGGTCAAGTTCACACACAGTGGGCATATAACCCTGGGTGCGGAAGTAGAACCACCTCACTTACACCTGTGGGTTCAGGATACCGGACCAGGCATCCCGATTAAACAACAGGAGCAGATCTTTGAACCGTTTATCACCTTCAATCGCAGCACGCGCCGCACAGATGGGATTGGATTGGGATTATGTATTACCCGTTATATAGTAGCGCTGCACCACGGAATCCTTTCACTTGAAAGCCAGCCCGAACTGGGCAGTACCTTCCATGTTTATCTGCCGTTGCCCAGTCTCGCCAAGCAGCTCGAGATGCCGCTACACAGTGGTGATGCGCGTGGGTTATTTGTGCTCGGTACACAAAACGCTCTACCGCACGAGGTCGAGCGGATTGCCAGCCGCCAGGGTTTAGAAATTCACCAGATTGACAGTGAAGATGCCCTGGAGAAAAGCATGGCAAGCTGCTCCCCGGTGACGCTTGTGTGGAATGTAGATACTGCCAGTCCCGCCGACTGGCAGTTGGTCCAGCATGTTCATTCACGACCGCAATACAGCCACCTGCCATTTATTCTGTATAAGAAAGAAGGTTTTCAACCAGAAACTCCGGCTGATTTGACGAATGTGCTGATCAAACCTGTCCACTGCCAATCACTTACCGAGTTCATCGAGAGCATTTACGAGCGGGATGCTCGAGGCATGGTGTTAATTGTCGATGATGATGCTCAAAGCCGCACGCTCTACCAGCAAGTTGTGACGCAATCTCTCCCAGATTTTCGCTGCCTGGCGGTAGGGAATGGCGCACGCGCATTAGAAGCAATCGAGAAAGAAATTCCGTCACTGGTCTTGCTCGATTTGATGATGCCCGAAATGGATGGTTTCACCGTGCTTGAGCATCTCCGCTCGAATCGAGCCACGGTGCACCTTCCTGTCGTGGTAATCACCGGAAAAAAACTGACGCTTGAGGATGTACAGCGCCTGGATTATGCTCGGGTGAAACTGCATCCAAAGTGGCTCGTCAATCCTGAAGAGATCGTTGATATTTTGAAACGTTCCCCCGGTGAGAAAGAATCGCTTAGCCAACCCACCAGCCGGCTGGTCCGTACTGCACTGGTTTATTTACAGCAGCACTCCACCCAACCGATTACGCGTAAAGAACTGGCAGATGAAGTGGGCGTTTCCGAAAACTACTTGAGCCAGATCTTCCACCAGGACCTTGGAATTTCTCCATGGGAAGCGCTAAATCGTCTGCGGATTGAAGATTCTAAGGAACGCTTAGTCTGCACTTCGACCAGTATTACACAAATTGCTACACAAGTTGGGTTCAATGACTCGGCCTATTTCAGCAGGGTCTTCCATAAATTGGTCGGAGTATCTCCACAGCAGTATCGGCTAAAGCAGACTCGATAAGTTTCCTATATTTTTTATATAAATCCTCCTATTACATAATTTAAAGTTCATCTTACATAAATCCAAGACAGGATGCACCCCTTTGTCTACACTGAGACTTAGGAAATCACGGTGCTCCTGTCTTTATGTCCCATAAAAAGCTTTTCATCCTGCTCATTGATGATGATCTCCCCACCTTAAAGCTATATCAGCGGGAGTTAAATACCGATTACCACGTGGTCATATGCCAGGAGCGTATCCAGGCAGAAGAAATTTTGCAAACACTCCACATCAGCGCCGTGATTTTAGAACCAAATTTGTCAAACGGTGATGGATGGAAGTTGATTGCGACCATGCACCTGCCTGGTAAGTCCAATCGTTTTCCGATCATTCTGTGCAGTTCCTCTGATGAAAAGAAACGCGGTCTGGAAGCAGGGGCGACCGTGTTCTTGACGAAGCCCGTGCTGCCAGATGAATTACGCAATACGCTGCAACGTACGCTGGCGAAATTTCTAGGATAGGGCAAAATCCGGTTTTTTATTTGCATTGTGGAGCTTCATGACCCAGCAAACAAACCCCAATTCCAATGTTCTGCTCAAAATTCATAACTTAAAAACGTACTTTTTCCTGGAAAGAGGCGTGGTGCGTGCTGTTGATGGCGTGAACCTGACTTTACCTGGGAAAACCACGCTGGGGTTGGTTGGTGAAAGTGGTTGTGGCAAGAGCATTACCGCCATGTCGATCATGCGCTTGTTAGCAGAGCCCCCCGGGAAAATTGTTGAAGGCAGAATTCTTTTGCAGCGCACGAAAAGCAATGATGTGGTTGACATCGCACAACTTGATCCACGCGGGCAGATCATGCGCGAGATCCGCGGCGGCGAAGTGGCCGTTGTCTTCCAGGAACCGATGACATCCTTAAACCCCCTTTACACAGTGGGCGAACAGATCGCAGAATCGGTCCGGCTCCATCAAAAACTCTCAAAAAAAGATTCGATGGATCGAGCGTTAGAGATGTTGACGCGGGTACAGATCAGCGCACCGAAACAGCGCCTGCATGAGTATCCTCACCAGCTCAGCGGGGGCATGCGACAGCGTGTAATGATTGCCCTGGCACTCTCTTGCAATCCTTCCATTCTCATTGCCGATGAGCCAACCACTGCGTTGGATGTGACTGTTCAGGCCCAGATTCTGGATCTGATGCGCCAGTTGCAGGAAGATTTTAACTCCTCAATCATCCTCATCACCCATAACCTGGGGGTTGTTTCTCAGATGGCTGCCGAGGTAGCCGTGATGTACCTGGGAAAAATCGTAGAGCAGGCAGAAACAAGCGAACTGTTCCACAACCCGCTCCATCCCTATACGGTTGGCCTGCTGCATTCCGTGCCGGTTTTAGGCCGAAAAGACAAGCAGGTGCTAGTGCCGATCCACGGCATGGTGCCCTCGCCCATGGAGATCATCCCAGGTTGTGCTTTCGCAGCACGCTGCCCCCGTGTTTTACCAGTATGCCGAGAACAGAAACCTGAGCTGCTTGAAATATCTCCCGGACACACAGTAGCCTGCTGGCTCTACGTCCGGCCAACAAGGAGGTGATATCTCGCGGAGAAGAAAATGAAGGAAGTGCCTGCTTCAAACGCATCTGCGTTGTTTTCAGATTGAGTTATCAAAAAACCGTACGAGAACCAAACGAGGAGAATACCTTCATGCGTAAGCTTACCCGACGTGAAATGTTAAGACTCTCGATGCTAGGTAGTGCGGGGGCGGTCCTGGCTGCATGCGCTCCGACCGCTGCTCCAACCACGGCACCTGAGGGCCAGGCGACTGCCGCCACTGCCCCGACTGCCACAAAGGCTGCTGCTGCCCCAACTGCCACCACTGCCCCGGCTGCCCCTGGGCAGGTAATGGGCCCGATTGCGTATCCCGAACCCAATGAAATTGGAGTAGGCGGCCTGGAAGTGAAACGGCTGCCGATCGACCAGATCGTTACCTACAAATCCTATCCCGAATACAAACAGGCACCCTGGCTTGACAAGTTCGTGACCGACGGCACACTGCCGCCCGTTGCGGAACGCCTGCCCAAGGAACCCCAGGTGTATCTGACCAGTGGGATGTCGGATGGCGTTGGTACGTATGGCGATGTGTGGCGCGCGTTCTCGGCCTGCCCGACCGCCGGCTGGAATACCATGGCCCAGGTCAGCGCGGGTTGGTTCGGCATCGAGTCATACACCACCCGTTACGGCTCGCTGGTAAAGACCGGCCCGCTGTACCGTGCTACCCAGGATATTGAACCCCTCCCCGAGCTGGCCAAGAGCTGGGAATGGTCTGCCGATGGCAAAGAACTGACCATGCACCTGATCGAAGGCGCAAAATGGTCCGATGGCACCCCCTTCACGGCCGCTGATGTGCAGTTTACCTGGGATGCCTTTGTGGTCGATCCGAACGTGAACGCGCAGACCAAGATCAGCGCATGGACGTGGGATGGCATGGAAGCGAAGATGGAAACGGTGGATGACTACACCATCAAGTTTACCTTCCCGGTCTCCAAGCCGATGGATGTGTATTACATGATGGATGACGAGAGCTTCATCGTCTCCCCCAAGCATGTTCTCGAAGAGTTCCACCCGGCCTACAGCACGAAGGAGCCGAAGCCAACCTACGAAGACTTCGAAAATGCGATGCCGCCAAACGCGCTGCCGCTGGTGACACTTGGCCCATGGGTGCCGATCGAGTACAAGACCGACGAACTGATGATCTTGCGCCGCAACCCCTACTACTGGAAAGTGGACGAGGAGGGGAATCAGCTGCCATACATGGATGAAATCCAGTATCGCAAAGGCCCCAGCGGTGTTGGCCGTGACCTGTGCACAATCTCCGGCGACTGCGACCACATGAACGTTGAAAACCCCTCGACCTTCGTCGAGGTGATGAAGTCGGCTGAAGACGCGAATGCCAAGTTCCAGATCACCTGGGGTCCTGAGACCCTCGGCTACGGCGTCACCATGAATATGTCGGCCAACTACGGCGCTCAAGATGATCGCGACCTGGCCGTTCGCCAGCTTATGCGCGACCTACGCTTCCGCCAGGCCCTTAGCTACGCGACGGATCGCGAAGGCATTGCTCAATCCATCATGCGCGGTCCGTTCCTGCGCGCCTGGGCCGGCGGCCTGTATCCGGGAGCCCCCGAATTTGATCGCGAATCGGTTGTTTACTATCCATACGATGTTGAGTCGGCCAAGACCTTGTTTGCTGAAATGGGCCTCAAAGACACCGACGGCGACGGCGTGTTGAACTGGACGGAAGGCCCCATGGCTGGTCAGAACGTCATCCTGCAGCTCAACGCCTCAGAAGACGCGATGGAAACCCAGAGCGTGGCCGAAGCCCTGGTGAACCAGTGGGGCGCGGTTGGCATCAAGATCAACTACCGCATCCTCACCAGCAGTGCGAGCACCGAAACCGACCAGAACGGCAATTGGGATATGAAAGTCTTCCGCGGCGGGCAGGCCATGGCGCTGCCCTTCACGCAGATCGCCAGCCTGGCCCCGATTGCCAAGGAATTCACCAAGCACCGCGAAGGTGATAAACCCCGCGAACTGCAGCCGTTCGAGGAAGAGCTGGTCAAGATCGTTCAGGAATACCGCTCGACATTCGATCCAGATGCCCGCCGCGCGCTGATGGCGGAATACAACAAAGTCTGGACCGAGAATGTGTACGACATTGGTGTGTTTGTTGGCCGCTATGGTCTTGGCCTTGCCAAGCGCTCCAAGAACATCCCCTCCGGCACACCGGCCTTCATGTACACCTGGGTGGAAGATGCCATCCTGTTAGACGCGATCTGGACGCCTGAAGGTGAACAGGAAGCCCAGAACCGCCCTGAGGTTATCCCGGTTTACAAGTAAAACAGATTCAAACCGTTACCGGCCCGGCGTGCCAGGCCGGTAACACAAACCTCGGTGGTGGCTGAGGTTGACGAAGCTCGGTTCCTGGAAATTGGCAACCGCCGGAAGGTAGATGCCACAGAAAACCTGCTACGCCAGCCTCAGCCCCTCCCGGTTTCGCAGAATGAAAACCGCATCCTGGAGTTGCCATGCTATATTACATTCTACGCCGGTTGGTTACCGCTTTTTTCTTATTGATAGGGGTCGGCCTCGTCTCGTTTATCATCATCCAGATGCCCCCTGGTGATTTTGCGACCACGTATAAAACATACCTGATCAACCAGTCCGGCATGTCTGAGCCGGATGCTGAGGCCGCCGCCGACATTGTCCGCAAGCGGTATGATTTGGATAAACCGGTGATTGTGCAATTCGGATTGTGGATTAAGGGAATGGTGACGGAAGGGAAGTTCGGATATTCATTCTCATACCGCCGCGATGTAGGTGAATTAATTGCCGAACGCCTGCCGAAAACCCTGATGCTGGCATTGTTATGTCACGCCATATCGACGATCATAGGCATCGGCCTGGGGATATTCGTCGCACCCCGCAAGTATGGTTTTTGGGATAACCTTGCGTCGGTACTGGCCTTCATTTTTACCTCAGTCCCCCGCTTTTCAATCGCAATCATCATCCTGTACGTACTGGTGTTCAACTTTAAGCAGCCCAGTATCGTCTCATTTTTCTCGCCCCAGTACGTGATGGCCCCGTGGTCTATTGATCGGGTGATCGACATGTTCAAACACATCTGGCCGGTGCTGGTGATTGCCGGCCTGGGCGGCGTGGCGAGAAACCTGCGCGTTATGCGCGGGAACTTGCTCGACGTTTTGGGCGCTCAGTATGTGACCACCGCCCGCTCGAAGGGCTTAAAAGAAAACGTGGTGATGATGAAGCACGCGGTGCCGAATGCACTTCATCCCATTGTTGCCTACCAGGGCACAGTACTGCCCTATATGATGCAGGGCGAGATGGAAGCTGCGATTGTGCTTAACCTGCCCACCATGGGCCCGTTGTTTTATGCTGCGCTGGTGCAGCAAGATATCTATATTGCCGGCGGCTTTTTGCTAATGTACGGTGTGCTGATCGTGTTGGGCAACCTGATATCGGATCTATTTCTGGCTGTTCTCGATCCACGTATCCGGTATAGCTAAGAACCTATCCGAAAATAGTTTTGTTTGTTGATTGGATGGCGTAGCCACCCAATCAACAAACAAAAGCAATATTTTATGGATAGCTACTAAGGTCATGGAGTGAGCCGAATGAGTAGTGTAACCCCCTCAATTCCAAACAGTCAGACGACAGATATCGAGCCGAAAAAGAGACAACCTTCCAAAAAGATTTTTATCGATAACGATGTCAGCGAGAGCTACTTTCAGCTCGTCTGGCGTCGTTTTCGGCGCAGCTCAATTTCGATCGTTGGCGGCCTGATGGTGCTGGCTTTGGTCATTTTGGCCCTGTTTGCCGAGTTTTTCTCACCCGGCAACATTTATGAACTGGATCTGAAAGCCGCTTATATGCCGCCCCAACAGGTCCATTTCATCGATGAGCAGGGGAAGTTTCACCTGATCCCATTTGTTTATAACCTCGAAAACACCATCAACATGAAGACATTTGAGGTCACCTGGCAGGAGAACAAGGAGCAGATTTACCCCTTGAAATTCTTTGTGCGCAGCTGGCCTTATAAACTATTGGGCATCATCCCCACCGATATACACCTGGTTGGCGTGGAAGCCGGTGGTGTTTTCAATATGCTCGGTACCGATAAGATGGGCCGCGACCTGTTTGGGAAAGCCTGCGAAGCCGGGCGGATCTCGTTAAGCATGAGCCTGTTTGGCACCATCATCAGCATCACGATCGGTTCAATCATGGGGGTGGTTTCGGGCTATTACGGCGGGGGGGTTGACAATGCCATGCAGCGCTTTGTTGAATTCGTCAACGCTTTCCCGCAGCTTCCGTTATGGATGTCTCTGGCGGCCCTGGTTCCCAAAACGGCTGATTCCTTCTCCGTGTTCGTGATGATGTCGATGATCTTTGCGCTGCTCTCCTGGACAACCCTGACCCGCGAGGTACGCGGCAAGGTGCTATCCCTGCGCGAAACAGACTTCATCCTGGCGGCCAAAGAAATGGGCGCTTCAGACACGCGCATCATCTTCCGCCACCTGTATCCGAACACCCTAAGCCATGTCATCGTGATCTTAACCCTGACCGTGCCGGGCGTGATTCTGGCCGAGTCCTTCCTCAGTTTCCTCGGCATTGGCATCACCGAGCCGTTGATCAGTTGGGGCCTGATGATGCGTAACGCGCAGAACATCCAGACCCTTGGATCGAACAGTTGGATTCTCTCGCCGGTCGCCTTTATCGTTATCTCGGTATTAGGCTTTAACTTCTTAGGCGACGGCCTGCGCGATGCGGCTGACCCCTACGCCACTCGCTAGGAGGAATGGATGCGTAAATTTTTCCACATTCACTACTGTAGCGCGGTTCTGCTGTTCGTCATGCTTGGCCTGATGTGGGGAGGCGCCAGCGCCAGTTGGAACGGCGTTCAGACCGATCATCAGGCTCTGCCGAGTACCATCAGCGGGATCGTCTCAGATGCAAATGGGCCGCTGGCAGGGGTGACAGTTCAGGTAAAGGGGGTTGACAACAAAACAACCACGGCCGCAAATGGCGCTTATACGTTGAAAGGGATCAATTGGGCCGGTGCGGTGACCATTACAGCCTATAAGCCGATGTATATGGTGGGCTATATCATCCTCGATCCAAGTTCTAAGGATTGGAAAGGCATGCCCGCCCAGGTAAACATCACCATGAAACCGGTGCCCGCCAGAGATAACTACAAATATGGTTGGTTTTCGTTCGAAGGAGTCACCGGATCGGACAGCTGCGCGTTATGCCACCGCGAAAATGCAGAATGGGAAAAAGACGCGCATTCTCAGTCTGCGGTCAACCCACGTTTCATATCAATCTATCGTGGAACCAACCTGGCCGGCCAGGTTGGCCAGCGTACAACCTACGGTGCAGGCGAGGCGCTGCCACCCGATCTGAGCAAACCCTATTACGGCGAAGGCTATAAGCTGGACGAACCCAACCGTGATGGAAACTGCGCTTCCTGTCATACCCCCCTGGCAGCCAATATCTCAAACACGAAAAACTGCGGCTGGTCCGGCTGCCATACCACACTCACCTCTGAGCGTGCCACCACCGCCACGATGGATGCCGGGGTCAGCCCGCTGCACCTATCTGGAGATGCCGCCGAAGGGATTAACTGCGATTTTTGCCATAAAATCGGCGCAGTGATCCTTGACCCGCACACAAACCTGCCCAAAGCCGATATGCCCGGCATCCTGTCGATGAAACTCTACCGGCCAGAAGAGGACCAGCAGGTCTTTTTTGGCCCATTCGGTGATGTATCGCGGCGGGTCAGCTACGCACCGCTGTATTCCGAAAGCGAATATTGCGCCCCGTGCCATTATGGAGTGTTTGGCGGGATTGTGGGCAACGGCGATGTCAAGGGCGGAGTAGTAATCTATAATTCGTACGGCGAGTGGTTAGACAGCCCGTACAGCGATCCAGAAACCGGGCAGACTTGCCAGGACTGCCATATGCCCGTTCTTGACACCAAAGTTTCTGTGTTTGCCGACAAGGGTGGCATCGAGCGTGATTATGTCGAGCTGCATAACCATGATATGCCCGGCGCCAGCGACCTGGATTTGATGCAAAATGCAGTGACCATGACAACCAGAACTTCACGCAGCACAAGCAAGCTGCTGGTGGAAGTCACCGTCACCAATGACAAAACCGGGCATCATGTACCCACCGATGCTCCGATGCGCGAGATGATCCTGGTTGTTGAAGCGAAAGACGCCTCGGGAAAAATCGTAAACCTGCGTCAGGGGCCAAAGCTTACCGAGCGCGCCGGTGATTTTGCCGGGCAGCCTGGCAAAATCTTTGCGAAACTGCTGCGCGATGAATGGACAGGCGCTTCACCCACGGCAGCCTACTGGCGACCGGTAACGATTGTGGAAGACACACGCCTGGCAGCCATGGCATCTGATACCACCCGTTATACCTTCAATCTGCCGGCCGGTCAGGCAGCAAAGGTCACTGTTCGGCTTGTGTACCGGCGTGCCAACCAACAGTTGATGGATCTAAAAGGCTGGAAAGATCCGGACCTGATCATGGAAGAAGAAATTATCCAGGTAAAAAAGTAACATGGATCAAAAAACCGACAACCTTATCCTCGAAGTAAAAGATCTGAAAATGCATTTTCCGATCATCCGCGGCTTACTGCAGCGCACCGTCGGCCATGTGAAAGCAGTTGATGGCGTAAGCTTTACCCTGCGCGAGAAAGAAGTATTAGGGCTGGTGGGCGAGAGCGGCTGCGGAAAAACAACGGTTGGGCGCACAATCCTGCGGTTGTACGATCCCACTTCTGGAGAGATCCGCTACCACCGCCAGAGTGGCGAATGGGTTGATCTTGCCCGGATCAAGCATCGTGACATGAAACCACTGCGTCGTGAAATGCGCATGATCTTCCAGGATCCATTCAGCTCATTGAACCCGCGCCTGACGGTGAAAGACTTGATCAGTGAGCCGTTGGAAATTCATGACATCGCCCATGGACGCGAAGCTGAAGAACGTGTTGCGCAACTCATGCGTGCAGTGGGTATGGATCCGATCTACATGCGCCGTTATCCGCATGAGTTCTCAGGTGGCCAGCGCCAACGAATTGGGCTGGCCCGCACCCTATCTCTCAATCCGCGCCTGATCATTGCCGATGAGCCGGTTTCTGCGCTGGATGTATCCGTGCAGGCTCAGGTACTGAACTTACTCCAGTCGCTGCAAGCCGAACTCGGCCTGACATTGATTTTTGTTGCCCATGATCTATCGGTGGTTGAACATATTTCTGACCGGATCGCGGTGATGTACGTTGGCAAGATCGTTGAGCTGGCTGATACCAATGAACTGCTGCGGAACCCGCTGCATCCCTATACGGAAGCGCTGCTCTCTGCCATCCCACCGGCTGATCCAGATATTCGACATACGCGCATTCAACTGCAAGGCGAAGTGCCCAGCCCGGCAAACCCACCTTCTGGTTGTATCTTCCACCCGCGCTGCCGCTTTGCCAAACCGGAGTGTAGCCAGACCGTGCCGGCTTTGCAGGAGGTCAATCCAGGTCACTTTGCCGCATGTCTCTTTGCAAATGAGCTGAACCTGAAAGGGATCGAATAAGAATGGGATCATACACAAGTCAAATCAATGCCGCCATTGCTTATATTCCAGTCATTGGTTGGATCTATATTCTTCTGGTCGCCAATAAAGATGAATTTGGTCGCTTTCATCTGCGCCAATCGATTGGCCTCGTTCTTTTCCTCGTGGCGGTTTTTACCGGATGGGCAGGGATCGGCTGGTTGATTGCCTGGCTTCCTTTTGGTTCAACGGTGAGCGTGACCCTATTCACCATCGTTATTGCTGCGGCTGGCTTTAGTGTAATTGCCTGGGTAATTGGTATTGTCAACGCGCTGCGCGGCGAGATGAATCCTCTGCCGATCTTCGGCCTGTGGGCGCATGATAAGCTGCCCTAGATTAGGGAATGGTGTATGGCTAAAGTATCTTCACTAGCGAAATTCGTGTTCGGTGACATGACCATAGCGTATCAACTGCATGACGATTCTCACAATGCCAGTCTAAGAATTTATCCCACCGCGATGGAGGAGAAACTCGTTCAGCATCGTGAGATGCTACCCGGGTATTCCATCCCTGCATGGTATTTTGAACCACTGGTTCAATTCAAGCTTCTCGGAGACCCAACGGATGAGTATTGTCAGGGTCAAACTATGCGCAACAGCGCCTCGCTTTCAAGCTTGCAGTTGGATCACCAAAAAGTGGTTGAAAGCCAGGATCAAACCGAAATTATCACCCGGTTGAACAGCGCGCGCGGCTATGCCGCGGACCATCACCTGATCTTTCGCAAGGGAGATGAGGCAGTCACCATTTTTACAACCTTCGTCAACCAATCCACGCATCCGCTCACACTCGAAATGTTGGCCAGTTTTTCGTTATGTGGAATCTCTCCGTTTGCCGAGGATGATGCTCCCGGGCGACTCTACCTTCACCGCATGGGTAGTTACTGGTCAGCGGAAGGCAGGCACGAATGCCGCCAGGCAGAAGACCTTGGGCTCACACCCTCCTGGGCCAATCACGGTGTACGGGTTGAGCGTTTTGGGCAGATCGGTTCCATGCCGGTACGTACCTATTTCCCCTGGGCGGCTGTTGAAGATCGGGAGGCAGGCGTTTTCTGGGGAGCACAGCTTTCGGCGCCCGCCTCCTGGCAGATGGAATTCTTCCGGCGTGATGACCATCTGGCGCTTTCAGGCGGATTAGCCGACCGCGAATTTGGGCACTGGTTGAAAATTATTGCCCCGGGGGATCAGTTCACCTCACCGATTGCCTATGTGAGCACGGTACAAGGTGGGTTGGATGATTTGTGTGCTCGTCTCGTGGCTATGCAGTTGCCAGCCGCGGAAGAGGCCCCCGAAACCGAACACGATTTGCCGGTAATTTGCAACGAGTATTGTTATAGTTGGGGAAACCCCCGGCATGAAGACCTGGTTGCGATGGCAGATCAACTGCAGGATTCAGGGGTCAAATACCTGGTGATCGATGCTGGCTGGTACAAGGATGACCAAGGCGTTTGGGATCTGGGGCAGGGTGATTGGATCGCCAATAAAACCCTGTTCCCGCACGGACTGGGCGAGACAGCTCGGTCGATCCGTGAACGCGGTTTGATCCCAGGGATATGGTTTGAAATGGAGGTTGTTGGCAAGCAGTCCGCACGTTTTGAGCAGGATGTACAGCATCAGCTTCACCGGGATGGGTTCCCCATCACTGCCTCCAACCGCCATTTTTGGGATTTCCGCGATCCCTGGGTGATCGATTATTTAAGTGAGCGCGTGATCGGTCAGTTAAGAGAGAATGGTATTGGGTATATCAAGGTCGATTACAACGAGACAATCGGGATAGGAGCAGACGAGGCCGAATCAGCCGGTGAGGGACTGCGCCAGCACATGCTGTGCGTGCAGGATTTTTTCCGAAAAATGCGCGCTGAACTGCCCGACCTGGTCATTGAGAACTGCGCTTCGGGCGGTCACCGCCTGGAGCCCTCCTTCATGGGGCTTACCAGTATGGCGTCTTTCTCGGATGCGCATGAAACCAAAGATATCCCGGTCATTGCAGCGAACCTACACCGATTAATTCAGCCGAGGCAGTCGCAAATCTGGGCGGTACTGCATGCCAATGATTCCATGGAGCGGCTGGTCTACCTGCTGTCGGGTGGTTTTCTCGGCAGGTTGTGTCTATCCGGTGAGATCACCGCGTTAAATTCTGAGCAGTGGGAAGCTGTTAAGGAAAGCGTCCGCTTCTACCAGCTCGTTTCGCCAGTGATTGCGCGCGGCAAAAGCCATCTATATCAGCAAATCACTCCGAACTGGCGATATCTAGCGGGCGCTCAGGCTATTCTACGTGTTTCGGAGGATGGGCAATCAGCGCTGCTTGTAACGCACAGTTTTGGCAATCCCCTGCCGGCAGAAATCCGTGTTCAACTACCAGGCACTGGATGGCACATTGCCGATTGTTTTCCAAAGTCTGCTGAAATGCCGATTATTTCGGGAAATACAATCTGTTACCGGCCGACCATGGAGTGGAATGGAATGGGCCTGTACTTGACACGGTAAAGGGCGAATACCAGAGACCGAGACGATTTCGGGCAGATATTTAGGATTTGGAAAAGTCTAAAAAAATGAGTAGTAAATCTACAGGTAAGAATGGCCCGTTCTTCACCTGGTTTATTTATGATTGCGCCAGCTTTCCAACAAAAACCTTAGCAAAATTCAATGAAGAAAACGCTTCCTTTAGGAGCCGAAAGAAGGTCTATCGCCGTTTTCAGAACGGCGATAGACCTTCTTTAACAGGCGGGCGAAGCAGTAGCTCGCAATACGAGCGTCCCATTCAAACCAAACCCCTTCGGTTGAGCAGTAACGCTTAAAAAATAATAAAGCCCACGATATTGATTGGAATTTCGCTTCTTTCATGACAACTGGTTCCAAGTACGACACAGCAGGATTGACCAACACAAAAATAGTCAATCCTGCGTGCATCTTCAGGCGCACAGGATCGCATCTTACGATCTCAAGTGTCTTGAAGTAGACTGCTGTTGATCCTATCCAATCGATCAATACGCCTCTCCGTGCCTCACCTGGCTAACGCAGGCAAACGCCAGGATAAAGAACGCCGGGCCGATTAGAAAAATCGTGCTGTAATTGCGCCCTGAAAGGTCAATCAACCACCCATTGAGCACCGGGCCAAGTGTGGCGGCCAGGGTGGTGGCAATAAAGTAAACTCCGGTTGCCGTGCCCATGTTCGCACTGATATCACTTCTCTCTGCCTTTCCCGCTGTATCAAGAACCATCGCAAAAATATTAATGTCGATCATCGCCCAGCCGATCCCACCCAGGGCCATCAAAACCACCATCACGGACACCAACGGGGTAAAAAACGCGGTCAGCAGCGCGGCAGCAAACAACACCAGGCCCGCCAACACCACGCGCTTCCGCCCAATCTTGCCCGCGGCCACTCCGACGGGGATGGCGGCCAGGATAAAAGCAATATAGGCAGCGCTAAGCACTAACCCACTGTTCGCCTCCGAAAGCTTGAGTACACTGACACCATACGAGCTAAAAAAAGCATCAATCGGGTGGAAGCCCATCATGGCACAGAACACGGCGACCACCAGCAGCCCCATACTTCTGCGCCGGTCCGCTCCCAGTGACCGCAACCACTCCGAAAGTCCGCTTCCGATTGACGGCGCATTTCTCTCTCGTTCCTCACCTGCGCTAACCGGTTCTTTCACCCGCCAGGCAATCAGCACGCACCCTGCTACCAGCAGGAGTGCTGCCATCCAGAATGGAAATGGGCGGTACAGCGCGTAGAGCAGGCTGCCGATTCCAAAAGCCAGCACTCCGCCCAGCCCTGCCATCAGATTCAAGATTCCATTCGCATGCGAGCGGTTTGCCGATGGGGTAAGATCCGCCATTAAAGCAAAAACAGGCGCCCGCCAGAAGGCCATCGCCGCGACCATGACCAGCAGGCAGGCGAGAAAAGGATAGAACACGACAGCCCGGTCTGTCTCTGCTCCTGGCAACAGCAGCGGAATAAGCGCAATACCCAACGCTGCGGCGGGCATTCCCAGGAGTAAATACGGCAGCCGCCGCCCATACCGGCTACGAACGCGGTCCGACAGCACGCCCGTGAGTGGTTGGAGCAGAAAAGCCGCGATATTATCCAGCGACATAATGAAACCGGTTTGCACCGCGCTCAAGCCAAAGCCATTCATCAGGCGGGTCTGATCCGCGCTGTTTCTTAAGGCATCGAACGATGGATCGCCTGTTTGCAAAAAGATCGGTACATAGGTGTTAAAGATGACCCAGGTGAACTGTGCCGCGAACAACGCAATACCAATCGTGACGATTTTGCGGGTCGCCATGCGGTTGCCTATCATTATTTTCATCCTTGTGAATTTGGGAGTGTGTACTTCATTTTGGGAAGTTTTGGGGTAGTGGGCGTTGTGGTGCCGGGGATCCCCAACGCCCCAAACCCAAAAAA